>DASUFC010000120.1:0-22834 GCA_036274755.1 Gaiellaceae bacterium
CTTGCCTCCGGACGAGCTGGTCGAGGACGTGGACTCCGTGCTCGCCGACACCGAGCGGCTCGTGGCCGAGCTCCACGAGCCCGGCCCCGGCGCACGGGTGCAGATCGCAATCGCACCGTGTTCTCCCTTCTCCGTGACCAAACGGCTGATGACCGAGTCAGCTCAGCTCGCCCGGCGCCTCGGTCTCGTGCTCCACACGCACCTTGCAGAGACGGTCGAGGAGGACGCCTACTGCAGGGAGCTCTACGGCGCGACGCCCGTCGAGTACCTCGCGGACCTCGACTGGCTCGGGGCCGACGTCTGGTGCGCGCACTGCGTGCATCTCTCCGCGGACGACACCGCCGACTTCGCCGGCTCACGAACGGGCGTGGCCCACTGCCCCACCTCGAACCTCCGACTCGGAGCGGGTGTCGCTCCGGTGCGCGACTTCCTCGACACAGGGGTGAGGGTCGGGCTCGGCGTCGACGGCTCCGCCTCGAACGAGCGCAGCGACCTCCTGTTCGAAGTCAAGCAGGCGCTTCTCGTCGCGCGCGGGCGCAACGGCCCGGGCGCGCTGACCACGCGCGAGGCGCTGCGGCTGGGGACACGGGGCGGTGCCTCGGTTCTCGGTCGCGATGACATCGGCTCGCTCGAGGCCGGGAAGCGCGCCGACCTCGCCGTGTGGAGCACGTCCGGGCTCGAGCTCGGCGGCGCGGCCGACCCCGTCGCGGGCATCGTCCTGTCGGCGCCACATCGAGTCGAACGGCTCGTCGTGGAGGGCGAGGACGTCGTCCGCGAACGCAGCCTCGTCAACGCCGACGAGGACGAGATCGCCCGCGACCAGCGGGTGCAGGCGCGAAGATTCGAGCCATGAGCATCTCCGTCTCGACGCACGTGCTCGACACGTCGCTGGGAAAGCCGGCTGCCGGCGTCCGGGTCGAGCTGGCTCGGGAGCAGAGCGTGGTGGCGTCGGGCGAGACGGACGGCGACGGACGCATCGGCGACCTGGCCCGCGACCTCGAGCCCGGCCGATACGCGATCGTCTTCTGGCCGCCCTCTCCGTTCTTCACGCGAGTCGAGCTCGAGGTCGCGCTGCACGACGGCCACTACCACGTCCCGCTCCTCTTTTCGCCGTTCGGGTGCGCGAGCTACCGCGGAAGCTGACGGTCGACGAGCTCGCCGAGCTCTTCGAGGGGCGGACACGGCTCGTCGAACGGCTCGCGGAGATCGACGACCCGCTCGGCCGCGCGGACAAGGTGCTGTCGGAGCTGACGGAGGAGGAGAAGGTCGAGGCGCTCGCCGCGCATCCCGCGATCGGCCAGCAGTCGGGGCTCTCGGCGCGGTCCGCCGCGGAGCAGGGCTCGACCGTCGATCCGTGCGTGATCGCAGACCTCGCGGCGTTGAACGCCGTCTACGAGCGCAGGTTCGGCTTTCGCTTCGTCGTGTTCGTGAACGGCAGGCCGAAGGACGAGATCGTGGAGGTGCTGCGCGCGCGCTGCCGCCGCACGCGCGAGGAGGAGCTCGACACGGGCTGCCACGAGCTCGTGGCCATCGCGAGGGATCGATGGATCCGTACCTGAGAGACGTCCTCGACGTCCTTCTCCGGATGCTGCACGTGATCGCCGGGATCGCGTGGATCGGCGCGTCCTTCTACTTCGTCCGGCTCGATCTCGCGCTGCGCCGGCCGAAGCGGAACGAGGACACCGAAGCAGGCGTCGCCGGCGAGTACTGGGGCGTCCACGGTGGCGGCCTCTACCACTCGCAGAAGTACCGGCTCGCGCCGCCCGAGATGCCCGAGCCTCTCCACTGGTTCAAGTGGGAGGCGTACACGACCTGGCTTTCGGGCTTCGCGCTGTTCGTCGTCCTCTACTACACGGACGCGGGAGCGCGGCTCGTCGACCCGTCCGTGGCGGACATCTCGACATCCGCCGCGATCGGGATCAGCCTCGCCGGGATCGCGCTCGCGTGGATCGCATACGACGTGCTCTGCCGGACGCTCGGGCGGCGGAGCCAGACCGCGCTCGTCGTTGTCGGAGTCGCGCTCGTCGCGCTGGCGGCCTGGGGTGCAGGACAGCTCTTCTCGGCGCGGGCCGCGTACCTCCAGGTCGGCGTGATGCTCGGGACGATCATGGCCGCGAACGTCTTCTTCGTGATCATCCCGGCCCACCGCAAGCTCGTGGCCGCGATGGAGGAGAAGCGGGAGCCGGACGCAGCTCCGCTCCTCGAGGCGAAGAACCGCTCGATCCACAACAACTACCTCACGCTGCCGGTGCTCTTCGCCATGCTGGCAGGGCACTTCGCGTTCGTCTTCGGCGCCGACGATGCGTGGCTCGTGTTCGTGGTGATCGCCGTGCTGACGGCGCTGCTTCGCGTCTTCTTCGCCCGCTGGCATGCCGGGAGACGCGTCTGGTGGATCCCGGCCGTTGCGGCCGTCGCGGTCGTGGGTCTCGCCCTCTGGCTGCAGCCGGACGAAAGCGCACCGGCAACGGGCGCGGCTCCGACGTTCGCGCAGGCGCAGGCGGTGCTGACCGCGCGCTGCGTCCCGTGCCACTCCGGCGCATCGGCACCGCTCGGGATCCGGTTCGAGACACGCGAGCAGATCGAGACGCGCGCCGACGACATCGAGCGCCAGGCCGTGCAGACGAAGGCCATGCCGCCCGGCAACGCGACCGGCATCACCGACGAGGAGCGGCAGCTGCTCGGCGCGTGGATCGCGAGCACGCGCTGAGCACGTGAGCCCGGGTGGTTGGACGCTCAGGCCGGTCACCGCTCAGGACCGCCGGGACTTCGTCGCCGAGCTGAACCGCGTCGCGATCGGCCCGTGCCTCGAGACGACCTTCGGCTGGGACGACGCCGGGCAGCGTGCCTACTTCGGCTTCGTCCCCGTGGCGCAGACCGACGTCGACGTGACCATGCGGCTGGAGCCGACCGTCTAGGCTCCTCGCGTGCTCCGGATCACGGCCAGCGGGCTCGACTTCACCGCGCGTTTGGAGGAGGACGCAGCACCGGACACGGTCGCGGCGTTCCGCCGCATGCTCCCGCTCGAATCGAAGATCATCCACGTCCGCTGGTCGGGCGAGGGCGGGTGGATCCCGATGGGCGACCTCGACGTCGGCATCGGGCCGGAGAACGCGACGAGCTACCCCAGCCCCGGTGAGCTGATTTTCTACCCCGGCGGCGTCAGCGAGACCGAGCTTCTCCTCGCGTACGGCTACGTCGCCTTCGCGAGCAAGGCGGGAGCGCTCGCGGGGAACCACTTCGCGACGATCGTCTCCGGGAACGAGAACCTGCGCGAGCTCGGACGGCGGATGCTCTGGGAAGGCGCCCAGGACATCTCGTTCAGCGAGACGTAACGCGCTCGAGCGCGTCGGCGAAGGCGTCGACCCCGAGCAGCACGTCCTCGTCGGACGACAGCTCGTCGGGCGAGTGGCTCACGCCGCCGTTCAGGCTGCGCACGAACAGCATCCCCGCGTCGACACCCGCCGAGGCGAGGATGCCGGCGTCGTGGCCGGCTCCCGACGCGAGGTCGACGCCGGGGAGCGATCGAGCCGCAACCGCCGCCCGAAACGCATCCGGCACGCGACCGGCGAACACGGCGGGCTCGACGCGATAGTCGGGCTCGAAGCCGACGGCCGCCACGAGCAGGTCCAGCCGTTCGGCATCGGGCGCACGCGCGTCCAGACTCAGGCGCACGCGCGAGGGGATGACGTTCGCGCCTCCCGGCTCGACCTCGACGCGACCGATCGTCGCCACCGCCCCGGGGATCCCGAGCGCGGCGTCGCGAACGCGTGTGATCTCTGCCGCGGCCCCGACCAGCGCGTCCTCGCGGCCCTCCATCGGGGTCGTCCCCGCGTGGCCGGCGCGTCCTTCGACGACGAGCTCACCGCGGGCATAGCCGACGATCCCGGTCACGACGCCGAGAGGCGCATCCGCGGACGCGAGCACCGGCCCCTGCTCGATGTGCAGCTCGAGGAACGCCACGGGAAGCTCGTCCCCGCTCGCGACGAGCGCACGACTCCCGACGCATCCGACCTCCTCACCGCGGAACACGACGATCGAGCCCGCGCCGACACGCGCGACCGCCTCGATCGCCGCCACGACCCCGAGCGCTCCGTCGAACCGCCCGCCCTGCGGGACCGAGTCGAGATGGGAGCCCGCCCAGACCTCGGTCGTGCGCTCCGAGCGGCCGAGCAGGTTCCCGTGCCGGTCGGACTCCACCGCAAGCCCGGCGTCGCGCAGCCAGCCGGCCGCCAGCTCGAATGCCTCGTCCTCCGCTGCCGACGGATGCGGTCGGTTGGCGCCGGAACCACCGCCGATCGCGTACAGCGCGTCGAGCCGCTCGAAGATCCGCACGCGCGGAGACTAGATGGCTGATGCCGCGAGATCGCCGCCCCGGGGCGCGAGCCGGCCGCTGCCGGGCGCGGCGGGAGAGTGGTGGCGAGGCTCGAAGCCTCGGTGCCGCTCTCCCGTCGCGAAGCACACACTTCAGGTGAGGTCGCGAAGCGGCCTTGCCTGGAGCGGAAGCGGCCTGCACGCGCCGGATCGCGCATCCGGATGCGCGAGATCGGGCATTACCCATCTCAGTGAGCGCGCAGCGAGCGCAGCACGAACCTGCCTGCGAGCGGCACGAGTGCGGCGAGCAGGAACGAGAGCGCCCACGAGGTCTCCGAGACGGATGCGGCGAAGACGATCGGCGCGACCACCCCGATGCCCGCGAGCGCCGACTGCTGGAAGCCGATCGCCGCCCCGCTCCTCGCGGCCCCCGCGAGCTCGGCAGCCGCGGCGAACGCGAGAGCGTTCCAGCCCATCGACAGGCCGCCCGCAACGGCGAGCGCGGGCACGAGCAGCCACAGCGGGCCGGACGACAACAGGGCGACGAGCGCAACGCCGATCGCGACGACGACCCCGACCTGCCGCAGCGGGCCGATCCGTGAGCCCACGACGTCGGACCAGCGCCCCGTTCCGATCCGGATGCCGACGGCCAGCACCTGAGCCGCGGCGATGACGAGCGCCGCCGCCCCCTGTGACATGCCGTGCTCGTCGTGCAGGAAGACGACCCCGAATCCGATGATCGCGATCTGCGAGTAGACGTAGATGCCGCTGCCGAGGGACAGCCGCCAGAGCCTGCCGTCGCGCAGGGTGCGGGCGAGGGTCGCCGCCTCGAGCTCGTGCGTCTCGGATTCCCGGCTCCGGATGAAGAGGCCACCGACCAGCGCGCCGATCGCGCAGAGGCCGGCGAAGAAGAGCAGGCCGTTCGTCGCGTCTCCGGGCGACACGATCTGCGGCACGACCACCGCGGCAACGAGGCCGCCGAGGGGCACGGCTGTCTGCCGGACGCCGAGCGCAAGTCCCCGCTCCCTCGTCGCGAACCACTGCATGACGGCCCGGCCGCTCGCGGAGTTGACGCTCGCACCGGCGCCCCCGGCGAGCGCCAGCAGCACGACCAGCGACCCGTAGTCGGGAGCATGGGCGGCGGCGGCCAGCAGCACGGAGCACGCGCCCAGACCGAGCACGAGGACGATGCGCTCGCCGAAGCGGTCCGCGGCTATCCCCCACGGAAGCATCGTCACGAGAGCGCCGACCCACTCGGCGCCGAGCACGACGCCGACCTGTCCGAGCGTGAGGCCGTACTCCTCGCGCAGCGTCGGCACCAGGACCGGCAGCCCGATGGCGAGTGCCGAGAACGACGTCTGTGCGAACGTCCCGGCGAAGAGGACCGTCCAGCGGTAGCGCATGGGCCGCGTCAGGCGGCCGAGTAGAGCTCGCCCGCGAGGTACTTCATGCCCGAGTCGACGAGCGTCGTCGCGACGCGCGCCCCGGGTCCCAGCCGGCGGGCCAGCTCGAGCGCCGCGGTCAGGTTCGCGCCGGTCGACGGGCCGGACCAGAGCCCCTCCTCCGAGGCTGCGCGGCGAGCCGTCGCGAACGCGTCGGCCGTCGCAACGACGTGCACCTCGTCGAGGTCCTCGGGGGAGAGGAGCGGCGGCCAGAAGCCGATGCCTCCACCCTCGATCCGGTGCGTCCCGGCCTCGCCGCCGGAGAGCACCGCCGACTCGGCAGGCTCGACGCCGACGCGGAGGACGTCGGGCAGGGAGGCGCGGAGGGCTCGCGTCACGCCGAGGAAGCAGCCGGCCGTCCCGACGTACGTGCAGAAGGCGTCGATGCGGCCTTCGAGCTGCTCGACGAGCTCGCGGCCCAGCTCGGCGTAGCCGTTGGTCATGTCGTGGTTTCGGAACTGATCGGTCGCGAAGCCACCCGTCTCGGCGACGATCTCTTGGGCTCGCTCCATCATCCGCGGGATGAGGTCGGGCGTGATCCCCTCCGGGCTCGAGACGAGGTCGATCTGCGCGCCGAACGCCTCGATCGTGCGCCGCTTCTCGAGGGCGAACGCGTCCGACGTGACGATGCGCAGCGGGTAGCCCTTCAGCGCGCACACGTACGCGAGTGAGGATCCGGTGCTGCCGCCCGTGTACTCGACGACGGTCTGCCCCGGCTGCAGGCGACCGTCGCGCTCCGCGCCCTCGATCATCGCGAGCGCCATGCGGTCCTTGTACGAGCCTGTCGGATTGACCGACTCGACCTTCACCCACACCTCGGCCATGCCCGGCTCGACGAGTCGCGTGAGGCGGACGACCGGCGTGCCGCCGATCTCGCCGAGCATCTCCGGAAGGTCGCTCAGAGCCCGAACGGGTTGATCGGCCGCGCGCCGGTCGACACGACGACGCTCTTCGTCTCGAGGTAGAGGTCGAGCGTCTCCAGCGCAAGCTCGCGTCCGAATCCGGACTGCTTGTAGCCGCCGAACGGGATCCCGGGAAACGCCGTGTACGGCATGTTGATCCCGACCGTTCCCGCCTTGATGCGCGACGCGATGCGATGGCCGCGTGCGGGGTCGCCGGTCCAGATCGTCGCCATGAGGCCGTACCGGACGTCGTTCGCGATGCGAATGGCGTCCTTCTCGTCCTCGAAGGGGATGAGCGTCACGACCGGCCCGAAGACCTCCTCCTGCGCGATCTCCGACTCGTTCGTGGCCGCGACCACCGTCGGCGGATAGAACGCCCCGGCGCCGTCGGGCACCGCGCCCCCCGCGACGATCTCGGCGTCGCCCGCACGCTCGACGAAGCCGTGGACGCGGTCGCGGTGCGCCGTCGAGATCAGCGAGCCCATCTGGGTCTCCGCGTCGAGCGGGTCGCCGACCTTGATCCCACCCGCGAAATCGGCCATTCGCGCGACGGCCTCGTCGTACAGCGGCTTCTCGACGAGCATTCGCGAGCGCGCCTCGCAGCTCTGCCCGGCCGCGTAGAAGATCGACCACGCCGACGAGGGGAGGGCGCTCGCGAGGTCGGCGTCCGCGAACACGAGGTTCGGACTCTTGCCGCCGAGCTCCAGCGTCACCCGCTTCACCGGATCGGAGGCGAGCCGCATGATCTCGCCGCCCGTCCGGGTCGAGCCGGTGAACGCGACCTTGTCGACTCCAGGATGACGCACGAGGTACGCGCCCGTCGTCGGCCCGTCCCCGGGCACGACGTTGATGGCGCCAGCGGGGAAGCCCACTTCGGTCGCCAGCTCCGCCAGCCGGATCGCCGTCAGCGGCGTCTGCGGGTCGGGCTTCAGGACGACCGAGCACCCGGCGGCCAGCGCGGGGGCGAGCTTCCAGGTCGCCATCATCAGCGGGTAGTTCCAGGGCACGATCTGCGCTGCCACCCCGACCGGCTCCTTGAGCGAGTAGAAGAGGAGCGAGCCGCCGATCGGATTCGAGCGACCGGCGATCGTCGCGATCGCCGAGCCGTAGAAGCGGAAGTTCTCGACGGCCTGGTGGAGCTCCGCCTTCACGGAGGAGATCGCCTTGCCGACGTTGCGAGACTCGAGCTCCGCCAGCTCGGCGCGGTTCGACTGGATCGCGTCCGCGAGGGCGTGCAGCAGGCGCGAGCGCTCGGTTCCCGGTGTGCGGCCCCAGTCGCCGTCGACCGCCGCCCTCGCGGCCTCCACGGCCCGGTCGACGTCGGCCTCGCCGGCGAGCGCCGCTCGCGCGAGCGGCTCGCCCGTCGCGGGCTGGATCAGCTCCCGGATCTCGCCCGATGCGGGCTCGGTGGGCTCGCCCCCGATGAAGAGCCCGTACTCCCGGTCGGCTGCGACGGCCATCCGGTTCGAAACCTACCCGGCGGTCGCCGGGTTGGGCACGGGTGCGATCAGCGCCGGGTCGACCCACGGCCCGCCGGCGCGCTCGGCCAGATCCGCGAAGGTGACGCCTCCGAGGAGCGTGATGGTGGCGTCGCGTACCTCCTCCCACACGTCGCGCAACGTGCAGCCGACCATCATCGGGCACGGCTCGGGGTTGTGCCGCGTCGCGCAACTGATGGGAGCGAGCGGCCCCTGGAAGAGGCGCACGATGCGCTCGAGCGTGATCTCCGCCGGGTCCTTGTTCAGCCGGTAGCCGCCCGAGGGACCGCGCTCGGAGCGCACGACACCCGCCGTGCGCATCGTGGGCATGACCTGCTCGAGCACCGACTGCGGCACGGCCGTCCGGCGTGCGAGCTCCTCGAGCTTCAACGGCCCGCCGCCCTCGAGCGAGAGGGCGAGGATCGCCCTCGTCGCGTAGTCAGTCCGTCGCGAAACCCACACGCAGAGCCTCCCTCATCGAATCTCCTGGTCCGCGCCAGCGTACGGCACGGCGCGCGGAGGTCCGCTCAGCGCCTGTCTTCCTTCGGCTGGAGAAAGATCATCGCGACGAGGATGAGGATCGCCGTCGCCGCCAACACGAACGAGATGCCGTAGGCCGGGGCGTAGTTCCCGTACGCGAACTGGTAGGCGTCCTCGACGCGAAGCGTCGCCGTCTGCGTCTCGCCCACGATGTTCCCCGACACCACCGCGACCGCCCCGAACTCTCCGATCGCGCGCGCTGCGGTGAGCACCACCCCGTAGACGACGGCCCAGCGGATCGCGGGGAGTGTGATGCGCCAGAAGGTCTGCCACCCGGACGCCCCGAGCGTGCGGGCGGCCTGCTCCTGGTCGGTGCCGATCTCGCGGAGCGTCGGTACGACCTCACGCGCGACGAAAGGCAGAGTGACGAAGACCGTCACCAGGACGATTGACGGCGTGGCGAAGAGGATCTCGTATCCGTTTCGCTGGAACCAGCCGAACCACCCGTTCACGCCGTAGAGGACGACGAGCGAAAAGCCGACGATCACGGGCGAGAGGGCAAGTGGTAGGTCGACGAACGCGTTCAGGAGACCGCGACCGGGGATGTTGCCGCGAACGATCACGAGCGCGCAGACGATCCCGAAGACCGTGTTGACCACGACGGCGATCGCTGCCACGAAGAGCGTGAGCTTGAAGGCCTCGAGCGTCTCCGGGGCCGAGATCGCCGCCCAGGCGCCGTCCAAGTCCTCGGCCGTGCGCACCACCATCATCGCCAGCGGCCCGACGAGGATGAGACCCAGGTAACCCAGCGCGACGAGCCGCAACGAGAGCCTACGCACGCTCGTGCCTCGTGACGAAGAAGCGCAGGCCGCCGATTCCGAGCAGCACGACGAACGAGATGAGGAGAAGCACCGTGGCGACCGCCGCCGAGCCCTCGGGATCCTGCTCGATGCGGTGGAAGAGGTAGACGGACGCAACCTCGGTCTTGAACGGAAGGTTGCCCGTGATGAGGATGATCGCGCCGATCTCCCCGATCGCGCGTGCGAACGCCATCGCGACGCCGGACAGGATCCCGGGCAGGATGGCCGGCAGGATCACGCGGCGGAACGTCGTGAAGTCGCCCGCGCCGAGCGACTTCGCGGCGTCCTCGAGCTCCTGGTCGAGCTCGATGAGGACGGGCTGAACCGCGCGGACGACGAAGGGGAGGGTCACGAACAGGAGCGCGACGTAGACGGCGCCGCGCGTGAACGTCACGTTCGCGTCGAAGCTGATCCCTCCGATCGTGACGTCGATCGGCGTTCGCGGTCCATAGAGGGCCATCAGCACCAGCCCTGCCACGATCGTGGGCAACGCGAACGGCAGGTCGATGATGGCGTTCACGACGCTCTTTCCCCGGAACGAGTCGCGCACCAGGACCCAGGCGATGAGCGTCCCGAACACCGCGGTCGTGAGCACGGCGAGCGTCGCGGCGACCACGCTCAGCTTCAGCGCCGAGACGGCCTGCGGGGAGGAGACGACGGACCAGAAGCCCGACCAGCCGTTCCCGGTGGACTTCCACACAACGGCTGCGATGGGCAGCACGACGATGACGAGCAGGTACGCCGTGACGAAGCCCACCTGCAGGGAGAGAGCCGACGAGGCTCTCTCCCTGCGTGGCCGTGCGGGCGCCGGGAGCCCCGGCGCCTCGGTCACAGTGCTAGCCAGTGGGGACTCCGATCGACTGCTCGATCCGCTGCATGATGCTCTTCGACGGGTCGAACCACTTCTTGTCGACGGCGCGCCAGCCGCCGAGCAGCTTGCTCGTGATCTTCGTCTCGCCGGGCCTGACCGGGAACGACTTGCGAGCCTCCTGGAGCGCCCGTTTGTCGACGGGGCGGTAGCCGTTCTCGGCGAGGATCTTCTGCGCCGGGTAGGTCTTCAGCCAGCGCGAGAACTTGTTCCACTCGGCCTTGTTCGAGCTCTTCTCGATGCCGGCGATGTAGACGTCGATCAGCATCGTCTGCTTCGGGATGACGTAGGGGATCTTCCCGTTGATCGCCTCGCTCTCGAACGTCAGGAGGACGTCGCCCCTGCCTGCGAGAAAGGCGTTCGTCGCGTTCGATCCGGACGACTCCTGCGCCACCACGTTGTTCTTGTAGAACTCCTGCAGCCACGCGATCGCCTTCTTGTCCGTCTGCCCGGTCTTTCGCTGGGCGACGTAGGAGGCGAGGATGTTCCACTTCGCGATCCCGCCCGTGAACGGGTTGACCGTGACGACGCCGACTCCCGGCCGGGTCACGTCGCTCCACGACTTGATCTTCTTCGGATTGCCGTCGCGCAGCCCGAACACGACGACCGAGTTCCAGACGACGCCCGAGTAGCTCTGCTTGTCCCACTTCTTGCTGATGAGCCCCTTGTCGGCGAGATCGTTCATGTCGTTGCCCGTGTTGAGGATCACGCCGTCGGCAGGCAGCCCGTTGGCCACCGCCTGCCCCTGAGCCGAGGACGGACCGTAGGACGCCCTGATCGTGACGCCGTCGCCGTTCGGGGTCTTCTGGTACTCCGAGATCAGCTTCGTGAGCACCGGCCGTGGCGTCGAGTACGCCACGAGGTTGAGCGTGACGTCCTTCTTCGCCGCCGGCGCGGCTCCAACGAGTGCGAGCAGCAGGACGGAGAGCGCGGCCACGGCCACCGAGAACGCACGAATGCGGCGTGATCTCACTGCAGATCCTCCTTCTTGAGATTGTCTATATGCTTAGTCGACATTACGAAGGTGCTCGACAATAGCAGAGACTTCAGCGAGACTCTCGCGACCTACGCCACTCGAATCAGGAGGAAGCGCACTCGATGTCGATCCACGTCCACAACGTCTCCAAGCGATTCGGCGACTTCGTCGCCGTCGACGACGTGTCGCTCGAGGTCGAGAGCGGATCGCTCACCGCTCTCCTCGGGCCGAGCGGCTCGGGCAAGTCCACCCTGCTCCGGATCGTCGCCGGGCTCGAGACGCCGGACGAGGGCCAGATTCTCCTTTCGGGTAACGACGCGACCGCGCTCCAGCCGCAGAAGCGGAATGTCGGCTTCGTGTTCCAGCACTACGCGGCCTTCAAGCACATGACGGTGCGCGAGAACGTCGCCTTCGGCCTGAAGGTGCGGAAACGCCCGAAGGCGGAGATCACCGCGCGCGTCGACGAGCTCCTCAACCTGGTCCAGCTTCAGAACTTCGGGGATCGCTACCCCGCCCAACTCTCCGGCGGCCAGCGACAGCGCATGGGCCTCGCCCGCGCGCTCGCTCCGGAGCCGCAGGTCCTGCTCCTGGACGAGCCGTTCGGAGCGCTCGATGCGCGCGTCCGCGCGGAGCTGCGCGACTGGCTGCGCCAGCTGCACGACGTCGTCCACGTCACGACCGTCTTCGTGACGCACGACCAGGAGGAGGCGATGGAGATCTCCGATCAGATCGCCGTCATCAACCACGGGCGCCTGGAGCAGGTGGGCAACCCGCGCGAGCTGTACGACGAGCCGGCGACCGAGTTCGTCATGACGTTCGTCGGAGACGCTCAGCCGATCGGCGACGTCCTCGTCCGGCCGCACGACCTCGACCTCGGGGCCGAGCCGGCCGAGGGCGCCCTCGAGGCCATGATCGTCCGCGTCACCGTCCTCGGACGGGACGTCAAGGTCGAGCTCCACGACGCGCGTGGCTCGGAGATCGTCGCGCTCATGACGCGCGACCAGTTCGCCGACGGGGGGTTCTGGCGTGGCCAGCAGGTCTGGCTGAGCCCGAGGCGCGAGCGCGCCTTCGCCGCCGCGTAGAGGGCGGACCTGTCCGGCCCGCGTCCCTAGGAGGTGCGCTCGAAGAGCGCGGCGACGCCCTGGCCGACGCCGACGCACAACGTCGCCAGCCCGTAGTGCCCGTCGCGTCGGCGAAGCTCGTGGAGGAGCGAGACGACGAGGCGCGCGCCGCTCATCCCGAGCGGGTGGCCGAGCGCGATCGCGCCGCCGTTCACGTTGACCTTCTCCTCGTCGAGTCCGAGCTCCCGAACGACGGCGAGGCTCTGGGACGCGAACGCCTCGTTCAGCTCGACGAGGTCGACGTCGGCAGCCTCGATTCCGGCGCGGGCGAGCAGTTTCCGGACGGCCGGAACCGGCCCGATCCCCATCACGCGCGGATCGACGCCTGCGACCGCCGATGCGACGAACGTCCCGAGCGGCTGAACCGCGAGCTCCCGGGCACGCTCCTCGCTCGCGATCACGAGTGCCGCTGCGCCGTCGTTGATGCCGCTCGCGTTGCCGGCGGTCACCGTGCCGTCTGCTCGGAACGCCGCACGCAGACCTGCAAGCGCGCCGGCGCTCGTCTCCGGCCGTGGGTGCTCGTCCACCGTGAGGTCGCCGACGAAAACGAGCTCGTCGTCGAAGCGCCCGGCGGAGTTCGCGGCCGCCCACCGCTGCTGCGAGCGGAGCGCGAACGCGTCCTGATCCTCGCGCGAGACGCTCCAGCGCTCGGCGACGTTCTCGCCCGTCTCGCCCATCGACTCGAGCGGGAACATCTCCTCCAGACGAGGATTGGGGAAGCGCCAGCCGAGCGTCGTGTCCCAGAGCGTGCGGTCACCACGCGGAAACGCCTTGTCCGGCTTCGCGGTGACGAACGGCGCACGGCTCATCGACTCCACACCACCCGCGACGACGACGTCGGCGTCCCCGACCATGACCGCATGGCACGCGGAGACCACCGCCGAGAGGCCGGATGCGCACAACCGGTTCAGCGTGACGCCGGCGACGCTCTCCGGAAGGCCGGCCAGCAGCGCAGCCATGCGCGCGACGTTTCGGTTGTCCTCACCGGCCTGGTTCGCGCAGCCGAAGTACACGTCGTCGATCGCCTCGCCGTCCACGCCCGAGCGCTCGACGGCTGCCGCGATCGCGACGCCCGCGAGATCGTCGGGCCGGACGTCCGAGAGCGCGCCGCCGTACCGGCCGACCGGCGTCCGCACGCCAGAGAGGACGACTGCGCGGGCCACGGCCCGCGACGTTAGCGAACCCAGTCGATCCGAACGGGGTCCGGAAACGCGCCGAGCGCCTCGCCGCGGCGCAGCAGCTCCGTCACGGCTTTGCGACCCTCGTCGCCGTAGTCCTGCGTGAGCTCGTTCACGTACATGGACACGAAGCGATCCGCGACGGCCGCGTCGATCCCGCGCCCGAACTCGAGGGCGTAGTCGAGCGCCTCCGCGCGGTGGTCGAGCCCGCACTGGATCGCATCGCGGAGCACCGACGAGACCTCGACCTGGACGTCCTCTCCGAGGTCGCGGCGGGCGACCGTCACGCCGAGTGGGAGTGGCAGGCCGGTCTCGAGGAGCCACCACTCACCGAGGTCGAGCACCTTCTGCAGACCGAAGTCCTCGAACGTGAGCTGCCCCTCGTGGATCAGGAGGCCGGCCTCGGCCCGACCCGACGCAACCTCCTCGGGAATCTCGTCGAACGGCATCTCGCGGAACCGGAGCTCGCCCACGACCAGTCGTAGTGCGAGGAAGGACGTGGTCAGCGTCCCTGGGACGACGATCTCGAGACCGCCGAGCTGCTCCGGCGCCAGCGGCTCGCGTGCGACCACGATCGGGCCGTAACCCGAGCCGATGCTCGCGCCATGCGGCAGCAGCGCATAGTCGTCCTGCACGAACGGGTACGCCGCGAGTGAGATCGCGGTCACCTCCAGACGAGCTGCACGCGCCCACTGGTTCAGCGTCTGGATGTCGCCGAGGACCTGCTCGAACTCGTGCCCGCGGGTGTCGACGAGGTCCGTCGTCAGCGCCCAGTACATGAACGCGTCGTCGGGATCTGGACTGTGTCCGACGCGGATCTGCAAGGCGCCGGACGCTAGCACCGACCTTCCGTCAGCGATTGAAGAACCAGCGCTCGAGGAGCGGGAGGACCTCCTTGCGCGTGAACGGCCGCGGGTCGGCCGGACGACCGTCCTCCTCGAGCACGCGCACGTCGTCCTCGAGCGCCTCGTTGGCACGGTCGAGCGCGTCGCCCAGCTCGAAGCCCTCGAAGATCACGTCCTCCGCACGCGGCTCGTCCGACTCGCGCAGCTGCGGATTGACCGCACGACCGACCACCCATACCGCTCCCGCGCGGCGCTCGATCCAGATGACGATCTGCTCGTCCTCGCCCACGTCGTCGACGCCGGTGAGCACCCGCTCCGCATACCGTCCTTCGCGTGAGCTCTTGCGCATCCCCCGGGATACAATCGCGTCTCGTGTCGGGGTTCAAGAACATGTTCTCGTTCCTGTTCTCGCGAGGCTCCGCGGAGGAGCACGTGGCGCGGTACATCGTGCGCGAGCACGACCGAGGCCGGTCGCTCGGTGAGATCCTCGAGGACAAGTACGTCCAGAACCGCCTGAACGCCGAGCAGCAACGCCGTCTGCTCGACCGCCCGGAGCTCATCGAGTCCTTCTCCGGCGACACGCTCGAGGCCGCGAAGGCCTCGATCTCGTAGCGGCGAGGCTCTCCTCGCCGGCGACGCGAGCGTCGTCCCTACACGGTCGTTCCCACGCCCCGCTCGCGCGCGCGCCGTACGGCGTCCGCCGCGAGGGCGACGTCCCACGCCGCGAGCCCGTTCGACTTGAAGACGACGATGTCGTCGTCCGCCTGCCGGCCGACCGTCTCGCCCGAGACGACCTCGTGGAGCTCGTGCACCTCGAGCCAGTCGAGCACGCCCGCCGCGATCGGCTCGACGAGGTCTCCCGACTCGAGCTTCGCCTGCTCGATCCAGTCGCAGCAGACGAAGCCGGCACGCTCGAGAACGGCGTTGTCGAGCTCGCGCCGGCTGACGACGTTCGCGCCCGCCGCGACGACGAGCGTTCCCGAGCGGAGCCACTCTCCACGGAGCACCGGGTCGCGCGAATTCGTGATCGTCACGACGACGTCCGCGGCGGCCGCGTCGCGATGGCTCTCGCCGGCCTCGGCCCCCGTGCGCTCACAGAACGCCGCGAGCCGTTCTGGCGTTCTGCAGTACGCGACGACGCGCTCGAGCGTGGGGACGGCCGCACGGATGCACGCCACCTGGGTCTCCGCCTGGTAGCCGCAGCCGATCACCCCGAGGGTCGTCGCGCCGGTCCTCGCGAGGTGGCGAGCGGCAACGCCGCTGGCCGCGCCCGTGCGGAGCTGGCCGAGCGCGTTCGCCTCCAGCACCGCGACGAGCTCGGACGACCTCCCGTCGAAGAGGCAGACGGCAAAGCTCGCTCCCCTCGCGGTGGCCGCATAGAGCTTCCCGCCTGCGAGACCGAGGCCGGCATCGCTCGCGGCCATGTCCGCCAACGCCCCCTCCGGAAGCCGGAGCCTGCGCCGCGGCGCGATCTCGACCTCTCCCGCGGCCATGCGCACGAAGCAGGCTTCGATCGCAGCGACCGCGTCGGCCGGCGTGACGAGCGCCTGGACGTCCGACTCGGTCAGATACACGACCATCGAGTCGCAGAGTCTAGGAACGGCGCGAGCGCCGTCGTAGACTCGGCGTCCTTGACAAGCCACGACTACCTCGCGCTGCGGCTCGAGGAGCTTCTCGACCGGATCTCGGACGACGGCCTCGCGCCGGGCGGCGGTTCGGCGTCCGCACTCACCGTCGCGTTCGCGGCGCGGCTCGTCGCGATGGTCGCGCGTTGTTCTCCCGACTGGCAGGAAGCAGGCGGGATCGTCGCGCAGGCGAACGCCATCGGCGAGCGTGCGGTTCACCTCGCAGGCGCCGACGGCCGGGCCTGGGAGACCGCCCTCGCAGCCCTCCGCGACGCCGAGGCCGCCGACGGGGACGATCCGCGACGAAGCTTCGCGCTCGAACAGAAGCTCGAAGCGGCCGCGTCGGTCCCGCTCGAGATCGCGGCGCTGGGCGCGGACGTCGCGACTCTCGCAGCCGAGACGGGCGACAACTGCGAGGCGACCTACCGAGCGGACGCTGCGGCGGCTGCGGCGCTCGCCGCTGGTGGCGCCGCCGCAGCCGCCCATCTCGTGCGCGTGAACCTTGGCGTCCGCGGTTCCGACCCGCGGCTCGCGAACGCGCTCGCGAGCGAGCAGACGGCGCGCGAGAGCGCCGAACGCCTCCTCGAGACGACCCGATGAGCAAGGCCGCCGGACTGACGGACGCCGAGCTCGTACGTCTCTGCCGTGCCGGCGACCCGGACGGCTGGAACGAGCTCGTCGAGCGCTTCTCGCGCTACGTGTACGCCATCGCGGTGCGCGGGTTCCGCCTGGGCGACGAGGAGGCCGAGGACGTCTTCCAGGACGTCTTCACGCGCGTCTACACACGTCTGGACACGCTTCGGGACGACTCCGCCGTCCGTCCGTGGATCGCACAGCTCACACGCCGTCGGTGCCTCGACGTGCTCGCGAGTCGCGGCCGCGAGACGGCCGTCGAGGAAGAGGTGCTCACCCACGAGGAGACCGCGGACCTGGGAGAGGTCGAGGAAGCGTTCGCCGTACGCGAGGCGCTCGCCGGGCTCTCGGATACCTGCCAGGACATCCTCGACCGCTTCTTCGCCCGCGACCAGAGCTACAAGACGATCGCCGACGAGCTGGAGATCCCACCGGGCACCATCGCGAGCCGGATCGCCCGCTGTCTCGGCCGGCTGAAAGACGCACTCGGGCCGGAGACGTGACGTTCTCGCGCGAGAGGGAAGAAATCCCCGCCAGCCCCCGTCTAGGTGTGTGATGACCCGGATCTACGACGAAGAGCGGCTCGGTGTGCTCCTCCGCATCCTCCGACCCGCGCCCGTGGGCTGGGTGCGGGCTGCGCAGGAGCTGCCGGCTGCTCACCGCACGCTCGACGAGATCGTCGCGCGTGCCGAGGCGGACCTGGCATTCCGGAATGCATTGCTGGCCGACCTCGAGACGGCACTCGCGGCGGAGGGCTACGAGCCCCACCGTCGTGTGCTCGACGAGATCCGCGAGCGCTTGACCGACTGACCGGGAGGGACTCGACGACTCTGGCGTCGTAGAGTCCCGCCCGTGCAGGACGTGACCGCACACAGCTGGGATGCGAGCAAGGCTGCCCTCCCGGCCTGGAGCCTCCCCAAGGACGCGGTCGACGCGATCTCGCTCGCAGCACATTGGCCGGAGCGCGTCACGCGGGACTGGGCGCTGACAGGCGCGACCGGGAAGGGCGTCCGCGTCTGCATCCTCGACTCCGGCGTCGACGCGAGTCACCCGCTCGTCGGAGAGCTCGAGAGCGCAGTCGTGATCTCGATGGACGACGACAAGGTCGTCGCGGAGGACGATGCCGAAGGCGACGTCTCGGGTCACGGCACGGCGTGCGCAGGGATCGTCCGCAGACTCGCTCCGGAGGCGGCGATATCCAGCGTTCGCGTCCTCGGCTCGAGCTTCACGGGAAGCGGCAACGTGCTTCTCGGCGGCTTGCGGTACGCCATCGAGCAGGGCTTCGACATCATCAACATGAGCCTCTCGACGACGAAGAAGCCGTTCGCGAACGTGCTCCACGAGCTCGCCGACAGCGCGTACTTCAAGCGCACCGTGCTCGTCGCGTCGGCGCACAACATGCCGGTCGAGAGCTACCCGTGGCGTTTCTCCTCCGTCATCTCGGTCGGCAGCCACGAGGAAGCTGACCCGCTCGCCTTCTTCTACAACCCGAGCCCGCCCGTCGAGTTCTTCGGCCGCGGCGTGAACGTCGAGGTGCCATGGCTCGGCGGCCGTACGCTCTCGGTCTCGGGAAACAGCTTCGCGACGCCGCACATCTCCTCGATCTGCGCGCTGGTCCTGTCGAAACACCCCGAGCTCACGCCCTTCCAGCTCAAGAACGTCCTCTACCTCACTGCGAACAACGTCGGGGGTGACACATGACCGACCGCCAACCGGACCTGAGAGCTGCCGTCGCAGCCGGCGTCGTCGGCTCCGAGGAATCGTTCCGGGCGCTCCTCGCGGCCATCGTCGAGGTGGCTCGCTCGATTTTCGGCGCCCGCGCGTCGTCGGTCCTCTTGCTCGACGCCGAGACGGAAGAGCTCGTGTTCGAGGCAGTCGTCGGCGAAGGGGAGGACACGCTCCTCGGAACGAGGTTCCCCGCGGGTACCGGTATCGCCGGCTGGGTGCTCGCCACGCGGACGCCGCTCGTGATCGAGGACGTCCACAACGACCCGCGCTGGTCTCGTGACGTGGCAGAGGGCACCGGCTACGTCCCGAAGGGGCTCATGGCCGCCCCTCTCCTGCACGAGGAAGGCGCGCTCGGCGTCCTCTCCGTGCTCGACCGGCCCGAGCAGACCCTCTTCAGCCTGCAGGAGATGGAGCTTCTGGGGCTCTTCGCGAATCAGGCGGCGATCGCCGTCGATCTCCTCCTGAAGGCACGCCAGGCGGAGCGGCTGCTCGGCGAGAGTGGTGGCGAACTCGAGGTGGTGGCCCGTCTCGCGACCGCGGTCGACGGCCTCGAGGACGAGCAGCGCGACGCGGGGTTGAAGCTGCTCGACCATCTCGCGCGGACGCTCGGAACCTAAGGGGACGACCCAGACAAGAGAAGAGGCCCGGGATCCCGGGCCTCTTCAAGAACTTCTGGGAGCAGGTACCTACTCGACCGTGCCGCCCTCGACGACGCTGCCCTCGACGACGCTGCCCTCGACAAACGGATTCCCGTGGGCCTCGAAGTCGGCGTCGTCGTCCTGTGTCGCCTCGACCGTGCCGCCCTCGACCGTGCCGCCCTCAACCGTGCCGCCCTCGGCAAACGGGTTCCCGTGAGCCTCGACCTCTTCGTCCGTCCGGATCTCGTCCGACATCTGATTGCTCCTCCTGTTCGGCGCTCGACGCGCGATTCCAACCCACTAGACACTCATGGTGCACGAAATCTTCCCTCACCCCTTTCATTCGCCACGAACCGATGCGATGCTCCCGCGGTGGGACGTATCGGGACGCGGGTCAAGGACTCGCTGCGTGCGTTCGCATCGGTGTGGCGGAGCGCGAACCTTCGGTGGCTCGAGCTCGCGTGGATGGCGTCCATCGTCGGCCACTACGCCTACCTCGTCGCGGTCTCCGTCTACGCGTACGACGTCGGTGGCGAGAAGGCCGTCGGCCTCGTGTTCCTCGTGCGGCTCATCCCGGCGGCGCTCGTCGCGCCGTTCGCCGGCATGCTCGGCGACCGTTATCCACGCGAGCGCGTCTTGCTGTTCACGAATCTCACGCGCGTCGTGCTCGTCGCTGCTGCGGCACTCGGTGTGTACCTCGACGCGGACCCGTACGTCGTCTACGTCCTCGCGATCGCCGCGACGATCGCGAACACGCCCTTCCGGTCCTCACAGGCGGCGCTGACGCCCACACTCGCGGGCACGCCGGAAGAGCTGACGGCCGCGAACGCGGTCGCGAGCGGAATCGAAAGCGTCGCGATCTTCGCCGGGCCGGCCATAGCCGGCGTTCTCCTCGGCATCACGAGCGCAGCCGCCGTGTTCGCGTTCACGGCGCTGCTGGTGGTCGTTTCCGCCCTGTTCGTCCTCCTCATCCGCGTGCAGTACACCGAACGCCCCCGACGCGAGCTCGACGCCGGGACGATCGCGGCCGAGCGTCTCGCCGGGTTCACGACGTTGAGCCGGAACCCTTCCCTTCGGGTGATGATGGGCTTGTTGACCGCGCAGACGACGATGTTCGGCGCTCTCCAGGTGTTCATCGTCGTCACTGCAATCGACCTGCTCGACCTCGGCCAGAGCGGCGTCGGATATCTCAACGCCGCGATCGGAGTCGGAGCGTTCGTCGGAGCGCTCGCGGCGCTGTCGCTGACCGGGACTCGGCGGTTGAGCCCGGCGTTCCTCGTCGGGCTCGTCGCGGTCAGCCTTCCGCTCGCTGCGATCGGACTCTGGCAGGAGGCGGGCGTTGCGCTGCTCTGCCTCGGGCTCATGGGGGTCGCGAACTCGTTTGTCGACGTCGCCGGCCTCACGCTCATCCAGCGGACGGTTCCCGACGAGGTGCTCGCGCGCGTGTTCGGTGTCATTCAGATGGTGTGGATGGGTGCGATGGGAATCGGGGCCGCCCTTGCACCCGCACTCATCGCGTGGCTCGGTGTGAGCACGTCGATGGTCGTCGTCGGCTTGATCCTTCCCGGCTTGGTGCTCGTTTTCGGGCGAACCGTTGCCAGGATCGACCGCGAAGCCGCGGCGCCCGACGCGAACGAGCTGCGGATCCTCGTCTCGGTGCCGATCTTCACGCCGTTGCCGGGCGGCTCGATCGAGCACCTGGCCGCGCGCCTTGTCCCGCTGCGAGTCGAGGCCGGGACCGTCATCGTGCGTGAGGGCGACGCTGGCGACCGCTTCTACATCGTCGCGGACGGAGAGCTCGAGGTCGCACAGGAAGGCGCGCGCATTTCCGAGCTCGGCCCCGGAGGGTACTTCGGCGAGATCGCGCTGCTGCGCGACACGACGCGCACCGCAACGGTCACTGCACGTACCGATACCACGCTCTATGCACTCGACCGGGAAGACTTCCTCGCAGCGGTCACGGGCCATCCCCAGAGCGCGGAAGCGGCCGAGTCGGTCATGAGCGCCCGGCTCGCCGGGCCTGCCGCGACCGGGTATCGGTCAGCGTTCGATTGATGCCGCCGTCGCTAGACTGGCCACCCGAGCGCCCGTAGCTCAGGGGATAGAGCGCTGCCCTGCGGAGGCAGAGGTCGCATGTTCGAATCATGCCGGGCGCACTTCGCGTCCTCCGAGCCGGAGGATCGCGTCGTCGGGCACCTCGGCTCGAACGTAGCCGAGAGCCACGACGCGGTCGCCGTCGTGGGCTGCGCTGGTGACGCGGCCGACGGCCTTGCCCTCGTACTCGAGTTCCGCGTCGTACTCCGGCAGCGTGCTTCCCTCGATCTCGAGCACGCGCAGACCCCGGTTCACCCGCCCGCGGTAGTGCTGGCGCGCAATCGGCTCCTGGCCCGGATAGCAGCCCTTCTCGAAGTCGACGGCACGCTGCTCCAGCCCAGCCTCGGCCGGCAGCACGCGATCGTCGATCTCACGCCCGAAGCGTGGCGTCCCCGCTCGGATCCGCAGGACCTCGAGCTCGTCGTCGTCGACAGTCGGCTCGAGCGCCACGTCGAGCACTTCGATCGCCGGAATCCCGTAGTCCGCGGTCGGCACGCCGGCGGCGGCTTCGCCGAAGACCACGAGTGACACGTGGTCCTCGAGCTCGATCTCGCACTTCGCGGCGAAGCGTGAGCGCACGAGCGTCGCGCGCGTACGCTCGCCGAGACCCGCCTCCGTCAGCAGCAGGAAGTCGTCGACGGCACGGCGGAGCACGACGAGGGGCGCGATGACTCGGGCTTTCGCCGTGAGCAGCAGCGCCTCGCACGAATCTCCAATGCCGAGCCCTTCGACGTCGTTGGAGACCATCGCCTGCAGATACGTCGCCGCGTCGGAGCCGCGCACGCCGACGAAGTCACGCGGGCGTCGGGCAACCCTCGTCGCGGTTACCGTCATGCCGATTACTGTAGGCCCGTGTTCAGGGGCCGCGCCGAGCGAAAGGTGATCGAGGCGGGCTACGACCCCGCGCGACTCCCGCCCGGCCAGTACCTCACCGACAAGTGGCCGGTGCTGCACGCGGGCTCGATTCCGGCCACGGATCTCTCGACGTGGGATTTCTTCGTGGAGGGCGAGGTCGACAACCCACTCAGACTCTCGTGGGACGACTTCAACGAGCTCCCGCGAACCAGCCACACGCAAGACATCCACTGCGTGACGCGCTGGAGCAAGTTCGACGTGGCGTTCGAGGGCGTCCACTGGAGCGCCGTGGAGCCGCTCGTCAGCCCACGTCCGTCGGCGCAGTACGTGGTCGCGCACGCCGAGGAGGGCTACAGCGCGAACGTCCCGATCTCATTCCTCCGCGACCCGCTCTCCCTCCTCGCGACGCACGCGAACGGCGAGCCGCTCGCGCCGGAGCACGGGGGCCCGCTTCGGCTCGTGATCCCGCGCAAGTACTTCTGGAAGAGCGCGAAGTGGCTCCGCGGCATCGAGCTCACCGCGAGCGACCGGCCGGGGTTCTGGGAGCGCTACGGGTATCACAACGATGCCGATCCCTTCGAGGAGGAGCGGTACGGGTTCTGAACGGCCCCTCGATCGAGGGATCAGCCCATTCCCCCCGGAAGGGGGACGAACAATCGGGCATGAAAGACGAAAACCTGTGTACCCAATCCTCCCCAGTTCTTCCCCCTCTGAGTGGCCGTCCCAGCGGCCACTCTCGTCCGAGGAGAGGACTACGAAAGGGCCGGCGCAAGCCGGCCCTTTCGTTTGCGCAGCACGAG
>DASUFC010000121.1:0-64324 GCA_036274755.1 Gaiellaceae bacterium
GGGACCTGGCCGGGCGAGGGAGGCGGCCCGAGCCTCATGTTCAACGGGCACATGGATACCTCGTACTCCGGCCGGGAGCCGTGGCTCGCCGGCGTGCGCGGGTTCCAGCCGGAGCCGTTCGTCGAGGACGGCCGGCTCTTCGGGCTCGGCATCTCGAACATGAAGGGCGCGCTCGCCTGCTACGTCGAGGCGGTGCGGGCGCTGCAGGACGCAGGGGTGCGCCTCGCCGGCGACCTGCTCGTCGCGGTCGTCTGCGGCGAGATCGAGAAGGCGCAGTGGGGCGAGGCGCAGGGGGCCGAGTACCGCGGCTACGCGGCCGGCACGCGCCACCTCGTCTCGCACGGCGGCGTCGCCGACATGTGCATCCTCGGCGAGCCGACCGAGTCGAAGCTCGTGCTCGGGCACTTCGGGTCGCTGTGGGTGCGCATCTCGACGCGCGGCAACTTCGTCCACACCGCCTTCAGCGAGGGCAGGCGCGACCAGAACTCGATCCTGCGGATGCGCGAGGTGCTCGACTCCGTGCTCGAATGGATCCCGACCTGGGAGGCCGAGAATGCCTATCGGGGGATGCCCGCTGTCGTCGGCGTCTCGGCGATCCAGGGAGGGTTCGGCTGGCGCGTCTCGCGGACGCCGCACCGCACCGACCTCTTCCTCGACGTCCGCGTCCCGCCGACGAAGCCGATGGCGACGGCGCGCGGGCAGGTGCTCGAGCTGGCGCGCGACCTCGCCCGCCGCTTCCCCGGGCACGGCGTCGAGGCCGAGGTCTACGTGACCGCGCCCGGAGCCGAGATCGACGCGGGTCATCCGCTCGTCGGCATCCTCGCCGCCGCGCACGAGCAGGTCTTCGGCTCGCCGCCGGAGCAGGACGTCACCCGCTGGTTCTCGGACGCCTCCGCGCTGACGCGCGCGGGCGTGCCCACGATCAACTACGGGACCTCGACCGGGCTCCTCGACATGTCCGCCGGCGAGAATCTCGACATCGACGGCCTCGTCAAGACGGCGCGCGTCTACGCTCTGGCCGCGATGGCGGCGTGCGGAGTGGTCGAGTGAAGCTGGTCACCTACGGCGACGGCAAGGTCGGCCGCGTCGAGGGCGAGGAGATCGTCCGCCTCGACGTCCCCGACATGCGCACGTACTTCGAGCGCGGCGGCGCCGACGACGCGGGCGAGCGGACCGCGCTTACGGACGCGCGGCTGCGCGCGCCGATCGTGCCGAAGAAGTTCATCCACACCGCCGGCAACTTCCGCGAGCACGAGGACGAGTCGAAGAACGTCGGCTGGGCGCACGAGATCGCGCCGTGGATCGTCTTCTTCCAGAACACGGACGCGATCATCGGCCCCGACTCTGCTGTCGTGTACCCGGAGCACTTGACGCAGGAACTCGACTACGAGCTCGAATTGGCCGTGATTCTCGGCAAGCCGGGCAAGTGGTTCCCGCCCGAGGAGGCGGCCGACTACATCGGCGGCTACGTGATCTTCAACGACATCACCGCGCGCGACATCCAGCGCCGCGAGATGCGCTCGGGCGTCTTCTCGTTCTGCAAGGCGATCGACACCTTCTGCCCGCTCGGCCCGTGGATCGTCACGCCCGACGAGATCCCGGACCCGCACGACCTCGCGATGACGCTGCGTGTGAACGGCGAGACGCGGCAGACATCGCACTCGGGCCGCATGTCGGTGACGATCCCGGAGATCCTCAGCCACTACTCGGCGCTCGGCTACTCGGCCGGAGACGTGCTCTCGACCGGCACGGTCTCGGGCGTCGCAGGGTTCTCGCCCGACGCTGCGTCGCTCTACCTCAGGCCCGGCGACGTGATGGAGTGCGAGATCGAGCGGATCGGTGTCCTGCGCAATCCGGTCGTCTCGTGGCAGGACGCGTACGGCGAGCCGGCCCCGCCGCGCGTGCAGTGGTAGTCGGAGACGTCGAGGTCGTATCGCTCGTCGACGCCGTGGGCGAGCTTGCGGATCTCGGAAGCGCATTTCCCGCGGTCGCTCCGGAGCATTGGGATCCGTATCGCGCTCTCTATCCGTCGACGTTCGCCGGCGCGCGCTGGCGGCTGCAGGTGGCGGTTCTGGTGGTTCGTTCCGGAGGCACGATCGTGCTCGTGGACACGGGCGTCGGCCCGGCCGGGCTGTGGCGATTCTGGGAGCCGGAGCACGAAGCGCTTCTGCCGAGCGCCCTGGACGCATCCGGTGTTGCCCGAGAGAGCGTCGATGTCGTCTTCCTCACGCACCTGCACATCGACCATCTGGGTTGGAACACGGACGAGCAGGGAGAGGCGTTCTTCCCGCGGGCACGCTACGTCGCGCACCCGGATGCGCTGGCATGGGCGCTCGCTGATCCCGAGCGCGCACACATCCGACGCTGTGTTGCTCCTCTCGCCGATCGGTTCGAATGGCCCGGCGATGATGTCGAGCTCGCTCCCGGAGTCCGGCCGCGGGCGCTTCCCGGTCACTACCCCGGGCACCACGGCCTCACCATTCGCTCGCGGGGCGCGCAGGCTGAGCTCATTGCCGACATCGCGCCGCATCCGGCGTTGCTCGATCGGCCGGAGTGGGTGTTCGCGTTCGACGACGTGGACGGCGCGTCGGCCACGCGGGCGGAGCTGGTCGGAGAGCTCGTCGACTCCGAGACATACGTCGTCTGCGGGCACTACCCGGGATCGGGGATCGGGCGGGTCGTGCGATGCGGCGGCCGGGTCGTCTGGGAGGAGTGTGCGTAGGCAACCGGTCGCGACGCGTTGGTAGCGTCACGCTCGTGGCCGAGGACTTCCGCGTCGAGGTCGAGCTGGACGACGAGGCGCACGGATACTCGCTCGTCGAGCGCCTCCGCGCGATGACCCTCGATGCAGCGGTGCGAGAGCGGCTCGGAGACAAGGTCGTCGTCACGCGGGACGGTTCGCGCCTGTTCGCGTACACGGCGACGGAGAGTGCCGCCCGTACGGCGGAGCACGTGGTTCGCGATGTCCTGCGCGACGAGGGCCTCACGGCCGACGTCGGCGTCACGCGTTGGCATCCGACGCTCGAGGACTGGCGAGACGCGGCGGAGCCGCTCCCGAGCACGGCCGCGGACGAGGAGCGCGAGTACGGGGAGCGCGAGGCTGCGGAGGAGCGCGAAGCCGAGGCCGAGGGCACCTTCGACTGGCATGTGGTCGTCGAGGCGCGGTCGCGTGACGCCGCGCGCGACCTGGCTCGCCGACTCGAGCAGGAGCGGCATGCCGTCAAGCGGCGCTGGCGTTACCTCACGATCGGAGCCGTGACCGAGGAGCGGGCAGGCGAGCTCGCAACGCATTTCCGCGACGAGCTCGGCGACGACGCCGAGGTCTGGGTGCAGGCCGGCCTCGACGACGTGGCCCAGGGCCTTTTCCAGTTCGTCGGGTTCTGAGCGATGCCCTGGCCTCGCGACGACGCCAAGCTGGACGGCGTGCGGGCGCTCATGGACGAGCACGAGCTCGACGCCCTCGTCGTCCGCGCGCCCGACAACGTCCTCTACCTGACGAACTTCTGGGGCATGAAGGGCTACGACGCGTGTGTGTTCCCGCGCGACGGAGCGCCGGTGCTCGTCTGCCTCGAGGCGTCCGAGGACGACGCTGCCCGCATGGCGTGGACCAGCGACGTTCGCTTCTTCAAGGGCTACGACGAGCTCGACCCGCGGCCGCCGGTCGCACGTGTGCTCGAGCTCGCGCGCGAGGCCGCCAGCGCGTACGAGCGTGTCGGGCTCGAGCTGTCCCTCGGGACGCAGGCGAGCGACCGGATGGTCGGGGAGCCGACGACATTCACGCTCGACTGGTTCACGTCGTTCGGCGACGTCGCGGACGCAACACCGCTCCTCGTCGCGGCCCGATCGGTGAAGACTGCGCAGGAGATCGAGCGCATCCGCCTCGCGAACGAGATCGCTGCCGCCGCGATGGAGCACTGCAAGCTCGTGATCGACACGGGTATGAGCGAGGCGCAGATCGCCGCGGAGTGGGAGGGATTCGTCCACGGCGAGGGAACGGGCTGGGAGGGGAAGGTCGACCTCGCGCTCGGCTTCTCGCTCGTCTGGTCCGGGCCGGGAATCCGGACGTTCACGGCGACCACGTCCCGCCCGGTCGTCGAGGGCGAGCCGACGCTGTTCGAGATCTGGGTCTGCGCAGACGGCTACTGGGCCGATCACACGAAGAACCTCGTCGTCGGCGAGCTCACCCCTCGCTACGCCGAGCTGGAGCAGAGGCTGGGTGCCGTCTACGACGACGCGGTCGCCTTCGTTCGGCCGGGCGCGAGCTTCGCGGAGCTCGACCGCCGCGTCCGGGCCGGGCTCGAGGAGATCGGCTTCCCTGGCCAGCCATCGCATCCGATCTGCCACGGGATCGGCGCCAGGGCGCACGAGCCGCCGTACGCGCACCAGGCCGGCGGCGGCGAAATGGCGGTCGGCATGGTTCTTGCAATCGAGCCAGGATGCTATATAGACGGCGGGGGCGGTCTGCGCCTCGAGGACAACTTCCTCGTCACTGCCTCGGGCGCCGAGAAGCTCTCCGCATTCCCCGACGGGATCGTCCGCGCGTGACTCTCGACCGCTCGAAGGTCTGGACCGGCGACCTCAACGCGAAGGCGCTCGAGCCACAGCCCCGTGTCACCGTGGGACTCTACGACACGACGCTGCGCGACGGCGAGCAAACTGTGGGAGTCGTACTGCAGCCAGAGCAAAAGCTAGATATCGCAGTAGCACTCGCAGCAGCCGGCGTGGATCGCATCGAGGCTGGGTTTCCACGTGTCTCGGCGGACGACGCGCGCGCGATCGAGCTGATCCTCGCGGCGGGGCTCGACGCGGAGATCTGGGGCTTCTCACGGGCAGTGCGCGCCGACGTGGAGGCGCTCGTCGAGCTGGGTCTGCAGTCCTCGGTGATCGAGAGCCCGATCTCGGACGGAAAGCTCGCGGCGCTCGGCGTCTCGCGCGAGACGATGCTCGATCGGATTCGCAGCGCGGTCGCGTTCGCGGCGAGCGAGGGGATCAGGGTCGCGTTCTTCGGCGTCGACTCCACGCGCGCCGACCTCGGGTTCGTCCGGCAGGTGTACCTGGCCGCGGTCGAGGCAGGCGCGCAGGAGGTCGTCGTCGTCGACACGCTCGGCATCGCGACGCCCGAGGCCGCGGCGTTTCTCGTGGGCGAGGTCGTCGAGCGGCTCGACCACTCCGTCCCCGTCCACTGGCACGGCCACGACGACTTCGGCCTGGCGACGGCGGCTGCGGTCGCAGCGGTCCAGGCCGGCGCGACGTGGGTGCAGGGCACCGTGAACGGGATGGGGGAGCGTGCAGGAAACGCCGACCTCGTCGAGGTCGCGCTCGCTCTCGAGGCGCTCTACGGCATCCCGACGCGGCTCGATCTCGCGCAGGCGCGCGCACTGGGCGCTCTCGTCCAGGAGCTGTCCGGGACGCCGCTCGCGCCGTGGAAGCCGGTGACGGGCGACAACCTGTTCACGCGCGAGTCGGGCGCGGTCGCCGCCCAGTTCCACGATCCGCCGGCGATCGAGCCGTACGCCTCGGAGCTCGTCGGCGCCGAGCGCGGCATCGTGCTCGGGAAGAAGAGCGGCCTCGACTCGATCCGAATCAAGGTCGCCGAGCTGGGTCTCGACGTGCCCGAGGAGAGCTATCCGGCGCTCCTCGAAGCCGTGAAGCGCGCGGGTACGAGGAAGCGCGGTCTCGTCACCGACGCCGAGTTCCGCCGCCT
Source organism: Gaiellaceae bacterium (assembly GCA_036274755.1). Classification (GTDB taxonomy): domain Bacteria; phylum Actinomycetota; class Thermoleophilia; order Gaiellales; family Gaiellaceae; genus GMQP-bins7. Next base: position 5,705 of record DASUFC010000121.1, read on the forward strand.
GGCACGTCGCAGGTCCAGCTCGACATCCTGAGGGGCGACCATCCAGAAGGGCGATCGGCCGCGAAGCGGCCGCTTCAGGGATCTTCGCGATCACGAGTCCGCGCTAGCGGATTCGTGGTCTGCGGGACATCACTGTTGACTGACATGTCACGGCGCTGAGATACTCGGCGATGCAGCGTGGAACGGGTCTGCATCGTCGGGGCGGGTGTCATCGGGAGCCTCTTCGCGGGACATCTCTCCCGCGTGTGCGAGGTCTCGGTGCTGACGCGACGCCGCGAACACGCCGACGCACTGAACGAGCATGGGCTCCGCGTCTCCGGGAAGACCGAGCATCAGGCCACGGTCGTCGCGACCGATGACCCGGACGCGCTTCCCCCGTTCGAGGTGGCGATCGTCGCGACGAAGGCGTCGGCGCTTGACGCTGCCGCGCGAGCGCTCGCCGGCCGCTTCCCCGACGCCACCGTCGTGACCGTGCTCAACGGCATCGGCGCCGAGGAGGTCGTGCGTGCACACGGGGCGTGGCCGATCGTGTCCGGCGTCACCTTCATGAGCGGGACACGGCACGCGGACACGCACGTCGAGTACATCCTCGACACGGAGACCTGGCTCGGGCCGTACGAGGACACGCCGTTCGCCGTGGTGCAAGACATCGCCGACACGATCGTGGCGTCGGGTCTCAAGGCCGAGGCCCTGCCCGACCTGCGCCCCGCGCAGTGGTCGAAGCTCGTGTTCAACGCCGCGGTCAACCCGACGGCGGCGCTGACGGGGCTGTCGCACGACGTCCACTTCGCGCAGGAAGCCGGGCCCGGCGACCTCGGGCATCTCGTGCACGGGCTCGTCGACGAAGGCAAGGCCGTCGCCGCGGCGGCGGGCATCGAGCTGCACGACGACCCGTGGGAGATGAACGTGCTCGCGACCCGGCGCGGCTCCGCGCACTACCCGTCCATGCTCGAGGACGTCGACGCACACCGGGAGACCGAGATCGAGCTGATCACGGGCTCGCTCGTCCGCGAGGCCGACAGGCATGGCGTGCCGGTCCCGCTCAACTCACTGCTCTACGCGCTCGTCAGAGGAAAGGAAGCATCGTGGCAGGTAACCCAGACCCCCACAGGAGGGACCACATGAACAAGCTGCGGAGGGCGGCTCTCGTCCTCGTAGCCCTCTCGGTCGTCGCCGTCGCCGTCGTGAGCGGCGGAACGGCGGCCTCGGAGCAGGCGAAGACGCTCACCATCGGCTGGGCCTACGACGGCGTTGGCAACATGGCGCCGTTCGACGGCCCTGCGCTCGCGACCGCGAAGTCGCACATCGCGACCATCAACAAGGCCGGCGCGACGAAGGTGAAGCTTCTCACCTGCAACACGCAGGGCAACAAGCCCGCGATCGCGAAGGCGTGCGCGCGGAAGCTGCTCTCGCAGGGCTCCGACGTGATCATGACCACCTGCGACGTCGACTACGCGGCGCCGGTGGTGCAGGAGGCGATCAACGCCGGGAAGCTGACGGTGGCTGCCTGCATCGGCACGGACCAGATGGGGCCGAAGCGCTTCGGGCCGAAGGGGAAGCTCGCCTTCTCGTACGGCAACGTCGCACAGGACGAGGGCTCGGCGATGGCCGAGTTCGCGTGGAAGCGTGGCTGGCGGACGGCGTCGCTCGCGACGGACACGGTGATCGTGTACTTCCGTAACGTCGTGCAGGCCTTCAAGGCGCGTTGGCAGCAGCTCGGCGGCAAGATCGCGGCCGAGGAGACGTACCAGTCTGCCGGCGGCAGCCCTGCGTCCTGGCAGAACACGGTCACGCGGCTGAATGCCAAGAGCGCGGACGTCATCGTGACGGCCACGGCTGCGGCGTTCGGCGCACAGGTGCCGATCCTCAACGGTCTGCGGACGCTGGGGAACAACACGCCGTTCCTCAACTCGTGGGCCGGCGACGGCAACTACTGGTACACACCGGACCCGAAGATCACCAACTACTACTACGTGACCTTCGCGTCGGCGTTCGGCAACGACCCGGTCAAGGCGGTGAACGCGCTCGCGAAGAAGAACGCGGCCGCGATCACGAAGGCGGGGAGCACCGGGGCGTTCGTGACCGGTCCGGCCGCGATCGACGGCATCCTCGTCGCGCTCAAGAGGACGGGTGGGAACACGAACGGCGCGGCGCTCGCGGCGCAGATGCAGAAGTTCAAGAACGTCCCGACGATCTCGGGGCTCGTGAGCTTCTCCAACAAGCTGCACACGGTGTACGGGCGCGCGTACCGCGTGATCCGCGTCCAGGACAACACGCCCAGGGTCATCGGAACGATCAAGGCGAAGGTCGTCCCGAAGATCTAGGCGATCTTGGCCGACGCTCAGCTCGAGGAGGCGGGGCGGTCCGGAGCTTTGCTCCGGGCCGCCGCCGTCTCGCGTGCGTTCGAGGGCGTTCAGGCGCTTCGGGACGTCACGCTCGAGCTCCATCGCCACGAGGTGGTCGGGCTCATCGGGCCCAACGGAGCGGGTAAGTCGACGCTGGTCAACGTGCTCACAGGCTTCGACTTCCCCGACGAGGGGCGGATCGAGCTCGAGGGCCGCGACGTCACGCGGTGGAGGCCGCACCGGCGCGGGCGGGCCGGTCTCTCGCGCACGTTCCAGCACAGCCGCTCGTTCAGGAATCTCTCGGTCCGCGAGAACGTCGAGGTCTCGGCGCTCGGCGCGGGTGCCGGCCCGCGCGACGCGAGGCGCCGAGCCGACGAGCTCCTCGAGTCGTTGCGGCTCGATCGCTACGCCGACGCCCCCGCGGCCTCGCTTCCGCACGGCGACGAGCGACGCCTCGGGGTCGCCCGTGCGCTGGCGACGCAGCCTCGCTTCGTGCTGATGGACGAGCCGGCGGCCGGACTCCCCGAGGCCGAGGTTCCGGCGTTCGCAGAAGTCGTGCGCTCCGTCCGTGCCGACCACGACGTCGGCGTGCTCCTGATCGACCACAACATGGCGCTGATCATGGACGTCTGCGACCGCATCCAGGTCCTCGACCAGGGGCGGACGCTCGCGGACGGCACGCCTGACGAGATCCGCGCCAACCTGGACGTCGCATCCGCCTACCTCGGCGAGTCGGCGGTCGCCGAGTGAACCTCACGCTCAGAGATCTCGAGGTCGCATACGACGGCGTCGCCGCAGTTCGCGGCCTGTCCCTCACCGTCGAGCCGGGAGAGATCGTCGGCCTCATCGGGCCGAACGGCGCCGGGAAGTCGACGACATTGCACGCGATCATGGGGCTCGTCCCCGTGCGGAACGGGGAGATCCTGCTCGGCAACCGCTCGCTTCGCGGCAGCTCGCCCGAGGCGGTCGCGCGCAGCGGCGTGGCGCTCGTGCCGGAGGGTCGGAGGCTCTTCGCCGAGTTGACGGTGGAGGAGAACCTGCGCCTCGGCCTGGCCGGCCGCCCCAGCTCGGAGGGGGTCGAGGAGGACATCGCGGAGGTTCTCGAGCTGTTCCCGGTCTGCGCCGAGTTCCGACACCGGCACGCTGGCGCCCTGTCGGGCGGGCAGCAGCAACAGCTCGCGATCGGTCGAGCGCTCGTGTCGAGGCCGTCGATCCTCCTCCTGGACGAGCCCTCGCTCGGCCTGGCTCCGACGATCGTCGACCTCGTGTTCTCGACGCTTCGGACGATCGCCGATCGCGGGATCGGCGTCCTGCTCGTCGAGCAGCGCGCCCAGCGGACGGTCGCGCTCGCGAGCCGGACGCACGTCTTGGCGAACGGCCGGCTGCGGCTGACGCTGACTCCCGACGACGCCGCCGATACGGACCGCATGGTCGCGGCCTACCTCTCGTGAGCTTCCTCAGCGATGCAGTCGACCTGCAGGTGCAGGTCGACGCCATAGGGCTCGGTGCGATCTACGCGCTCATGGCCGTCGGCATCGGGCTCGTGTTCGGCGTCATGCGCCTCGTGAACTTCGCCTACGGCCAGCTCATCATGGCCGGCGCGTTCGCGCTCGCGTTCGCCTCGGATCGCGATTGGCCGGTTGCGATCGGCATTCTCCTCTGCCTCGCGGTGGTCCTCGCGCTCTCGCTGGCGATGGAGCGTGTGGTTTTTCGGCCCCTGCGCACGCAGTCGGCCGCTGTGATGCTGATCGCGACGTTCGCGGTCGCGTTCCTCCTGCAGTCGATAGCGCTCCTCTGGTTCGGGCCGCTCGGGAAGAACGCGACCTCGCTCGTGCAGCTCAACCGCCCGGTCGAGATCGGCGGCGTCGAGATCCGGAAGATCACGATCGTCGCGATCCTGACAGCGGCGGTGTGCCTGCTGCTCCTCGTGGCTCTGCTCAACCGCACGTCGCTCGGGCTGCACATGCGCGCCGCGGCGATCGACTCGCAGACGGCGAGGCTCCTCGGTGTGCGCGCGAACCGTGTGAGCGTCGTGTCCGTCCTCATCGCCGGCGCGCTCGCGGCCGTCGTGGCCGTCCTGTTGACGGTGCAGTACCCGACCGTCACGCCGATCTTCGCGCTGCAGGAGACGATCCTCGTGCTCGCCGGGGTGGTGGTGGGAGGCATGACGCGCCTCGTGTCCGCGACGCTCGGCGGGTTCCTCATCGGGTACGTCTCGGGTGTCCTCGGCGGAGCCTTGCCGTCGCAGCAGAGCCAGTACCTGCCGTCGCTCGTGTTCGGGCTCGTGATCCTCGTCCTGCTCATGCGGCCGGACGGGCTCTTCACGCGCGGTCGAGGGCTCGTGGAGCGGGTGTGAGAGCGGGTCGCACGGGCGTTCAGCTCCTCGGCCCGGTGCTGCTCGTGGCCGCGGCGGGGATTCTCGGCGCTTTCGTCTCGCAGGCGAACGAGATCTACTTCATCACCGCGCTCATCCAGGTCTCGACCGTGGTCGCGATCTACGTCTTCGTCGGCAACTCCGGAGTGCTCTCGTTCGGCCACATCAGCTTCTTCGCGGTCGGCGTCTGGGCGGCAGGCGTGCTCTCGATCCCGGTGCAGGAGAAGCCCGCGACGATGCCGTACCTCTTCGACTTCCTGAGCTCGACGACCGTCGGGAACGTCCCCTCTCTCGCGATCGCAGCCTTGGTAGGGGGCGTCTTCGCCTTCCTCGTCGGCCTCCCGCTGATGCGGCTCTCGGGGCTCGCTGCCGGTATCGCCACCTTCGCCGTGCTCGGCATCACGAACAACATTCTCCGCTACTACGAGAAGATCGGCCCCGGGCTGAACACGTTCTCGTCCGTCCCCGAGACGACCGGTCTCCTGCAGGCGACGGTCGGCGCGGTGCTCGTCATCCTGGCCGCCTTCGCGTACCAGCGCAGCCGATACGGGCGCCAGCTCCGCGCGGCACGTGAGGACCCGCCCGCGGCGCGCGCGGTCGGGGTCTCGATCTATCGACAGCGGCTCGCGTCGTTCGCGCTCTCCGGCTTCCTCGCCGGGTTCGCCGGCGGTCTGTACATCCACTTCATCCCGATCAACGTCGATGCGGTGTACCTCGACCTCACGTTCATCACGCTCGCGATGCTCGTCATCGGCGGAGCGACGAGCCTCTGGGGCGCGGTCGTCGGCGCGCTGTTCGTGAGCGCGCTCGACTCATTCCTCGCCGAGGCCGAGGACGGAATGACGATTCTCGGGCACACCTTCGATCTCCCCTCCGGCTCGCGCATCGTCGTCGTGAGCGCCGTCATGGCGCTCGTGCTCATCGTCCGGCCGGGCGGGCTGACCGGCGGACGCGAGTTCTCGCTCCCGCGGCTGCGTACGGCGGAGGCGAAGTGAGGGTCTGCGTCGTGGGATGCGGTGCGGTCGGCTCGCTCTTCGCGGCGAACCTCGCTCGGCTCGACGACGTCGAGGTCTGGGCGTACGACGTGTCGCAGTCCCACGTGGACGCGATCAACGAGCGAGGCCTACGTCTCACAGGAGCAGGAGACGTCGTCGGCCATCCCACCGCGACGACGGATGCGTTGGCGCTTCCGCCGTGCGAGCTCGGCATCGTCGCGACGAAGGCGATGCACACCGAAGGCGCGATTGGGGCGACCGCGCACGCGTTCGCCGACGGCGCCGTCGCGACCGTCCAGAACGGCGTCGGCAACGAGGAGGTCCTCGCACGGCATGTGGCGCGCGTGATCCGGGGCACGACCTTCCCGGCGGGGAAGATCCTCGAGCCCGGGGTCGTGCAGTGGGACGTGAAGGGCGATACGACGCTCGGCCCGTTCGAGCCGCAGCCCGCGTCGGAGGAGGAGATCGCTCGCCTCGCCGACGCGTGCACGCGCGGGGGCATGCCCACGTCCGCCGTCTCGGACGCCCGTCCGGCGCAGTGGCGGAAGGTCATCTTCAACGCGTCGACGAACCCCGTCGGGGCGCTGACCGGCCTCACGCACGGCCGGGTCTGCGAGCGGCCCGACCTTCGCGCGCTGGTCACGGGGCTCGTGGACGAGGGGAAGGCCGTCGCCGCAGCGCAGGGCATCGTCCTCGACGCCGATCCCGAAGACCTCATCGACCACGCGGCGAGGCCCGAGGTCGCGTACGACCACAAGGCCAGCATGCTCCAGGACGTCGAGGCGCGCCGCGCCACGGAGATCGACTTCCTGAACGGTGGCATCGCACGGTTCGGTCGAGATCTCGGCGTTCCCACTCCGCTGAACGACGCGATCACCCAACTCGTCAAGGCACTGGAGGCGTCATGGCACGAGAGCTGAGCTCGGAACTGCAGCGACGGCACGCGAACGTGCGAGCGGCGATGGCCGAGAGTGATCTCGACGCGCTCGTCGTCTCGGGCACCGAGTACACGGGGTTCGAGGGCGCGGTGACGTACATGTCCGGCTTCCAGATCGTGCATCGGTACGCATACGTCGTCCTGCCGGCGGACGGGGAGCCGTACGTCGTCTTCCCGACCGAGGCGCGCTATGTCGGAGAGCACGGGACCTCCGAGCTCGAGCAGGTCTTCCACGACCGGCCCGGCGAGCTCATCGCGGCTCGCGCGCGCGACGCCGGCTGGAAGCGCGTCGGCGTCTACGGGCTCGACTACGTGATGACGGTGCGCGACTACGCGGCACTCGACGGGCTGGAGCTCGTCGGCTTCGACGTCGAGTTCGACCTCGCCCGCGCCGTGAAGAGCGACGCCGAGGTCGCGTCCGTCAAGGACTCGGTCCGCATCAACGAGCGCGGCTTCGAGATCTTCTTCGAGGCCTACGCCCCTGGAAAGACCGCCGCAGAGGTGATGGCGGCCGCGGAGCAGTGGTTCGTGGACGAGGGCTGCGGGCGCCTCACCATGAACATGGTCCTCACGGGGAGCGACGCCTTCGCGCGGCCGGAGTTCAAGATCGCCCGCCGCGAGGAGGTGCTCGGCGCGTTCCTCCTCCCGTCGCTCGAGGTTGCAGGCCCTGGGATGCACTGGGTAGAGGTCTCCCGCGCGATCGCGTCCCGCGACGCCGCGCTCTCGGAGGACACGCAGCGCATGCTCGACGCGTACCTCGAGTACTACGAGGTCGCGCCGTCGGCCATGCGCCCCGGCGCGACCTGTCACGACGTGCATCGAGCGGTCTCGGCCGGATTCACCGAGCGCGGCTACCACCTGGGCCACGTCACCGGGCATTCGATCGGGATGACCATGATCGAGTTCCCGAAGATCGGCGAAGGGGTCGAGACGGAGCTCGCGGCGAACATGGTCTTCTCCATGCACCCGCATGCGATCGCAGCGAACGGCGAGGACTGCCTCTACATGCAGGACACCTGGCTCGTCACCGACCGGGGCGGCGTGGCGCTCGCCGGGCTGCCGATGCAGGTGTTTCGTGCGACTGTTTGACGAAGGCCGTGCCGAGGGAGGCTAGACTTCGACCGTGAGCTGGCCGTGGCTCGTGTTGCTCGTCCTCGCGGCCGCCCTGGCGGTCGCGGTCGAGAAGCCGCGCCTGAGTAGGCGCTTCGGCGCTTCGGCGCGACGTGAGCGTGACCGGCAGCGGCGAAAGAAGCAGTTCAAGGTGATCACGCCGGAAGACGAGAGCGAGGAGTTCATCCGCTCGGTCCAGCGTGATCTCGACGCCCTCCCGACGATCGAAGAGCGCGACCGGCGAACCTAGTTGTCCGCAGACCTGCGATCTGCTCTCGCAGATCTCAGGTCGCGACGATCCCCGAAGCCGGCCGCTTCGCGGCCGGGTCGCACCGACTCACGATTCTGGACACGGTTGGGGCTTAGGCGGTCCGGGCCACTGCGCAAGGACATCCGTAGATCAGCGAACTCGGAATGTGAAGGTCGCGGTGCGCGTGTTGGGCAGGATGCGCGCGACGTTCTCCGTGTTCTTCGACTCCTGGTAGTCGGACACGCGGAGTCGGAGGCGATGTGTCCCCGCGGCGAGGCTTCGCGTCGCGATCGAGATCACGCGGCTGTGGTAGCGAGCGCGAACGGAATGTCCGTCGACGGAGGCGGCGATCGTGTCGGGGTACACGCCCGATCCCTTGTCCACCGCCGTCACCGAGAGCTGCTGCCCTCGGCGGACCGAGCGTGAGCGGACTCGAAGCGTGGGCGGCGTCACGTCGTTCAGCCAGTAGCGGAACGAGAATGTGCCGGCGCCCGCGCTCGAGGCGCTGTCGAACACCACCGCGTAGTCGCCCGGTGTCGGGGAGAGCGCCCCGGCGGCCGGCACTCCCTCGTCGAACTGCTCGAGGTACGGGTTGCTGTTGAAGGGCAGACCCGCGTACCCGGTGAGGCGGTTCTCGTCGAGGCCGGAGACGACTCTGGGCTCGACGCGGGATCCGGGGCCCCTCCGGGTCACGACGACACCGAAGTTCGCGACACGCTTGGTGAGGTGGATCCGGAAGACGCGCTCCGGGCCTCTCAGCGTCGTCGTGACGCCGACGCCGCTCGGCGTCTCCGGGTAGCGGTAGCGCGTGACGAAGGCATCCTGGCCCTTCGTCGTCCCCCTGTATGCGCCGGGGCCTGCCAGAGGCGCAGTGGCATGGCGCGAGAGGGCGGCGGCGGTCACCCGACCCCAGAGAGGGATGCGCCTGACGTCCGCGCCGTGCCGTAGCTCGACGTACGCGTCGAGGTCCGCAGGCGCGGCTCCCGCGGTCACGGCGATCGAGACGTTCAGCTCACCCGGCACCGTGACCGTCTGCGGGAGAGTGAGCCGCACGCCGCTTCCCGTGTCGCGCACGATCGACGAGACATTCCACGTTCCCGCCCCGCCTCCGGCGTCGTCGAGGCCGACGGTGCGGCTAAGCACTTGCGCACGGCCTATCAGGCCGAACGAGATCGCCGTCGGGTCGGCGAAGAGGAGCGGGCGATCCGCGCGCTGCAGCGCGACGACGCCGCCTCCCTGGAAGCGCGGTCCTGCGAGTCGATTCGCGTCGTCGAGCGAGTCGACGCCGGTCTGCACGAGAGCCGACTTGAGCTGAGCGACCGTCCACGCGGGATGGCGCTGGCGGAGTAGCGCGGCGGCTCCGGCGACGTGCGGTGTGGCCATGCTCGTGCCCGACAGCTCACCCCAGCCTCCGCCCGACAGCGACGAGAGGGTCTCGACGCCAGGTGCGGCGACGTCGGGCTTCAGGCGCAGCGAGATCGCGGTCGGCCCGACCGACGAGAAGTCGGCATGCGTCAGTCGCGTGGACGAGCCACCGCCGCCGACGGCCGCGACGGCGATGGCGTCCTCGGCGTTCGCCGGCGAGGAGACCGATCCGGCGCCGAAGGAGTCGTAGTCGTTCCCCGCTGCGATCACGGGGACCACTCCCGCCGCGGCGGCCGCGTCGAGGGCAAGCGCGACGACGTCACGCCGCGGCTCGATCTCGGGCTCGCCACCCGAGAAGTTGACGACGTCCATGCCGTCGGCCACCGCAGCCTCGATCGCGGCGACGATCGCAGCAGAGTTCGCGTTCGGGCTCAGGCCGGAGTCGGTCTGGACGAAGACCTTGTAGTTGCCGAGGTAGGCACGCGGCGCCACGCCGGAAATGCGGCCTCGGCCCGTTGCGGTGTCGGCGTTGCCGGCGGCGATTCCCGCGACGTGCGTCCCGTGCGACGCGTCGCTCGAGCTGTGCGCGAGCCGCACGCCCGGCGAGCTCGCTCCGGACTTCGGGGGGAAGCTCCGCGCCACGATCACCTTGGCCGTCGTGAATCGCTCCTGCCCCTTGGGGAATCCCGCGGGCATCGCATAGCCGGCCGGGTCGAAGTACGGGTGCTCGGGATCGATGCCCGAGTCGATGATCCCGATCTTCACTCCCTGACCGGCAGTAGTGAGCGTGTCGCCCCAGAGGGCGGGAGCGCCGATCTGTTGAGGGCCGGCGGTCTCGCGCGGCGCGTACGTGGCCGTCGGGAGGACGTCGCGCACCCCGTCGAGTGCGCGCAGCCTGGCGAGCTCCGCGGTCGGCAGTGTCACGGAGTATCCGTTTGCGACGATCCGGTACCGCCAGCCCACACGCGCGGAGGGCACTGCTCGCGAGAGCTCCTGGCGGAACGCCCGCTGCTGGGCGTCGATGGTCGCGGCCGCTCCAGGTGCGCGCGCGAGGGGCGGCGCGTCGAGCAGCACGACGACGTCGCTGCGCGTGGAAGCGTTCTCGGGCGCCGGAGGGCCGCCGAGCGCGAGCACCACCGCCACCACGGCGACACCGACGGACGCGAGGCGGGTCATCGAGGAGTGAGACGACGCCGGGCTAGAATCGTTCGGCCGCGCGGATGTGGCGGAATTGGTAGACGCGCACGGTTCAGGTCCGTGTGCCCGTAAGGGCGTGGAGGTTCAAGTCCTCTCATCCGCATGCCGTCGGGGCCCCTGTCGGGTCAGAGCGCCGCGAGCACGTCGTCCGCGTGCTCGGCGGGCTTCACCTTGCGCATGATCTTCGCGACGTTCCCGTCGGCGTCGATGACGAACGTCGAGCGCTCCATGCCCATGTACTTCCTCCCGTACATGCTCTTCTCGACCCACGTGCCGTACTGCTCGGCGACCTCGTGCTCCTCGTCCGAGAGGAGCGAGAACGGAAGGTGGTACTTCTCGCGGAACTTCACGTGCCTCTTCGGGCTGTCGGGACTGACGCCGAGAACGACGGCCCCCTTGCGCTCGAACTCGCCCCATACGTCCCGGATCCCGCACGCCTGCGCTGTGCAGCCGGGTGTGTCGTCCTTGGGATAGAAGTAGAGGACGACTGGAGCTCCCCGAAGCGCGGACAGCGTGAGCTCGTCGCCGGCGTCGGTCATCAGCGTGAAGTCGGGAGCGGGTGAGCCTTCCTCGATCATGCGGAGCAGCCTCCTCCAGCCGGCCTATCAGCGGTCTCGGTGTGTGTCTGGCGTGAGCAGCAAGAGCCGGAGTGTCGTCGTATCCACTCCGAACGGAGTGAGCGTACAGTCGCTGCTCGCGGTCGCGGTGCGGTTGGCGATGTCGCACGAGGACCTGGAGTCTTCGCCACGTTCGTCCGCCGCTGATCGGGGGCGACGAGCCTCCTGGGTGCGTGCAACCAAACCAAGACGGCCGACTCCTCGTACTTCAAAAAGTAAAGCAATGAGAGGAGTCGGATCATGAGATCTTGGACTGGAATAGCGATCATCGTGGCGCTCGTGCTCGTCAGCATGGGTGCCGCTCTCGCGGCCAACGGCTCGGCTGCTTCCGCAACGGCGGTCGCGACCGGGCCGAGCGGGTTGGGCCGTATCGTCGTCGACGGGCGCGGCCACACGCTCTACCTGTTCGAGAAGGACCGGCGCGGTACGAGCAGGTGCGCCGGCCTCTGCGCCACGTACTGGCCGCCGTTGCTCACGAGCGGCAAGTCGGTCGCGAGCAAGGGCGCAAGGCGGGCGCTGCTCGGCACGATCCGCCGGGCTGACGGGACCCGTCAGGTCACCTATGCCGGCCATCCGCTCTACACCTTCTCCGGAGACGCACGGAGGGGCCAGACCAACGGCGAGGGCCTGACCGACTTCGGCGCGGGGTGGTACGCAGTCTCGCCCGTCGGCAAGAAGATCGATCGGGACTGACGGCGCCACGCCGGCCCGGAGCGAGTCACCGCGGTCTCCGCGGCGATCCGCTCCGGGCGTCCCTGACAGCGGAGCGCGATCACCCGCGCGAAGACTCGCTCAGGACGGCAGCCAGTCGCCGTACGCGGTCCGCGCCTCCTCACTCCAGCGGGCATACGCCTCGTCGGGGCTCGACGTCTCCTCGGGGACGCTCGCGCCGTACTTCGCCGCAAGCTCGTCCACCGCGTAGACGACGTCGAAGCCCTCGGCGCGGCTGCCGACCATCACGATCACACACGGCTCGTCGCCCGCACCGACGAATGCGTGTCGTGTCCACGGCGGGCAGTGGACGAAGTCCCAGGCTTTCAACCGCCGCTCCTCGCCCTCGATCACGAGGATGCACTCCCCGGAGACGACGAGGAAGCCCTCCTGGCCGCGCTCGCCGTGATACAGGCTGCGCTGTCCGGGACCGAGAACCTGGATGCGGACGCCCAGCTGCTTCCACTCCTGTCGGCCCTCGAAGTCGGTGTCCTGCCCCCGCTCGTCGCTTCGAATCCACGACGCATTGCGTGCGTTCAGCACGAACCAGCCCTCGCCCTGGGGGATGAGCCCCTTCTCGGTCTGCTCCAGCTCCGCCTCGGGGACGGTCATGCCGACACGCTCTCGACCACGCGTCGATCCTAGCCACCGTCCCGTCCCGAAAGTCCCCGCAACGGGTCATGGAGCGACGACCGGCAGCATCGCAAGATGTGGCTCGTGGATGCGGCTCCACACCTCTTCGACGATGCTGTCGCCAGCCCCGAGCTGGCGCTCGTCGACTCGCAGCTCGCCGCGCGACTGCGCGCAGAGTCCGTGCCGGACGACGCGTTCCGGCCGCGGCTGGTGGATCGCGGCGACTTCGATCTCCGGTACGACACCGTCGTCGTGCTCACGCCGCCCGCTTCCGCATCGCCCGGCGAGCCGGCAGAGCTCGACGAGCCTGTGGGTCAGCCGGCCGAGCTGGGCGCGGGCGACGACGTCGACCGGGTCGAGTTCGAGCCGCCTCTTCTCGGTGTCCTCGTGGAGCCACCCCTTTCGGCCGGGTCTGTCGGGGTAGCGATCGAAGCGGCCGAGGGTGTCCTTGCTGAGGACGTCGAAGACCTCCCCCTCATCCCGAAGGCGCCGACCCAAGCCCTCGCGCCGGATTCGGAGGACGCCGATCCAAGCGTCGTCCACACCGAGGAGACGCCGCGCGGGATCGCACTCGAGCCGGCGTCGGACGAGGCGTGGGATCTCCCCGACTACATCCGCGCCGACGTCGCCGAGCCGCCGCGCACGAACCTCGGCATCGAGACAGCCGCTCCCGACTCGGAGTATCCGGAGCTTCCCGATCTCACCGCGGCGACCGCAGCACTCGAGGAGACGGATGCCGCACTTCGCCGGATCCGCGAACAACTCGTCGTCGAGGAGCCGAAGAGAACTGGCCCAGGGCTGCGACGTGCGACGGTCGTCTCCGGGATCGTCGCACTCGGCGCACTGGTGGCCGTCGCGGTCGACGCCCAACTCGGCCTCGCGGCCCTTCCTTCCTGGCTCGGCTTCTAGGCCGGTCTGGCTCACATACACCGCTGAACACGAGCGCGCGCCGGCGCTAGGGTGCGCGCGAATGGTCGGCGTGCACATCGCGCTCGGCGTCGCGGTCATGGCCGTGTGCTTCGGCTCGGCCGCGCTCGGGTTCCTCGCGTACCGCAGGGCGGGGACCGGCGGCGCGTTCGTGTCCCACGCCCTCGTGCTCGCCCAGACGCTCCTCATCGCTCAGGCCGCGGTCGGGCTGTTGCTCCTCTCCGACGGACGTCGCGCGCCCGAGAAGCTCCACTACTCGTACGGAGCGCTGGCGCTGGGGCTCGTCCTCGTGCCGTGGTTCTACGCGCCGGGGACGGGGCCGAAGCGCCTGCTCTGGTTCGCGGTCACGACGCTCGTCGCCGGCGGACTTGCCGTTCGCGCTTTCATGACGGGGTCGTGAAGGACCTCTGGAACCGCATCCCGCCGCTCGCGCGCGGAATCGGCATCGTCGGGGCGATCGCGGCCGTGGTGGTCGTCCTCTCGCTCGAGCCCGTCGTCGCGACCGTCGGCGGGCTGCTGCAGATCGCGTTCTTCCTCGCCGTGGCGCTCTTCCTGTTCATGCTCTGGCGCGAGCGACGCGGTGACATCGAGGCCTGGTCGGATTGGAGCCGCAAGCTCTTCTACGCGGCGATCGTCCTCCTGGTCGTCGCCATCGGGCTCGCGATCGGTTACGGGCTGCCGGCGAGCCGTGATGCGTTCGCGCTCGTCGCCGTTATCGGGGCCTGCGTGTACGTGCTCGTCCGGGTCTGGCGGACCGAGCACCGCTACGACTAGGGAAGCCTGAAGCGCGGGCCGACGCGGATCGTGGGAGCAGCCGGGTTCACGGGGTGGACGAGTCGCAGCGTGTACCGGTACGTCCCGGCCTTCAGCCTCCGCCTGCCGAGATCGACGGTCACGGTCTCGCCCAGCGTCGCCGTTCCCTTCCGCGCGAGCTTCGTCGCGTGTGTGACGGCGTTCTCGAGCCGCACCCAGTAGCGGCAGTCGAGGTCGCAGCCGAAGGTGACCCGGAAGACGCCGCGCTTCGCCGCGGGGCGCGTCCCGAAGCGAAGCCCGGTGGCCCGCACCGGCAGCTCGACGCCCGGGCAGCGCGCGATCGAGCCCCCGGCGGTGCGGTCGAGGGCTCGCGTGACACGCGGCTGGCTCGACTTGGGCGTGCCGTCGACGTACTCGATCCCGGACTGCCAAGCCGCCCGCGCGCGCTCGTCCCGCGAGAGGAAGAGGAGCATGCCCTCGACCGTGGGCTGGCAGAACGCGAGCGCGAGCGCCTGCGCGTAGTAGTCGGCCTGCACCGACTCGCTGACCGGCTTCGTCGTCGTCGGCTCCGTCCCCGTGTAGAGGAGCGCCTTCGCGGACGGGATGACCGACTCGACGCCGAACTCGCCGTAGAGGATCGGCAGGTCCGAGCCCCGCTGGGCGGTGCCGTCGAACGCGGCTCCGAGCAGCGACACGAGCTTCCCGTAGTCGGCGACGCCGATGGAGGTCGTGCTCGGATGCGCCGTGGCGGGGGACTGGCTCGAATTGTCGGCGTAGACGTGCTGGACGTACGCGTCCATCACGGGCAGGGTGCGACCGCTCGCGCGGTACGCGTTCCCCAGCTCCTCGATGAACTTCGTCGGGGAGTGCGTCGGCCGGGTGCCTCCCGCCCGGTCGCTACCGCGAGGCGAGACCGCGCCGCCGTAGACGCGCACGGCGGGTGAGACCGCCTTGATCGCGTCGTAGGTCTGCGCGAGGAGCGCGAGGTAGGCGGAAGGTGCCGCGCTCGAACCGTCGAGGTTGAACTGGGGAAGCCAGAAGCGGTTGAGATTCGGCTCGTTTCCGATGATCACGTGCGTGATCGACGGTGCGGCATCGACGAGGGCGGCCCCGTACGCAGCGAAGTCGGCTCGGGCCTGGTCGGTCAGCGGCGTCGTCGCCGACCCGGGGCTCATCACCGTCACGAACACCCTCACCCCGTTCCGGACGCCGGCCTCACCGACGAGACGGAGGGTCTCCTGCTCGCTCGCGGTCGGTGCGGTCATACCCGGCCTCCAGTAGCTCGTGACGCGCACCGCCCGGTAGCCGAGCAGCCGGAACTCGGCCATGCGGGTCTCGGCCTCGACGGCGCTCGACGCGCGGACATCGTCTTCGACGGCGCCGACCACGAGCAGCGGACCCGCCTGCGCGAGACCTGGCGCGACCAGCGCCGCAAGGGCTCCGACGGCTGCCAGGAGTGAGAGACGCACGGGGATACGCTAGCCCTCGAATGCGAGAAAACCTTGAAGGAAAACTTCGGACGCTTCCGCGAAGCTCGGGTGTCTACCTCTTTCGCGACGACGAGGGGAACGTCCTCTACGTCGGCAAGGCGAAGTCACTGCGCTCGCGGGTGCGCAGCTACTTCCAGCGCGGAGACGGGCGGCTCGGGACGGCACAGCTCGCCGAGCGGATCGCCGACGTCGAGGTGATCGTCACGCGGTCGGAGGCCGAGGCGTTGCATCTCGAGCAGAACCTGGTCAAGCGCCACCGCCCGCCGTTCAACATCCGGCTGCGTGACGACAAGTCGTTCCCCTACATCGCGGTCACGCTCACCGACGAGTACCCGCGTGTGATGTTCACGCGCGAGCGCCATCGCCGTGGAACGCTCTACTTCGGGCCATATGCGAACGCGAAGAAGGTCCGTGAGACGCTCGACGTCCTGAACCGGGTGTTCCGCTTCCGGCCCTGCGAGGGGCCGAAGCCTGGCCGGCACTCCGGGATCCCGTGTCTCGACTTCCACATCGACCGCTGCTTCGCGCCGTGCATCGGGGCGATCTCGAAGGAGGGGTACGCCGAGGTGATCGACGGCGTCGTCGGGTTCCTCTCCGGCGACACGCGGACGATCCAGGCCGAGCTCACGGACCGCATGCGCGAGGCGGCCGCCGACGAGCGCTTCGAGGAGGCGGCGCGCTACCGCAACAGGCTGTTCTCGATCCGCCATCTCGCGGACCGGCAGGCGGCCGACCGCCGGGACGTCGGCTCCGTGGACGTCATCGGGCTCGCGATCGACGGCGACGAGGCGACCGTGCAGGTCTTCCCGCTTCGCGATGGCAAGATGATCGATCGCTACGCCTTCCACCTCGAGAACGTGGCCGGCGAGGACGCGAAGTCGGTGCTCGAGGCGTTCGTGCTCGAGTACTACGGCGGATCGCCGAGCGTTCCGCCCGAGGTGCTCGTGCCGGCGGAGATCGAGGACACGGAGCCGGTCGCGGAGTTCCTCGCCGAGCGTCGCGGGTCGCGTGTCGTCGTCCGGACACCGTTGCGGGGTGAGAAGCGGCGGCTCGTGGAGCTTGCCGCCGAGAACGCGCAGCTCGCGCTGGAGGCCGACGCTGCAGTGCGTGAGGCGGCCAGGTCGAAACGCATCGCGGCGCTCGAGGAGCTCCGCGAGGTCCTCAACCTGGAGAGCCTGCCCGTGCGTATCGAGTGCTTCGACGTCTCGAACATCCAGGGCGAGTCGATCGTCGCCTCGATGACCGTCTTCGTCGACGGTCGCCCGAGGAACGCGCACTACCGAACCTTCGCGATCAGGGGCCTCGAGGGACAGGACGACTTCGGCGCGATGCGCGAGGCGGTCTCACGACGCTTCAAGCGCCTCCGCTCGGGTGACGCCGACGAGAGCTTCGCGCGCATGCCGAACCTCGTCGTGGTCGACGGCGGCAAGGGTCAGCTCGCGGCTGCGCTCGCGGCGATCGAGGAGCTCGATCTCCCGCGCGTGGCGGTCATCGCGCTCGCGAAGCGAGACGAGGAGGTCTTCGTTCCGGGCTTCCCGGCGCCGATCGCACTCGACCGTTCGAGCCCTGCGCTGCAGCTGCTCCAGCGGATCCGTGACGAGGCGCACCGCGTGGCGCTGCGCTACCACCGGCAGAAGAGGGGCACCCGCTCGATGGAGACGATCTTCGAGACGCTGCCCGGCGTCGGTCCTGTGCGTCGGCGCGCGATCATCCGGCATTTCGGCTCGGTCGAGCGCTTCCTCGACGCATCGCAGGAGGAGCTCGAAGGCGTGCCGGGCCTCCCTCAGAAGACGGCGCGCGATCTCTACGCGCAACTGCACAAGGCCGGGCCGTCCTAGCTCGCCGGCCTAGCCTGACTGGGCGTCAGCCGCTTCCTCGGTCTGGGCGCCGAGGACCTTGTTGAAGCGCACGGTGCGCAACGTGAGCAGGATCGCCGTGAAGCCGGCGACGACGTTCGTCACCGTCAGCGTCAGCTTCGCTCCGACGCTGAACGCGAGCAGGACCGACGCGGCCGCCACACCGTTCAGGACGTAGAGCAGGAAGGCCTGCTCGGTCCCGACGCCGGCGGGGGTGATCGGGAAGAGGGTCGAGACGCTCGTCGAGACCTGGACGAGACCAACGTTCCGAAGCGTCTGCGGGATGTGGAAGGCATCGAGCATGAACCAGATCGTGACGAGGCGCAGCGTCCAGTCGGCGGCCTGCCAGACGGCGACCTTCCGGAGGTACCGCGTCGGCGGCGACATGACGAGAAACGCCTGCGAGACGCGCTCCTTGACGTCGGCGACGTGGCCGGCCACCCACGCGCCGACGACTCCGACCACGACGATCACCGCGGCGATGACGAGGTCGAAGAGAAGCGGCCGCGCGAGGATCCACGCGAAGTCGAAGCTCTGCAGGGTCGAGAGCACGTCGATCCCGGGGAGGCCGCCGATCGCGATCGCCCAGGCGAGGAAGATGCTCGCGGCGGCCATGTCGAAGATGCTCAGCACGAGCGTGCTGGACACGATCGTCGTGTAGGTGCTCGTCTTGATCGCGCGGTGCGCGAGGACGATCCGGACGGCGTCGCCGGCGCGCGCCGGGATGATCGCGTTGATACCGACCCCGGCGAGGTAGGCGCCGTAGATCGAGATCCAGGGCACGCGCTCCTCGGGATACGCGGCCGCGAGCACGTTCCGCCACGCACGGCTCGTGCAGGCCATCTTCAGGAGGTGGCAGCAGATCGCGAGCGCGAGCGGGAGCAGCGAGACCGACCCGATCTCGTCGAGGAACGCAGTGACGCCGTCGAGGATGCGTACGGCCACGAGCAGAGAGTGCCCGAGAGCGACCCGCGGCTACCACCGCGGTCCAGGATTTCGACGAAGTCGGCGCGCTACCGCGAGCCGTCTGAGTCCGCGTCGAGGAACGGGTAGCGGTAGTCGGTGGGCGGGACGAACGTCTCCTTCACCGTCCGCGGCGTCACCCAGCGGATGAGGTTCCACATCGAGCCGGCCTTGTCGTTCGTGCCGCTCGCGCGGGACCCGCCGAACGGTTGCTGCCCGACGACGGCGCCCGTCGGCTTGTCGTTCACGTAGAAGTTCCCGGCCGAGTACTGGAGCGCGTCGTGCGCCTCCTCGATCGCACTCCGTTCCGTGGCGAACACGGCGCCGGTGAGCGCGTAGGGAGCCGTCGAGTCGACGAGGTCGAGGGTGTCTCCCCACTTCTTCTCGTCGTAGACGTACGTCGTCACGATCGGGCCGAAGAGCTCGTCGCGGAGGAGCCTGAAGCCCTTGTCGTCCGTCTCGATGACCGTCGGCGACACGAAGTAGCCCTCGGAGTCGTCCGTCGTGCCGCCGGTGACGATCTCGGCGCCCGCGGACTTCGCCTCGGCGATCGCGTCGGCGTGGGTCGCGAACGCGTTCGCGTCGATCACGGCGCCCATGAAGTTCTCGAAGTCGGCCGGGTCGCCCATCCTGATCGTGTCGACGTCGGCCACGAGGCGGTCCTTCACGTCGGGCCAGAGGTTCGACGGGACGTAGAGGCGCGACGCCGCGGAGCACTTCTGCCCCTGGTACTCGAACGAGCCGCGCACGACCGCGGTCGCGAGCGCCTCGGCGTCGGCGGACGGGTGCGCGAGGATGAAGTCCTTGCCTCCGGTCTCACCGACGAGGCGCGGGTACCCACGGTACCCGCCGGCTGCGACGTTTCTGCCGACCGTCTCCCACATGCCGTTGAAGACGGCGGTCGAGCCGGTGAAGTGGATGCCCGCCAGGTCGGGACTGGCAAGGGCCGCCTCGCCGATGGTCGCTCCCGAGCCGTACACGAGGTTGATGACGCCGTCGGGAAGCCCCGCTGCCTGGAGGATGCGCATGTAGTAGTAGGCGGAGAGCGCTGCGGTCGACGCCGGCTTCCACACGACCGTGCAGCCCATGAGGGCGGGCGTCGAGGAGAGGTTCGCGCCGATGCAGCTGAAGTTGAATGGGCTGACGGCAAGGACGAAGCCCTCGAGCGGCCGGTACTCCATGCGGTTCCAGATCCCGGTCGGCGAGTGGGGCTGCTCGCGGTAGATGCGCAGGATGTAGTCGACGTTGTAGCGCCAGAAGTCGCACATCTCGCACACGGCGTCGATCTCCGCCTGATGCGGCGTCTTCGACTGGTTCAGGATCGTCGCCGCGTTCAGGGTCGAGCGCCAGGGGCCGGAGAGCAGCTCTGCCGCGCGGAGGAAGATCGCCGCACGCTCGTGCCAGGGCATCCGCGACCAGTCGTGGTGGGCGGCGTTCGCGGCGGCGATCGCCTGTTCGACGTGCTCGGCGCCGCCCTTGGCGACGTCGGCGAGCACGTGGTCCTTGCGGTGCGGCTCGACCGCCTCGAAGGTCTCGCCCGACTCGACGTCCCGGCCGCCGATGATCATCGGGATCGAGATGCGCTCGCTCTCCATCTTGCGCAGCCGTGCCTGCAGCTCGGCGCGCTCGGAGGTGCCGGGAGCGTAGGAGAGGACGGGCTCGTTGTCGTGGTCGGGCGGTTGGAAGAAGCCGTGTGCGGTCATGGCGGCGATTCTAGAGTGGGCGCGGTGAGCGTCGTAGAAACGCGCTACACCGTCCCCGGCTGGGGAGCGGGCGAGATCTGGCGCAGCGACGGGTTGCTCGTGGAGCACGACTTCCGGTTCGGCGTCGACGGCCCCGGGCGCGGCGCGGACCCGCTGGTCGACCGGTTCCGCGCGTTCCTTGCCGGCGAGCCGGACGCCTTCGACGACGTCGAGATCGACCTCGAGTGGGCGACGCCGCTCCAGCGCGCCATCGGAGAGGCGCTCCGGTCGGTGCCGCGAGGCGACGTCGTCTCCTACGGCGAGCTCGCGGCGCTCGCGGGGCGTCCCGGCGCGCCACGCGCGGCGGGATCGTTCTGCGCGACGAACCGCTTCGCGTTCGTCGTTCCGTGCCATCGCGTGGTCGCCGCGCATGGGATCGGCGGGTACGGCGCGGCCGGGGTGGAGGTCAAGCGCCGCCTGCTCGCGCTCGAGGGCGTCGCGCTGTGATCTCGTCGGAGGACGTGCGCGAGGAGCTCGCGACGATCGCGCCGCAGCGCGAGTGTGATCGTCGCGCCGAGCTCTCCGCCCTCTTCCATGCAGCCGGCAGCCTCCACCTGCGCGGTGCCGGCGACTGGGCGCTTCATCTGGATCTCGGGAGCGGCGCCGCCGCGCGACGCGCGTGGGCACTGCTCCGCGACAGCGGCATCCGCTCCGAGATCCGGACGTATCGCCGCCATGCGTTCGACACGGCAACGCGCTATCAGCTGCACGTCCCCGGAGACGCGGACGCGCTGCGTGTGCTCGCCGCCGCGGGCGTCGTCGATCGCAGGCATGCGCCGCTCGAGCGGCCTCCACGGCGCGTCGTGTCGCGCAGTTGCTGCCGGGCCGCATACCTGCGCGGCGCGTTTCTCGGAGCCGGCTCGCTCTCCCTCGGGCGCTCGCCGCATCTCGAGCTCCGTGGCACCTCCCGGGAGTCGGCCGCGCTCCTCGCCCGGCTGGCGCGCGCCGAAGGCGTCCGGCTCGCGACCGCGCATCGGACCGGGCACTCGCTCGTCTACGCGAAGAGCTGGGAGACGATCGAGTCGCTGCTCGCGCTCATGGGTGCATCCGAAACCGTGCTCGCGCTCGAGGAGCGGCAGGTCGTCGCCGAGACCCGCGGACGCGCGAACCGCCTCGCGAACGCCGATCACGCAAATGTCGTCCGCACGAGCCGCTCGGCGCGTCGTCAGCTCGAAGCCGTGGAGTGGCTCCTCGCGCACGACGAGCTCGCCGCACTCCCCGATGCGCTGCGAGAAGCGGCGGAGCTCCGTCTCCGACACCCGAACGCGTCGCTCAGGGAGCTCGCCGCGCGCACCGACCCGGCAGCGACGAAGGCCGCGGTCCATCGCCGTTTGCGGGCTCTCGAAGAGCTCGCTGCCGACCGCCGTTAGACTCGAAAGCGACTTCGGAAGACGACCGGACGGAGGAGACGAATGGGTATTCGCGTGGGCATCAACGGGTTCGGACGCATCGGGCGGAACTTCTTCCGCGCGCAGCAGGAGCTCGATTCGGACCTGGAGATCGTCGCGCTGAACGACCTCGGCGACGCGAAGACGATGGCCCATCTCCTCCGCTACGACTCGAACCTCGGCCCGTTCCGTGGCGAGGTCGAACTCGCGGATGGTGTGCTGCGGGCGGCAGGCGAGGAGGTGCGTATCTACTCGGAGCGCGATCCCGCCGCGATCCCGTGGGGCGACCTCGGCGTCGATGTCGTCCTCGAGTCGACAGGGCACTTCACCGACCGGGCAGGAGCCCAGAAGCACCTCGAGGCCGGAGCGAAGAAGGTCGTCATCTCGGCGCCTGCGACCGATCCGGACATCACGGTCGTCCTCGGAGTCAACGACGGCGACTACGACCCCGAGTCACACCACATCGTGTCGAACGCCTCGTGCACGACGAACTGCGTCGCGCCGCTCGCGAAGGTCCTGCACGACCTCGCCGGTATCGAGTCCGGGTTCATGACGACGATCCACGCGTACACGAACGACCAGGTCATCCTCGACTTCCCACACAAGGACCTGCGTCGCGCGCGCGCCGCGGCCATCAACCTCATCCCGACCTCGACTGGTGCGGCGAAGGCGATCGGTCTCGTGCTGCCCGAGCTGAAGGGGAAGGTCGACGGCATCTCCGTTCGGGCACCCGTTGCGACCGGCTCGCTCACCGATCTCGTGGTGTCCCTGGGGCGGGAGACGTCGAAGGACGAGATCGACGACGCGTACCGCTCCGCCTCCGAAGGGCCGCTGAAGGGGATCCTCCAGTACTGCGAGGACCCGATCGTCTCGACGGACATCAACGGCAGCGCCTACTCGTGCATCTTCGACAGCCCGTTGACGATGGTGCACGGGAGCTCCGTGAAGGTCTTCGGCTGGTACGACAACGAGTGGGGGTACTCGTGTCGGCTCGTCGATCTGATCGGCAAGCTCCTCGCGTAGAGATGCAACGGCCGCGCTCGGTCCGGGACGCGGACGTCGCCGGGAAGCGCGTCCTCGTCCGGGCCGACCTCAACGTCCCGCTCGAGGACGGCCGCGTCGCCGACGACACGAGGATCCGCGCCTCGCTGCCGACACTCGAGCTCCTGCTCGCCCGCGACGCCGCCCACGTCGCTGTGTGCTCGCACCTCGGAAGGCCGAAAGGCCCCGATCCTGCGTTCGCCATGACACCGGTCGCCGAACGGCTGCGCGAGCTGCTGCCGGACGAGCGGATCGAGGTGCTCGAGAACACGCGCTTCGATCCCGGCGAGACGAAGAACGACCCGGAGAGCGCGCGCCGTCTGGCCGAGGGCCGTGATCTGTACGTGAACGACGCGTTCGGCTCTGCTCATCGCGCCCATGCGTCGACCGAGGGCGTCGCGCGCCTGCTGCCGGCGTACGCGGGGCTCCTTCTCGAACGCGAGCTCGAGATGCTCGGACGGCTCCTCGGCGAGGTCGAGCGGCCGTTCGTCCTGGTCGCGGGGGGAGCGAAGGTCGACGACAAGCTCGGCGTGCTCGTGCACCTCGGGGAGCGGGCGGACGCCGTGCTCGTGGGCGGGAAGATGGCCGAACAGCTCCGGGACGAGAATCCGCTGCCATACGACGCGGAGCTTCCGACCGACGTCGTCGCCGCAACGGCGTTCGAGGAGGACGCCGAGAGCCGGGTCGTGCCGTACGACGACGTGCCGTCCGGCTGGCTCGGGCTCGACATCGGCCCGGAGACCCGCGACCGGTTCGCCGCGGCGATCGCGGGCGCACGGACGATCTTCTGGAACGGCCCGATGGGTGTCTTCGAGTGGCCGCGCTTCGCCGAGGGCACGAAGGCCGTCGCCGAGGCAGTGGCGGGCGCGGACGCGTACTCCGTCGTCGGAGGAGGCGACTCCGTCCGGGCGATCCAGGAGCTCGGCCTCGCCGACCAGGTCTCCTGGGTGTCGACGGGCGGCGGCGCGTCCCTCGAGCTCCTCGAAGGCAAGGAGCTGCCCGGGGTCGCCGCGATACCGGCGGCCGAGGGCTAGCGCAGTCCGGCCACGTGCCGGCGGAGGAATTCGCGGGCGATCCCGACGTGCTCGACCTTCTCGTCGATGTCGAACGACGAGTGCCCGGTCTCGTAGACGACGACCTCGTGCGGGTGCTCGCGCGCAGCCAGCTTGTCGACGTAGGCCATTGCCTGCCCGTACGGGCAGCGTGAGTCGTTGCGTCCGATGAAGAAGAGGACGGGCGCGCGCACCGCGTCGGCGAAGTTGATCGCGTTGCGGTCGCGCATCAGGTCCGGGACCTCCGCCGGCGTCTTTCCTCCGAGGAGCGCGCGGTCGTAGGCCTGCAGCACCGGCGAGAGGTCGTCGTAGCTCTCCTCGTAGTCGCCGACCGGGACGCCGGCGATCCCGCATCGCCAGAGCTCCGGGTGCTTGCCGAGCTCGAGCAGCGTCACGTAGCCGCCCCACGAGTAGCCGCCCACGACGGCTCGACTCGGATCACCGAGACCGCGCGCCACGAGGTCGCGCAGCCCTGCGTTGACGTCCTCGAGCTCCGGCCCGCCGATGTCTCCGATGAGCGCGTCTCGCCACTCGCGCCCGTAGCCGATCGAGCCCCGGTAGTTCACGAGCCCGACGACGAAGCCCAGGTCGAGGTACGCCTGCACCTCGGGCTGCCAGCGGTCGAGGTCGAACCAGGTCGGGCCGCCGTGCACGAACATCAGCACGGGGAACGGGCCGCCGGAGTCGTCCGGGGTCACGATGAAGCCGTGCACCCGCTGGCCGTGCTCGTTCTCGAAGTGCCACGACTCGTACGGCCTACCGGCCGGCGCTTCGCCGACCTGCTGCACGACCTCTGAGCGCGTGTCGTCGAGGACGAGCCGACGCCGCGCGCCTTGCTCGTGCAGGAGCCAGACGTGTCCGTCCGGTCGCACGCGGGCGCCCGACACGAATCCCGGCTCCGTGGGGATCTGCGAGAGCTCCCCGGTTTCGACCCCGTAGCGGTAGAGATAGGTGCGGCCCTCGAACGTGTTCGCGAGGAGGAGCGCCGAGCCATCGGGCCACCAGTCCGAAACCTCGACGACCCCACCCAGATCGAACGAGTGATCCGTTCGCTCCCCTGTCGCGAGATCCCAGATACCCGGGCGCTCGTCACCTTCGCGCTCGTGGGTGAAGGCGAGGCGCTGATCCCCGGGGACGGGCGACCAGCACCGTGCCTGTAGCGAGAGCCCCTCGTCGAGCAACTCACCGATCGTCTCGCCCGTTCGCGGATCGAGGACGCGAAGCGCGGGATGCATGAGGTCTCCGTGCTCGGAGTGCTCGACGCAGAGCAACCGGCCGTCGGTCGAGAGCGCGCCACGAAGGAAGCCGCCGAGCGCCAGACCGCCCAGGCCCACGTACTCCCGCGATCGGTGCAGCTCGCGGGTCGGGCCGCCGTCGAGCGAGACGTGCAGCGCGAATCCGTCCCCGTCACCGACTCCGGCGACGACGATCCCCGGAGCTTGGGCGATCCCGTTGCTCCAGCCGTGCGGGACGCCCTCGAGGAACGGTCCCCGCTCTCCGCCGTGGAAGGGCTGCACCACCCACCGGCCGGACTCGTCTCCCGTCTCGTCCTCGAACCACAGCACGCCTTCGCCGTCGAGCGTGGGGAGTCCCTCGACGAGCCCGACGGGATCGTCGCTCACCTGCCGGGTGACCCCCGTGTCGGCGTCGAGGGTGTGGACCTGCCAGCGACCCGAGTCGGTCGAGACGAAGACGCAGTTGCGCGGCGCGGCGGGAGACCACTCGGGGAGAGACGCGACCGGAGCGCGGAATCGCTGCTCCCAGGGCTCGGTGCTCACGGCGCGCGACGCTACCACTCCGCGAGTCGCCTACGATCCCGCGTGTGCTGATCGCCGGGAACTGGAAGATGTTCAAGGGCGCCCACCAGGCGCGCGAGTTCGCGGCGCAGGTGAGGCTCGTGGA
Source organism: Gaiellaceae bacterium (assembly GCA_036274755.1). GTDB lineage: Bacteria > Actinomycetota > Thermoleophilia > Gaiellales > Gaiellaceae > GMQP-bins7. Next base: position 31,353 of record DASUFC010000121.1, read on the forward strand.
CAGTCGCGCGCCGGGGGTGGACGTCGTCGTCTGCCCGCCCTTCGCCTCGCTCGAGGCGACGGTGCAGGGGCTCGGTGCGAACAGCGCGGTTTCGGTCTACGCCCAGAACGTGCACTGGGAACTCGAGGGCGCGTACACGGGCGAGGTGTCCGCACCGATGCTCCTCGAGCTCGGCGTGAAGGGCGCCATCGTCGGGCACTCGGAGCGGCGCCAGTACTTCGGCGAGACCGACGAGACCGTCGGGATGCGTACGCGGGGGGCACTCGAGGCAGGGCTGCGCGTCATCGCGTGCGTCGGGGAGACCGAGGCCGAGCGAGAGGAGGGTCGGACCGAGGCGGTTCTCGCACGGCAGGTCGCCGTGCTACCGGTCCACGACCGCCTCGTCATCGCGTACGAGCCCGTCTGGGCGATCGGGACCGGGAAGACCGCGACACCGGAGATCGCGCAGGAGGCGCATGCCTTCGTCAAGTCGCTCCACTCCGCGCCCGTGCTGTACGGCGGCTCGGTGAAGCCCGAGAACGCTGCGGTCCTGCTCGCGCTCCCGGACGTGGACGGCGCGCTCGTGGGGGGCGCGTCGCTCGACGTCGTCTCGTTCGAGGAGATCTGCAGGGCCGGCGCCGAGGCTGCTTGAAGCCCGTCGTCCTCGTCATCCTCGACGGCTGGGGCATCGCTCCGCCCGCGGCCGGGAATGCCGTCGAGCTCGCCAGCACACCCGTCTTCGACGACCTCTGGCAGCGCTATCCGCACGGGACGCTCGAGGCGTCGGGCGAGGCAGTCGGCTTGCCCACGGGCCAGATGGGGAACTCCGAGGTCGGCCACCTGACGATCGGGTCCGGTCGGATCCTCCTGCAGGACCTCGCGCGCGTGAATCAGGCGATCGCGGACGGCTCCTTCGCCCGTAACGAGGCTCTCACGGCGGCGTTCCGGCGCGCGCGCGAACGAGCAGGAGACGTTCATCTCCTCGGGCTCGTCTCGCACGGAGGCGTGCACTCGCACATCGACCACCTGCGGGCGCTGCTGGACATGGCCGTCGCCGAGGGGATGGCCCAGCGCACGTGGATCCACGCCTTCACGGATGGACGCGACGTGTCGCCACGAGCCGGAGTCTCCGACCTCGCGTCGCTCCCGGGCGAGCGGATCGCGACCGTCTGCGGCCGCTACTACGCGATGGACCGCGACAGCCGCTGGGATCGCACCGATCGCGCCGTCGCCGCGATGCTCGCCGGTGAGGGGCGGCACGCAGACGACGCCGTGGCCGCGCTGCAGGCGAGCTACGACGCCGGCGTGACCGACGAGTTCGTCGAGCCGATCGTGCTCGACGGACGTCCCCGGCTCGCGACGAACGATGCCGCGATCTTCTTCAACTTCCGGCCGGATCGGGCGCGGCAGCTCTCGCAGCGCCTCCTCGAAGCGAAGGTCGACCTCACGACGATGACCAGCTACCGCGAGGACTTCCCGTTCCCGGTCGCGTTCGGCGAGCGCGAGGTGCGAGACACGCTTGCGGAGGTGCTCTCCGCGGGCGGCCTGCGCCAGCTGCACGTGGCGGAGACGGAGAAGTACGCGCACGTGACGTACTTCTTCAACGGAGGCGAGGAGACGCAGTGGGAGGGGGAGACGAGGATTCTCGTCCCCTCACCGCGCGACGTGCCGAGCTACGACCTCAAGCCGGAGATGTCGGTGGCCGAGGTCGCGCAGCGCGTGTGCGACGAGATCGGCTCCGGGTACGCGTTCTGCGTCGTGAACTTCGCGAATCCGGACATGGTCGGCCACACGGGCTCGATCCCGGCCGTGGTCGCTGCGGTCGAAGCGGCGGACGCTGCGCTCGGGCGTGTCGTGGAGTCGGTCCACGCGGCGGACGGCGTCTGCCTGGTCAGTGCGGACCACGGAAACGCGGAGCAGATGCTGGAGCCGGACGGCGTGAGCCCGCATACGGCGCACACGACCAATCCGGTGCCGCTCGTCGTGACGAACACTGGGTACGAAGTACGACCGAAAGGCGAGCTGTCCGATCTCGCACCAACGATTCTGGAAATGCTCGACGTCCCGATTCCCGTTGACATGACAGGAAATCGGCTCGCAACGCGTCCGTAACTGGCCCCGTCGAATCCCTTTACATATCACCCTCTATACTCGCCGCGCGATGTCGCTCCCGCAGCCAGATCTCGGTGTTCTGCGCAAGGCGCAGCGGGGCGACGAGCGGGCGTTTTCGATCATCGTCAGGACGTACGAGCAGCCGGTCTACAACTACGTCTTGCGTCTCACCGGTGACCGGACACTCTCCGAGGATCTGACGCAGGAGGTCTTCCTGCGGGTCTTCCAGGGTCTCCCGAGCTTCTCTCTTCGATCGCGCTTCACCACCTGGCTCTTCCAGGTGACGAAGAACCGCGTGCTCGACGAGCTGCGTGCGATCGAGCGCCGCCCACGGGCGGTGGTGAACCTCGAGGACGCGCCGCCACTCGAAGTCGTCGACGCGCCTGCCGAGCGCGCGGAGACCATCGACGCGGTGTGGCGCGCGGTCGAGACGCTGAACCCGGATCTCAAGATGGCACTCCTCCTGCGCGACGTCGTCGGCCTCTCGTACACCGAGATCGCCGAGACGCTCGAGATCACCCTCGCGACCGTGAAGTGGCGCATCTACAAGGCGCGCGAAGAGGTGCAGCTCTCGCTCCATCGCGACGGCGTCGTCGTGCCGATCACCTCCGCGCCCTCGGCGAACCTCGGTAGCTAGCGCCGTCCGCCAGCGCCGTACGATGGCGGCGTGACCGACCCCGTCGCACGCCTGTCCGAGGCGCTGTCAGACGTCGCCGAAGCCCCGGTCGACCTCGAGCGGCCGTCGGATGCCGCGCACGGCGACTACGCGACGAACGTCGCGCTGCAGCTGGCCGGCGCCCAGCGGCGCCCGCCGCGCGACCTTGCCGAGGAGATCGCCGAGGCGGCCGTCTCGCGCGGGCTCGTGGGTCGTGCGGAGGTGGCCGGCCCCGGGTTCGTGAACCTCTGGCTTCCCGACGCGTGGCTCGCGGACGCCGTCGGGGAGATCGTCGAGAGCGGAGCTGCATTCGGATCGGGGTCTGCGGAGACACGGGAGCGGATCCAGGTCGAGATGGTCTCGGCCAACCCGACCGGCCCGGTGACCGTCGCGTCGGGCAGGAACGGCGCATACGGAGACTCCGTCGCCCGCCTGCTCGCGTTCGCAGGGCACGACGTCGAGCGCGAGTACTACTACAACGACGCCGGCGCGCAGATGGAGCGCTTCGCGGCCTCGGTGGAAGCCGTGCGACGCGGCGAGACGCCGCCCGAGGACGGCTATCAGGGCGAGTATGTGACCGCTCTCGCGGCGCTCGAGGGCGATCCCGTTCCACACATGCTCGAGCAGATCGAGCGGACGCTCGAGCGGTTCCGCATCCACTTCGACACGTGGGAGCGTCAGACGGCGGTCGAGGCCGAGATCCCGGAGGCGATTGCCCTCCTCGATACGTTCGAGGAGGACGGCGCGCTCTGGGCGCGGACGAGCGCCCACGGAGACGACAAGGACCGCGTCCTGGTGCGTTCCGGTGGGGAGCCGACCTACTTCGCGGCGGATGCTGCCTACATCCGGCGGAAGTACGCGCGCGGTTTCGATCATCTGATCTATGTCCTCGGCGCGGACCACCACGGCTACGTCGCGCGCCTGAAGGCGCTCGCCGAGATGCTCGGCCACGACCGAGACTCGCTCGAGGTGCTCGTCTACCAGCTCGTTCAGCTCGTCGAGGGCGGTGAGGCGAAGCGCATGTCGAAGCGTCGCGGGGACGTCGTCTTCCTGGAGGAGCTCATGGACACGATCGGCGTCGACGCCGCCCGTTGGTACCTCGTCGCCCGCGGCCACGACCAGACCATCGATCTCGACGTCGACCTCGCGACGGAGAAGTCCAACAAGAACCCCGTCTACTACGTGCAGTACGCGCACGCGCGCATCGCGGGGATCCTCCGGAACGCGGAGGCAGGTGCTGCGTCGACCACGGCTGGCGGTGACCTCGCGGTCGAGGAACGGGAGCTCGTGAAACGGCTCCTCGAGTTCCCTCGGGTCGCGCGAGAGGCCGCGGAGCGGAGGGCGCCGCACGCGATCCCCATCTACGCGATTCGCGTCGCGGACGACTTTCACCGCTTCTACCACGAGCACCGTGTGCTCGGGTCCGAGCGGGAGGCGTTCCGGCTGACGCTCGTCTCCGCGGTCCAGAGCGTCATCGCGCGCTGCCTCGACCTGGTCGGCGTGGACGCTCCGGAGCGGATGTAGGATCGGCCGACGTGAGCGAGGTACCGGACCGGAACCTTGCCCTGGAGCTGGTTCGCGTCACCGAATCGGCTGCGACCTTCGCGTCGCGCTGGATCGGCCGCGGCGACAAGAATGCCGCCGACCAGGCGGCGGTCGACGCCATGCGGCTCATGCTCGACACCGTCGCGATGCGCGGGCACGTGGTCATCGGCGAGGGGGAGAAGGACGAGGCTCCGATGCTCTTCAACGGCGAGGAGGTCGGCGACGGAACGGGACCGGAGGTCGATGTCGCCGTCGATCCGCTCGAGGGGACGCGCCTCACCGCGCTCGGGATGCCGAACGCGATCGCCGTCATCGCCGTCTCGGAGCGCGGGACGATGTTCTTCCCCGGCGCCGCGCTGTACATGGACAAGATCGCGGTCGGGCCCGAGGCCGCAGACGCGATCGACATCACTGCGACCCCGACAGAGAACCTCGAGCGCGTCGCGGAGGCGAAGGGCCATGCGGTGAACGACCTCACCGTCGTCGTCCTCGAGCGCGACCGCCACGACGACCTCGTCGCCGAGCTGCGAGAGGCGGGTGCGCGCGTGAACCTCATTCGCGACGGAGACGTCGCGCCGTCGATCGCCGCCACGCAGTCGGGAACGGGGATCGATCTCCTGATGGGAATCGGCGGTACGCCCGAGGGGGTCATCTCGGCGGCAGCAATCAAGTGCCTCGGCGGCGCGATGCAGGGCAGGCTGTGGCCGCGTTCGGAGGAGGAGCGGGCGAGCCTCGTCGAGGCGGGCTACGACCTCGACCGGGTCCTGACCGCGGACGACCTCGTCCAGGGAGAAGACGTCTTCGTCGCCGCGACCGGTGTGACGAGCGGAGCGCTGCTGCGTGGCGTGCGCGTCGTCGGCGATCGGGTCGAGACCGAGTCGATCGTCATGCGGTCACGCTCGGGGACTGTCCGCCGCATCGTCGCCTCGCATCCACTGACGAAGATCCAGAGCCTCATGAAAGGAGCGCGCTAGATGGCCCAGGAGCTGCACGAGACCGCACAGGCGATCGTCGCCGACCACAAGGGCATCCTCGCGGCCGACGAGTCGACGGGCACGATCAAGAAGCGCTTCGACGCGATCGAGCTCGAGTCGACCGAAGAGAACCGCCGCCTCTACCGCCAGCTCCTCTTCACCGCACCCGGCATGGAGGACTCGATCGGCGGCGTGATCATGTACGACGAGACGATCCGCCAGTCCGCCGACGACGGCACGTCGTTCCCGGACCTGCTCGCCTCCAAGGGCGTGATCCCCGGGATCAAGGTCGACACCGGAGCGCACGACCAGGCCGGGTTCCCCGGCGAGAAGATCACGGAGGGGCTCGACGGCCTCCGCGCGCGGCTCGCCGAGTACCGCGAGCTCGGCGCGCGCTTCGCGAAGTGGCGTGCGGTGATCACGATCGGCGACGGCATCCCGTCGGTCGGCTGCATCAGGGCGAACGCGCATGCGCTCGCGCGCTACGCAGCGCTCTGCCAGGAGGCCGGGATCGTCCCGATCGTCGAGCCCGAGGTCCTCATGGACGCGGACAACACGATCGAGCGCTGCTTCGACGTCACCTCGCGCACGCTGAAGTGGACGTTCCACGAGCTCAACGTGCAGCGCGTGGACCTCCGCGGGACGCTCCTCAAGCCGAACATGGTGATCTCCGGCAAAGGCTGCCCCGAGCAGGCCCCGTCAGAGCGGATCGCCGAGCTCACCCTCGAGTGCTTCATGACGCACGTTCCCGCCGCGATCCCGGGCATCGTGTTCCTCTCGGGCGGGCAGTCCGAGGTCGAGGCGACCGCGAACCTCAATGCGATCAACCAGATCGGCGGACCGTGGCCGCTGTCCTTCTCCTACGGGCGCGCGCTGCAGGCATCGGCACTCGCCACCTGGGGAGGCGACGCCGGCAAGGTCGAGGCCGCGCAGAGCGTGTTCGCGCACCGCTCCCGGATGAACGCCCTCGCGGCCGCAGGTGACTGGAGCGCGGAGCTCGAGGAGCAGGTCGCGGTCTAGCGCGACGTCACTCGTGTCCACCGAGCTCGATCCCCTCGAGGAGCATCTCCTCGCGGCTCTGAGGGCGCTCGAGCCGAGCGCGGCGCTCCGAGCGGCGAGGCCCGAGGCGGAGGAGATCTGGCGCGCGCAGGTCGACAGCCGCCAGGCTGACTACGCCGCACGCTGGCTCCAGCAGCACGGGCGGAGCTTCTACACGATCGGCTCGGCAGGGCACGAGTCGAACGCGGCGGTCGCGCTCGCCCTCCGCGACGACGACCCGGCACTCCTGCACTACCGCTCGGGTGCCTTCTACCTCGCGCGGGCGGCGCGAGCCGGAGTCGGAGGGCTGCGAGACGTGCTGCTCGGGGTCGCGGCTGCCGCGACGGAGCCGATCGCAGGCGGACGGCACAAGGTCTTCGGCCGCAAGGAGCTCGCGGTCATCCCTATGACGTCGACGATCGCGTCGCATCCTCCGCGTGCCGTCGGCATCGCGCTCGCGATCGACCGGGCGAAGCGGCTCGGAGTCGCGAGCCCGTGGAAGGACGACGCGCTCGTCGTCTGCTCGTTCGGTGACGCCTCGCTCAACCACGCGACCGCACAGGCCGCGCTCAACACCTCCGCCCAGATCGCGTACCAGGGCCTCCCGTTGCCGCTGCTCTACGTGTGCGAGGACAACGGGCTCGGCATCAGCGTCCCGAGCCCACCCGGCTGGGTCGAGTCGGCGCTCACCGCCCGGTCGGAGATCCGCTACGAGATCGCGTACGGCCACGATCCCGCAGAGGTGCTCGGCGTCGCGAGCGAGCTCGCGGACTGGGTGCGGGAGCGGCGACGCCCGGCAGTGCTGCATCTCCGCTGCGTCCGCTACCTCAGCCACGCGGGAGCCGATGCGGAGATGGCCTATCGCACTCCGCAGGCGATCCGCGAGGACTACGAGCGGGACCCGATCCTCGGCACGGCTCGGTGGCTCGTCTCGGCAGGGCAGGCGACGGGTCCCGAGCTCGCAGCGGACTACCTCGCTGCGCGGGACGAGGCACGTGAGATCGCGCTCGAGGCAGCGGCGCTACCGCAGATGTCGTCGGCGGAGCAGGTGATGGCGCCGCTCGCCCCGCGGTCGCCGGCCGTGGTCGCGGAGAGGACGGTGGCGGTCCGCGTGACGTCGGACGAGCCGCTCACGTTGGGACAGGCGATCAACCACGGCCTCGCCGCCGTCCTCGAGCGGCACCCGAACGCGCTCGTCTTCGGCGAGGACATCGCCGCGAAAGGCGGCGTGTACGGGGTCACCCGCGGCCTGCACGCGCGGTTCGGCGCGGGCCGGGTGTTCGACACGCTGCTCGACGAGACGTCGATCCTCGGCCTCGCACTCGGCTCGGCGGTCAGCGGCTTCCTGCCGATTCCCGAGATCCAGTACCTGGCGTACCTGCACAACGCGGAGGACCAGCTCCGCGGCGAGGCGTCCACACTCCAGTTCTTCTCGCAGCGCGCGTATCGCAACGGGATGGTGATCCGGGTCGCCGGATACGGCTATCAGCGCGGCTTCGGTGGCCACTTCCACAACGACGACGCCGTCGGGGTGCTTCGCGACATTCCGGGAATCGTGGTGGCGTCGCCGGCGCGGCCGGACGACGCTGCCGCAATGCTCGTGACGTGCGCGGAGTCCGCCGCAGTCGACGGCTCCGTGTGTGTCTTCCTCGAGCCGATCGCGCTGTACCACACACGCGACGCGATCGAGGACGGCGACGACGCGTGGCTGGCCGCGCCCACCGACGAGCACGTCCCGGTCGGAGCCGCCCGACTCGTGTCGGACGGGGGAGACCTCACCATCGTCACGTGGGCGAACGGGCTGTACCTCTCGGCCCGCGTCGCGCACCGGCTGGCGCAGCAGTTCGGAATCCGCGTCCGGCTCCTCGATCTCCGGTGGCTGGCGCCGCTTCCCGCGGAGGACATCGTGCGTGAGGGGAACGTCACCGGGCACGTCCTCGTCGTGGACGAGACGCGCCGGAGCGGGGGTGTCTCCGAAGGGGTGCTGGCGACCCTCGTCGACGCGGGCTTCGACGGGCGGATGGCGCGCGTCACGAGCAAGGACTCCTTCGTGCCGCTCGGCGACGCCGCTCGGCTCGTCCTCGTCTCGGAGGAGGAGATCGAGGAGGCGGCGCTCGCGCTGCTCGGCCGCGCCGGCTAGGCGTCGAGTGCCGCGGGCGCCGCGGTCTCCCGCAGTGCGGCCATCCGCTCGCGGCGCTCCTTCGTCAGCTCCTGCACGAAGATCTGGATCGTCGCGGCGATCGGGACCGCGGTGAGCGCCCCGAGCACCCCGAGCAAGGCTCCGAAGAGCGTGACGGCGACGATGATGAAGAACGCGGAGAGCTGCACGGCCTTCCCCTGCACCTTCGGCGTGATGATGTTGTTCTCGACCTGCTGGTAGGCGAGGACGACGACGAGCATGATGATCGCGGCGGTAACGCCCTCCTCTGCCCACAATGTCGGGACGAGGATGAAGCCCGCGATGGTCGCGCCGATGTTCGGGATCATGTCGAGCAGGCCGGCGATCACGCCGAGGCCGAGCGCGTAGCTCGACCCGAGGAGCCACGCGGTCGTGCCCTGCGTCGTTCCCGCGATGACGGCGATGACGACGACGCCGATCGCCCAGCGCGAGATCGCCTCCGTCACGCGCTCCCAGACGGCCAGCCAGCGCACCTCCTCTCCCGGGGTGAGCATGCTCGCCAGCGCTCGCTTGAGATTGCCGACGTCCGTCAGCAGGAAGAGGCAGATGAAGAGGATCGTGAATGCGGCCAGAAAGACCGAGAAGAAGTCGCCTGCGATCCCGAGCACCGCCGAGATCGCGTCTGGCACCGAGACGGAGATCTGATTCGCCCCGGACTGGACGTTCTCGGCGCTGCCGCTGTCTCCGAGCCAGGAGAGCCCGTCCGCGTCACGCAGGTCGGACACCGTCTGCGGCAGATCTTGGAGGTAGTCGCGTACACCCCCGACGAGTGGGACGAGCAGGAGCAGGAAGAAGATCGTCGCGAGGACCGCCGTCCCGAGGACGGTGACCGTCGCGGCGAGCCCGCGGGACATCTTCGTCCGGCGCATGACGAAGCGGACGGGAAACTCGAAGACGAGGGCGAGGAAGATGCCGACGAAGACGATCAGGAACGTGTCGCCGATCGCCCGGAAGGCAGCGAGCACACCGACGGTCGCGGCGAGCAGGATGATCGTGCGCATCGGGAGCAGGAGCTCGATGCGGCGCGTCCCGCCGGTTTCCATGGTGCGGAACTCTAGGAAGAGGGGCGGTCGACACCGCCCGGGTAGACCCTAGTAGGCGGCCCGGTAGCGAGCCCGCGCGGCGCGCGCCGAGTAGGTCGCGATGTCCGCGGCGAAGCCGAGCGCGACCAGGAGCCAGCCCCACCCGCTGACACCGTACAGCGGCCCCCAGGCGATGACGTAGGCCAGCGTCGTCCACGGCAGGAAGAGCAGGCCGAGGAGTGGCCAGATCCACGATTCGAACGCGGCGTCGACCTTGTTGCCGAAGAGCCACCAGACGAAGAGGGCGACTCGGGGGCCGATGAAGCCGGCGATCAGCGCGAGGCAGCACATGAGCGCTCAACCCTCTCCGATTCGTCCGGTCGCGTCAAGAGCCGTCCGCCTCCTCGTCGTGCGACCGCCTGAAGACATGCATGAGCCCGCTCGGTCCCTCGCTGCGCTTGGCTTCCCGCTTCGCCTCGCGCTTCTCGCGGCGGTCGGCGCTCATCTCCTCCTTCTTCACCTTCGCGTCCGCGTACGACTCCTTGACGAGCGCCGAGCCACCACGCCAGCCGAAGACGACGCAGATCAGCAGGATCGCGAAGCCGACGTTGAACGCCGTCGTGATGAGCTGCTGGCCGAGTGAGTACGCCGTTGCGGTCTCCGTACTCGTGTAGCTCTCGAGCGCGAACGAGTTGAACGCCTGATTCACGCCGATCCCCCCTGGCGTGAACGAGACGATGTTCGCGAGCTGGTTCGAGCCGAGGACGCTCATGATGGAGCCGAACGTCACGGGGATCCCGTACGCGGCGAGGAAGACCGCGATGACCCCGACCTTCGCCGCGTAGCCGCCGATCTGGGGCAGGAGGACGAGGCGCAGGTACGCGCCGACGTCCGTGAGTATCGCGGCGCCCTGCACGGCCCTCGCCCACATCTTCTTGACCCAGGCCCAGAAGATCCGGAGGAGGATCACGATGAGGAAGATCGCGCCGGCTGCGATGCCGAGGACGAGCACCGGGTGGTTCGAGATCGCATCGCGCTCGTCGCCGAACTGGAAGTCGAACGATCCCTCGATGGCGCTGAAGAGATAGATGTAGATCAGCGTCCCGATCACCATGTAGAAGATCTTCTGGACGACGTACCCGCCGAGGACACCGGGGAACGTCGCTCCTTGCACGATCGCGACGAACATCAGGAGCGTGACGAACGTCCCCATGTTCGCGGGCACGAAGTTGTTCAGCGCGACACCGGCCGCGTACGCCGCGAGGACGGGCATGTACGAGACACCGCCCGGATACGCGTAGCGGAGGATCCCGTACCAGCCGAGTGCCGTGAGCGAGGTCTGGAGGCCCTGGAAGAGGCAGCCGAGGAGGATGTACCCGAGCGAGATGTCGGTGACCGTGTCCCACAGCTCGGTGAACCAGCCCCAGACGTCGATCCCTGCGAGGTGCAGGAGGACGAGGGCGACGAGGATCCCGACGAGCCAGGCCGCGATTCGCAGGATGCGGTGGCGAGGGGAGTCGGCCTCGGGCGGGGGAGCCAGGGCGACGTCGGTCACCGGACGAGCCTAACGAGGACGGCCGACGGCCGTGGTGCGCGGAAGAGAGGCGCCGCAAGGGCGCCTCTCCTCGCACACGGGCTAGCCGGAGGCCAGCGCCTTCTGCTTGAGCGTGTCGAACTCGGCCTGCGTGATCGCGCCCGAGTCGAGCAAGCCCTTCGCCTTCTCGATCTCGGCCGCGCTGCCGCCGGCCACGGACTTGATGTATGCGTCCGTCTGCTCTTGCTGTCTCTGCATCTGCGCGATGTTCCTGTCTGCCATCCCCTCGTGGTTGGCGATCAGGTAGATCAGGACGCCCAGGTACGGCAAGACGATCACGAAGATGATCCAGAGCGCCTTCGAGAACCCCGACGTGTCCTTGCGGCGGAAGATGTCCACGAACACCGTGATCAGGATCCAGATCCAGATCACGAACAGGAAGAAGATGAACATCGTCCAGAGGACGTCGAGGAACGGATAGTCGGCTGCGAGCACTCGTTCTCCTTTCGCGTGTGTCTCCGGTGGTCGGTCAGATCCCCAGGATCTGCTTCTTCTTCGCTTCGAACTCCTCGTCGGTGAGGATTCCCTGCGACTTCAGCTGCGCGAGCTGCTGCAGCTCGGCGGCGTAGTCCGGCTCCGCCGGAGCCGCGGCAGCGGCCTGCTGCTGGTACGCCTGCTGGGCCGCCATCTGCTGCTCGTAGTTCGCCTGGTCCTGCGCGGCGTACTTCTGATCCTGGCGATGCCGCACCGCACCGGCGGTTCCGGCAACGACCGCCGTCGTCGCAGCCGCGCGTACGAGGCCTGGTCCTCTTCTCACGAACATCTCTCGATCTCCTTTCCTACGCCTTGGCCGCTTCTTCGACGGCCCACTCGCGAGCCGCCTGGACGACCTCGTGCGGGAGCCGCTCGAAAGCGAGGAGGACACCACCGGCGTCGCGCATCTTCTGGGCCACGTCGCGCGCCCACACGTTCTCCCACAGGAGGACCGCCGCCGACGAGTTCGGCTCGAGGCTCTCGGCCGCATCCATGAGGTCGTCCTCGTTGAACAGCCCGCCCACCTCGATCCCGAGGTCGTCGAGCGCGCTCTGGACCTGTGGGTCGAGCTCCGTCAGCTCCATCGCGACGGCCGTGCCGTCCTCGTCCTTGCCGACGAAGGCGATGTCGATGATGCGGATGGTTCCCTCGTCCACGAGCTTTCCGAGCGCGGGCGCGATCTCACCCGTGAACTGATTTCCTGGAAACCCGACGATCATGTAGTCGACGGGGCCGATCTCTTCCATTCCTGCCTCCATTCGGGTTGCGCTGTGCGGCCGATACCTTATGCGTCCAGGGCTTCGCTTGCGCGTAGCGCGCGAAAGGAGGCCCGCTCGGGTGTTGCCGACGCGTCGGGTCTGATTGGATCCGCCCGTGAGCACTCAGGCCGCCGCCTCGCAGACGGGCGAGACACCGGAGCGCGCCGGGATCGTCCTCGTGGCGCTGATTGCCGTCGCGACCGTCGCGAACCTGAACCTGTCGGTCGCGAACGTGGCGATTCCCGACATCGGGGACGACTTCGACTCCTCGCAGACGATGCTGAACCTCATCGCGGTCGGGTACTCGTTCGGCCTCGCTGCGTCCGTCCTCTGGTTCGGCGCGCTCGGGGATCGCTACGGGCGCAAGCTGCTGATCGTCGTCGGGATGACGCTCTCGATCCCGGTCTCGCTGCTGGCCGGCCTCGCCTGGAGCGACGACGTGCTCTTCGGCGCGCGCGTGGCAGGCGGGCTCTGCGCGGGCATGGCGTACCCGACGACGCTCGCCCTGATCACGGCGCTCTGGTCCGGCCGCGAGCGCACGAAGGCGATCGCGCTGTGGTCGGCCATCGGCGGCGGGTTCGCAGCCCTAGGCCCGCTCGTCAGCGGGATCCTCCTCGAGCACTTCGACTGGGGCTCGGTCTTCCTCGTCACGATCCCGCTCGCGGTCATCGCACTCGGAATGGCCGTGTACGTCGTCCCCAGCCACGTCCACGAGACGACGGAGCCCGTCGACAACCTCGGCGGGATCGTCTCCGTCGTGCTCGTCGGCGCGCTCATCCTCGGCATCAACTTCTGGCCGGTGAACGACATGGAGACGACGTCACTCGTCCTCCTGGCGATCGCCGTGCTCGCGACGCCGGTCTTCCTCCTCCGCGAGCGGCGTGCCGCGAACCCGCTCTACGACCTCCGCGTCGCCGCGCGCCCCACGTTCTGGGTAGCTGCGTGCGCGGGCATCATCGTGTTCGGGACGCTCATGGGCACGGCCTACGTGAGCCAGCAGTACGTGCAGAACGTGCTGGGCTACTCGACGGTCCAGGCGGGCGCGGCGATCCTTCCCGCCGCGTTCGCGATGGTCCTCGTCGCTCCCCGCTCCGCGAAGCTCGTCGCCGCGCACGGGTCGCGGCTCACGTTGCTCTCGGGCTACGTCTTCCTCATCGCAGCCTTCGTCGGGATGCTGCTCCTCTGGAAGGAGGGCACGCCATACTGGGAGATCGCGCTCCCGTACATCTGCATCGGGATCGGGGTGGGTCTTGCGGGGACGCCGGCGTCGAACTCGCTCACGGGGTCGGTGCCGGTCCAGCGCGTCGGCATGGCCTCGGGCACCGCGGACCTCCAGCGCGATCTGGGCGGCGCGCTCATGACGTCGATCCTCGGCGCCGTCCTGACGACGCACTACGCGTCGGCGATTGCCGGCCAGTCGGTCTCGGAGCAGGTCTCGAGCGCCACCGAGGCGCAGCTCCAGCTGTCGTTCGCGAGTGCGGAGACGATCGCGGCTCATGCGTCGCCGCAGGATGCGGACGCGATCATCGCTGCGGCGAAGTCGTCGTTCCTCGACGGTGACCAGTGGGCGTATGGTGCCGGCCTCCTGTCCGTCCTCATCGGAGCCGCGCTCGTGTTCTTCGTGTTCCCGAGACACGAGCGCGAGCAGGAGCTCCGCGCGTCGTACCAGGCTACGGACACCGCAGAGGCGGCCGCGTGAGCCGCATGGTCACGAAGACGAACGATCCGACCGAGCGCTTCTTCGAGGCGCTCGCGACGCACGGCCACGAGCCGCTCCTGCGCAAGGGGGCGGGCAGCACCCGGTTCGAGATCGTCGACGGCAAGCGGACGCTGCGCTGGCTCGTGACCGTCGAGAAGGGTGACATCTCCGTGTCCCGGCGGAACGGGCCGGCGGACTGCGTCGTGCGGGCGCAGAAGGCGTTGTTCGACCGGATCGTCACCGGGAAGATGAACGCGGTCGCGGCAGTTCTGCGTGGCGACCTCGAGATCAACGGTGACTGGCGTCTGCTCGTCTGGATGCAGCGGCTGTTCCCGGGGCGTCATGGACGCCGGAGGACAGGGACCGCGGGCTACGCGCGGAGACGTCGATGAGCGAGAACGTCGTCAAGATCCTCGACGGGAACACCTTCGTCGTCAGCGACGAGCGTGGCGACATCGAGGCCTCGCTCACCGACCCGACCGGCCTCTTCTCTTTCGACACCCGTTTCCTGTCGCGCTGGGTCCTGACGATCAACGGCGAGCGACTCGGCGCGCTCTCGGTCGACGACCTCCAGTACTTCGAGACGCGCTTCTTCCTCGTACCGGGGACGGGCACGGTCTACATCGACGCGAAGCTCTCGGTCATCCGGCAGCGCTCGGTGGCGAACGGGTTCCACGAGGACCTGACGATCCTGAACCACGCCGACAAGAGCGTCTCGCTGACGGTTCGGGTCGACGCGGCCTGCGACTTCGCCGACCTCTTCGAGGTCAAGGACGCGCTCAAGAAGAAGGGCAAGTACTCGACGAGCACGCGGGGCGGCAAGCTCGTCCTCGGGTACGACCGCGGCCCGTTCTCGCGCGCCACCGAGATCTCGGCCACCAAGTCGGCGCGCGTGGACGACCAGGGCCTCACGTTTCGCGTCCGGATCCCCGCGCACGGTGAGTGGTCGGTGGGTCTCGACGTCGTCACGGCGAAGCTCGGGGCCGGCCAGGCCCCGACGAAAGCGGCCGATCCCGCTCGCGTGCGGGCGCGGATGGCGCGCAATCTCGACCGCTGGGTCTCCGACGCGCCCAGGCTCGAGTGCGACTGGGATCCGCTGAAGCGGACGTACCGCCGGAGCCTCGTCGACCTGGCCGCTCTGCGCTTCTCGCCCCCGATCGCGGGAGGCAGGAGCCTGCCGGCCGCCGGCCTGCCCTGGTTCATGACCATGTTCGGTCGGGACAGCATCTTCACGAGCCTGCAGGCGCTCCCGTTCACGCCCGAGCTGGCCGCGACCACGCTGCGCGCGCTCGGCGACTGGCAGGGCGTGCGTCTCGACGACTTCCGCGACGAGGACCCCGGGCGGATCCTCCACGAGATGCGCTACGGCGAGATGACGGCGTTCGAAGAGCGGCCGCACTCCCCCTACTACGGCTCGGTCGATGCGACTCCGCTGTACGTGATCCTGCTGGACGAGTACGAGCGCTGGACGGGTGACCGCGCGATCGTCCGCGAGCTCGAGGTCGAGGCGAGGGCGGCGCTCGCGTGGATCGACGACTACGCGGACATCCCGGGTGGGACCGGGTACATCTGGTACCAGCGCCGCAACGAGAAGACCGGCCTCGAGAACCAGTGCTGGAAGGACTCGTGGGACTCGATCTCGTACCGCGACGGGTCGCTGCCCGGCTTTCCGCGCGCGACCTGCGAGCTCCAGGGGTACGCGTACGACGCCAAGGTTCGCGGTGCCCGGCTCGCGAGGCTCGTCTGGAAGGACGAGGAGCTCGCCGCGAAGCTCGAGCGCGACGCCGACGACCTCAAACGGCGCTTCAACCGCGACTACTGGGTCGAGGACGGCGAGTACTTCGCGCTCGCGCTCGACCAGAACGGACGACAGGTGGATGCGCTCGGATCGAACAACGGGCACCTCCTGTGGAGCGGGATCGTCGACAAGTCGAAGTCGAGGGCGGTCGCCAGGCATCTCCTCGGGCCGCGGCTCTTCTCGGGCTGGGGCGTGCGAACGCTGGCCGAGGGAGAGGCCCGCTACAACCCGATCGGGTACCACGTCGGGACCGTCTGGCCGTTCGACAACTCGGTCGTCGCGTGGGGCCTGCGGCGCTACGGCTTCAAGCACGAGGCGGCGGAGATCGCATCCGGGATCCTCGAGGCGGCCGAGTTCTTCGACGGCCGGCTCCCGGAGGCCTTCGGCGGCTACGAGCGCTCGCAGACGAAGTACCCGGTGCAGTACCCGACGGCGTGCAGCCCGCAGGCATGGTCGACCGGAACGCCCCTGCTGCTCCTACGGACGATGCTCGGGCTCGAGCCACACGGTGACCATCTCGTGGTCGACCCTGCGCTCTCGCGCGGGATCGGCCACCTCGAGCTGCTCGACATCCCAGGCCGCTGGGGCCGCCTCGACGCATTCGGCCGCGGCCGCGTCGAGGTCGGCAGGCGCCACCGCTGAGGCGTAGCGCGACCTAGCTGGGCGAGACGTCCTTCGACTGAGGCTCGCCCGATCCCGCGTCGCTCCGTGGAGTGATCGTGATCGTGTGCGACTCGTCGTCGCAGGGGACGACGACGTCCGTCGTGCCGCTCGGGCCGAAGCCCTTGGGCGAGAACGAGTCGACGCCGATCTCGACCGCGGTCGCGTTCTCCGTCTCCCAGGTCACGCTGACGGGCGCGGTCGTCGCAGCGCCGCACGAGAGGTCGCCGACGTCGAACGACGTCACCTCGGCCGGAGCAGCTTCCGTCGTCGTGGTCTCTGTTGTCTCCGTGTCCGTCGTCTCGGTGGACGCGGGGCAGCTCGAGTCGTCGATGGTCCCGTCCGTGCGCGTCGTCCCGCAGAGGGTCGCGCCGTCGAGGTTCACGTCCGTGAGCGTCGCGTCCGTGAGGTTCGCGCTCGTGAGATCGGCCCCGGAGAGGTCGGTCCCGTCCATGTGCGCGCTCGACAGGTTGGCCTCGGTGAGGTCGGCGTCGCTCAGGTTCGAGCCGTCGAGCGTCGCGCCGGAGAGATCGGCGCGCGAGAGGTCCGCTCCGGACAGGTCGCTATTCGAGAGATCGGCATTCGGACAGGACGTTTCCGACTCGATCGTGCAGCCGTTGACGGTCTGCGCGTCGCTCGAGCTGCCTCCGCATCCCGCGAGCAGCAGCGCTGCCACGAGCGCAAGCAATCCGGTCGGGACTCTGACTCCCACTGACATCCCCCTCGTCGTCGGTTCGCCTTCGCGTCGGATCATGACGGAGTTGCGAGAGGATGTCGCGGTGAGCGCGCCCGTCACGTTCCTCGTCGACGTCGACAACACCCTGCTCGACAACGACCGCATCCGAGCGGACTTCGAGGCGCACCTGCTGGCCGAGTACGGCGAGGCCGCGCGCCAGGCGTACTGGACGATCCAGGAGCGTCGCTTCGCGGAGCTCGGCTTTCGGGACTACCTCGGCGCCGTCGAGGAGTGGTGGACGGATGCGAATCGCGACCCGGCACTGCTCGCCTTCTCGGAGTTCCTGCTCGAGTACCCGTACGCCGAGCGCCTCCATCCGCGCGCGCTCGAGGTCGTCGCCCGGCTGCGGCAAGCCGGCCCGGTCGTCGCGCTCACGGACGGCGACGCGGTCTTCCAGCCCCGCAAGGTCAGCCGGTCGGGAATCGCAGCGGCCGTGGATGCGGTCCTCGTCTACCTGCACAAGGAGGACGAGCTCGACGATGTCGAGCGTCGGCACCCCGCGCGACACTACGTCCTCGTGGACGACAAGCTGCGCATCCTCGCCGCCGCCAAGGAGCATTGGGGCGAGCGCGTGACGACCGTTCTCCCGCGCCAGGGGCAGTTCGCGAACGACCCCGTGGTCATCGCGAGCCACCCGCCGGCGGACGTCACGGTCGATGCCATCGCGGAGCTCCTCGACGTCGAGCCGGAGGCCCTGGCGCGTGGATAGGGACGGCGAGAAGAGGATCGCCGCAGAGGAGGCCGCCACGCTCGTCGAGGACGGGATGCGTGTCGGCCTCGGGACGGGCTCGACGGTTGCCCACCTCCTGCCTGCGCTCGCACGACGCGGCCTGTCGCTGCGCTGCGTCGCGACCTCTCCCGCGACGGAGAAGGCCGCTCGCGCGCTCGGGCTGTCCGTCGAGCCGTTCGTCGGCGTCGAGGCCGTCCCGGAGCTCGACATCGCCATCGACGGTGCCGACCAGGTCGATCCCTCGGGGTGGCTGGTGAAGGGTGGCGGCGCGGCGCACACGCGGGAGAAGGCCGTCGCGGCCGCGGCTGCACGGTTCGTCGTGATCGTCTCGTCGGACAAGCTCGTCGAGCGACTCGAGCCACCGGTTCCGCTCGAGCTCCTCGAGTTCGGGCTCGCTGCGACACTCCGCCGGCTCGGCACCGTCCAGCTTCGAGACGTCCCGCGCAGTCCGGACGGCGGCGTGATCGCGGACTACCAGGCGCCGTTCGACGATCCGGGAGAGCTCGCGGCGCGGCTTTCCGCAACGACCGGTGTGGTGGAACACGGCCTGTTTCCGGCCTCGCTCGTCTCCGACGTGGTCGTCGGGCGCGGCGAGGGCGCCGAGCACCTGCGCTTCTAGGCGCTCGCGTCGCCCTGCCCGCGCTTGCGACGCGGCGCGCGCGACTTCGCCTCGCGGTACGACGCGGAGACGAGGTCCTTGCCGCCCGACCAGCCGAAGACGAGCGCGACGAGCACGACGGCGAGCAGGACGTTCCAGGCCGTCGTGACGAGCTGCTGCCCGGCGGAGTACGCGAGCGCCGTTGCGCGGTCGACGTCCTCCCGGGTGAGCGTTGCAGAGTTCACGGCCTGGTTCACGCCCGCGCCCCCCGGCGTCACCGACACGACGTTCGCGAGCGAGTTCCCGCCCGCGACCGTCATGACGGTGTGGAGCGAGACCGGGATGCCGTACGCAGCGAGGAACACCGCGATCACGCCGAGCTTGCACAGCCACGCGCCGACCTCGGGCGCGAGCACCTTCGCCACGTAGCCGCGCGGCTCCGAGAGGATCGCGCCGCCCTGCTTCGCCCGGCTCCACAACCCGCGCAGCCTGTCCCAGAACGCTCGGATCACCAGTGCGAGCACCACCACCGCGACGGCGGGGACGAGCACCGCGAGGCCGCGATGCTCGTCGAGCAGCGAAAGCTCGAGCGAGAACGACCCGGGAACCGTCAGGAAGAGGTAGAGGTAGACGAACCCTCCGGCCGCGACGAAGAAGAGCTTGTGGACGACCTGGCCGCCGACGAGGCCGGGGAAGGTCGACTCGGGGATGATCGCGGTGAGCATCACGAGCATGACGAGCGTCCCGAGGCTGGCCGGGAGGACGTCGTTCCCGGCGACGGCGACGGCGTACGCGGCGAGGATCGCGAGGTTCCCGATCTGGGCGGTCGGGTATGCCGCACGCAGCACCGCGACCCACGCGATGCCGGCGAGCAGCGTCTCGAGCGTCTGCAGAACGAGCCCGAGCGCGACGTACTCCGGGTCGACGGCCGTGAGTGCGTCCCACAGCGAGTCGACCCAGCCCCGCATGTCGACGCCAAGGAGCTCGAGTACGAGCAGGACGGCCACCGCGGCCACGAGGATGGCCGCGGTGCGTCCTATCCGCGCGATCAGGGGTCGACCCAGAGGCGGAAGCCGCCGAGGAACGCGTCCTCGTTGCGCCCGAGCCGACAGTTCGGTGGCATCTCGCCGACCTCGCGGGCGTTCCCGCCACCGAGTACGACGTAATCGGGTGAGAACGCGGCGGCGTAGACCTCGATGACCGCGCGCAACGCCTTTCGCCAGTGCTTGGTACCCAGGCGCTCGAGCCCGCGTTCGCCCACGTAGTCCTCGAACGTGCCCTTGCGGAAGGGCATGTGCTGCACTTCCATCGGCACGACGCACCCGTCGATGACCAGGGTCGTCCCGAGCCCGGTGCCGAGGCCGAGGAAGAGCATGCGCCCGCCCTCGTAGCTGCCGAGTGCCTGCATCGCGGCGTCGTTGATCACCTTCGTCGGCTTGCCGAAAGCGGCTTCGAAGTCGTACCCCACCCAGCCTTTCCCGAGGTTCACCGGCTCGCGGACGACCTTGCTCTCGACGACCGGTGCGGGCACACCGACGGACACTCCGACGTACTCCCAGTCCTTCGTCAGGTCGAGGACGCCGTCGACCATCTGCTGCGCGGTCATGTGCGGCCCGGACGCGAAGCGCCGCCGCTCGTCGAGCCCGTTCAGCACGACCTTCACGTGCGAGCCGCCGACGTCGACCGCGAGGATCCTCGGCGCGCGCGGCTCCTCCGGATACTTGCGCTGCGTCTTCTCGCTCATGAGCCGGATCCTGCCGCAGACGCGTCCGCGAGGACGCGGGCACGCGCGGTCGAGACGCGTCCGGCCGGGATCGAGGGGTCGCTCACCCGCAGCCGTGCGAGCGCGTCGACCTTGTCGTCGCCGGTCACGAGCCAGACGATCGCGCGCGCCCGGTCGAGCGCGGGATACGTCAGTGTCATCCTGCGCCGGCCCTGGTACTCGCCGGTGACCGCGACATCGCGGTCGGAGACATCGAGCACCGGATCCCCGGGGATGAGCGAGGCCGTGTGGCCGTCCGGCCCGAGCCCGAGATGGACGAAGTCGAGCTCGTGCGGGAGCTCGTGCGCGTACTGCGCGGCAGCGGCGTCGAGGTCCTCGGCCCAGACGGGCATCGGCCGGATGTCCGACACGGCGCCCGGCGGGAGCGCTCGCTCGAGCTGCGTGAGGTTTCGGTCGGGGTCGCCGTCCGGCGCGATCCGCTCGTCGACCTGGTAGATCGTCACCTTCTCCCAGGGCACCTTCCCGGCGAGGTCGGCGAACATCGTCCACGGCGTACGGCCGCCCGAGACCGCGAACGAGAAGGTGCCTCGCTCGGCGATCGCGGCCGCGGCGTGCTCCGCCACCAGCTCGGCACCGCGCCGTGCGACGGCGTCCGCGTCCGGGAGGATCTCGATCTCGAGCGCCATTCAGGCCGCCTTCTCGTCGTGGCCGCCGAACTGCTTGCGCATCGCGGACAGCACGCGGTTCGCGAAGTCGTCCATGTTCCGCGACGCGAAGCGTGAGTAGAGCGCGGCCGTGAGCACCGGGGACGGAATGCCTTCCTCGATCGCCGCGATGGACGTCCAGCGGCCCTCGCCGGAGTCGGACACGCGGCCTGCGAACTCCTCGAGCTTCGGAGACTCGTGCAACGCCGCCGCCGTGAGGTCGAGCAGCCACGAGCCGATGACGCTGCCGCGGCGCCACACCTCTGCGACCTCGGTCGTGTCGATGTCGAACTGGTACAGCTCGGGTCGCTCGAGCGGGGCGGTCTCCGCGTCCATGTCGCGCTCGCGCTTTCCCATGTCGGCGTTGGCGATGATGTTCAGGCCCTCGGCGTACGCGGCCATCACGCCGTACTCGATGCCGTTGTGGACCATCTTCACGAAGTGGCCGGCGCCGTTCGGCCCGCAGTGGTAGTAGCCGTGCTCGGCCTGGCTCGGGTCGCCCGTTCTCCCCGGCGTGCGGGGGGCATCACCGACGCCTGGCGCGACCGAGGCGAAGATCGGGGAGAGCCGTTGGACGACCTCGTCCTCGCCGCCGATCATCAGACAGAAGCCGCGCTCGAAGCCCCACACGCCGCCGCTCGTCCCGACGTCGACGTGGTGGATGCCCTTCTCCGCGAGCGCGTGCGCGTGTCGGATGTCGTCGATGTAGTGCGTGTTCCCGCCGTCGATGATCGTGTCGCCGGGCTCGAGGACCTCGGCGAGCGCGGCGATGGTCTTGTCCGTGATGTCGCCGGCCGGGACCATCACCCATGCAGCACGCGGCTTCTCGAGGCTCGCCACGAACTCCTCGAGTGTGGCCGCACCCGTGGCGCCGTCCGCCTGCAGGGCCTTCACGGCATCGGGCGAGACGTCGTAGCCGACACAGGAGTGCCCGTCGCGCATGAGCCGCCGGACGATCCCGGCGCCCATGCGGCCGAGCCCGACCATGCCGAGTTGCATGGGACTGTCCGTGGCCATGTCTAGCTCCTTCCTCTGAGGATGAACTCGTCGACCGCGTGCGCGAACCCGTCCGCGTCGTTCGAGGTGGTCACACGGCGCGCCGCCTTCTGGACGTCGTCGCTCGCGTTGCCCATGGCGATCGACAGGCCAGCGTGCGCGAACATGAGGACGTCGTTCGGCATGTCCCCGATCGTGGCGATCTCGTCCACGTCGAGGCGATAACGGGAAGCGAGGTACTGCGCCACGCCGCCCTTGTTCGCCTCCGGATGCGTGACGTCGAGGTAGTACGGCTGCGAGCGCCATGCGGCGACGTGGTCACCCAGTGCCGCTCGCGTCGCCTGCGCGGCCCGCGCGACCGTGTCGTGGTCGTCGCTCACGCCGACGATCTTCGCGACGTGCGTCGCGCCGTCGAAGTCGTGGACGACCGTCGGGCCGAACTGCACGGTCGTGGACTCCTTGGCGACGTGAGGGCCGTCCGGGTCGAGGACGAGCCAGTCGGAGCCCCGGTACACCCAGATCGAGAGCCCGAACGACTCGAGGAGCTCGACCACCCGTCCGACGATCTCGTCGGGAACCGTGTGCTCCGCGAGCACCTCCATGCTCGGCTCCACGATCAGACCGCCGTTGAAGGCCGCGAGCGGCGTCTGGAGCGACAGCGGCTCGATGAGCATCTCCATGCCTCGAGGCGGCCGCCCGCTCGTGATCGCGAAGTGGACCTCCGCGTCACGCAGCTTCTCGACCGCGTCGATCGTCCGGCCCGAGAGCGACTTGTCCGACCGGATGAGCGTCCCGTCGACGTCGGAGAGGACGAGGCGGATCACTTGAGCGACCGATACCGGCGGATGAGCGCGTTGGTCGACGAGTCGTGCGCGAGCTCGGGCTCCGCGTCTCCCGTGAGCTCCGGGATGATGCGCTGTGCGAGCGCCTTGCCGAGCTCGACGCCCCACTGGTCGAACGAGTTGATGCTCCAGACCGTGCCCTGCGTGAAGACGCTGTGCTCGTACAGGGCGACGAGCGCTCCGAGCGTGAACGGCGTGAGCTGCTCGGCGAGGAGCACGTTCGACGGGCGATTCCCCTCGAAGACCCGATGCGGCACGACGTCGTCTGCGGTCCCTTCCGCCCGGACCTGCTCCTCGGTCTTCCCGAACGCGAGCGCCTCGGCCTGCGCGAACACGTTCGACATGAGGACGTCGTGGTGCTCTCCGAGCGGGTTCAGCGTCCGCGCGAAGCCGATGAGGTCGACAGGGATGAGCTTCGTGCCCTGGTGGATCAGCTGGTAGAAGCTGTGCTGGCCGTTCGTTCCCGGCTCGCCCCAGAAGACGGCGCCGGTCTCGTAGTCCACGCGCGTCCCGTCGAGCGACACGCTCTTCCCGTTCGACTCCATCGTCAGCTGCTGCAGGTAGGCGGGGAACCGCTTGAGGTACTGCTCGTAGGGCATGACGCCGAACGTCTGGGCGTCGAAGAAGTCGCCGTACCAGACGCAGAGCAGGCCCAAGAGCGCAGGCAGATTTCGCTCGAGCGGGGTCTCCCGGAAGTGCTCGTCCATGGCGTGGAAGCCCCCGAGCAGCTCCCCGAACGCGTCGGGGCCGATGGCGAGCATCGTCGAGAGGCCGATCGCGGAGTCCATCGAGTAGCGCCCGCCGACCCAGTCCCAGAACCCGAACATGTTCTCCGGGTCGATCCCGAACGTCTCGACCTGCTCTGCGTTCGTGGAGACGGCGACGAAGTGCCTGGCGATCGCGGCCTCGTCGCCGAGTGAGGCGAGCGCCCACGCACGCGCCGAGTTGGCGTTCGTCATCGTCTCGAGGGTCGTGAACGTCTTCGAGGAGACGACGAAGAGCGTCTCCTGAGGGTCGAGATCGAGCGTGGCCTCGACGAAGTCGGTCGAGTCGACGTTCGAGACGAAGCGGAACACGAGATCGCGACGCGCGTAGTGCCGGAGTGCCTCGTACGCCATCACCGGCCCGAGGTCCGACCCTCCGATGCCGATGTTCACGACGTTGCGGATCGGCTTGCCGGTATATCCCTTCCATTCCCCGGAGCGGACGCGCTCGGCGAACGCCGCCATCCGGTCAAGTGTCTCGTGCACCTCGGCGACGACATCGACTCCGTCCACGACGAGCGAGCGGCTCCGGGGCATGCGGAGCGCGACGTGCAGCACCGAGCGGTCTTCGGTCTCGTTGATCCGGTCGCCTCGGAACATCGCCTCCGTGCGCTCGGCCAGGCCCGACTCCTCGGCGAGCTGACGGAGCAGTGCGAGCGTCTCGTCGTTCACGCGGTTCTTCGAGTAGTCGAGGTAGATCCCGGCGCCCTCCGCGGTCAGGCGCTCGCCGCGGGTCGCGTCGGCGGCGAAGAGGTCCCGGAGATGCACGTCCCCGATCAGCGCGTGGTGGAGCTCGAGCGCCTTCCAGGCCGGTCGCTCGCGCAGCGGCGCGATCCTCATGCGAGCACCTCGCGCGCCACCCGCGTGACCGCATCCGGCGTGAAGCCGAACTTCTGGACGAGCTCCTTGAGCGGAGCGGACGCGCCGAAGGTGTTCATCGCGACGATCGCGCCGCCGTCGCCGACGTAGCGCGCCCAGCCGAGCGCCGAGGCCTGCTCGATCGCGACGCGGGCCTTCACCGAGGGCGGCAGCACCTCGTCGCGGTACTCCTGCGGCTGGCGGTCGAAGAGCTCGGAGCAGGGCATCGAGACGACCCTCGCGCCGATGCCGTCGGCCGCGAGCTCGTCGCGCGCCTCGAGCGCGAGGGTCACCTCGGAGCCGGTCGCGATGAGCACGATGTCCGGCGCGCCGTCCGTGTCTGCGAGGACGTACGCGCCGCGTGCGACACCCGCAGCCGACCCGGTCCGTGAGCGGTCGACGCTCGGCAGGGCCTGCCGCGAGAGGACGAGCACGGCCGGCTCGTGGTGGAGCTGCATGACGAAGCGCCACGTCTCCGCGACCTCGTTCGCGTCTGCCGGGCGGAAGACGAGCAGCCCCGGCATGGCGCGGAGCGACGCGAGCTGCTCGACGGGCTGGTGGGTCGGGCCGTCCTCGCCGACGCCGATCGAGTCGTGCGTGAAGACGTGGATCACGGGGATCTCCATGAGAGCCGAGAGCCGGATCGCCGCGCGCGCGTAGTCCGAGAAGATGAGGAACCCTGACCAGAACGGGCGGACCTTCGAGAGCGCCAGGCCGTTCGCGATTGCAGCCGTCGCGAACTCGCGCACGCCGAAGTGGACGTTGCGGCCCGAGCGGTCCTCGGGCGTGAAGTCGCCGGCGCCGTCGAAGAGGAGCCGCGTCTTGGTCGACGGTGCGAGGTCGGCGGCACCGCCCACGAGCCAGGGCACGTCCTCCGCGATCGCATTCAGGACCTGACCGGAGGAGTCCCGCGTCGCAAGGCCCTTCGCATCGGCCGGGAACGTCGGTATCGCCGCGTCCCAGCCGCCGGGGAGCTCTCGGCGCTGCATGCGCTCGATCTCGTCGGCGAGGTCCGGAAACGCGGCGCGGTACTCCGCGAAGAGCGCCTCCCAGGCCTCGCGCGCCTCGCGGCCGCGCGCACCGATGCCCTGCGCGAAGTGCTGGACGACGCCGTCCGGGACGAGGAAGTCGGCGTCCTCGGGCCAGCCGTAGAAGCGCTTCGCCTCCTTCACGCCTTCCGGCCCGAGCGGCTCGCCGTGCGCCTTCGGCGTGTCCTCGACCGGCGTCCCGTAGCCGATGTGGCTGTGCACGACGACGAGCGTCGGCCGCTCGTGCTCGGCCTGGAAGTCGTGGAAGGCGCGCGCGACGGCCTCGCGGTCGTTCGCGTCGGCGACCGTCGTCACGTTCCAGCCGTAGGCGGCGAACCGTGCTGCGACGTCCTCGGTGAACGTGAGGTCCGTGTGGCCCTCGATCGTCACGCGGTTCGCGTCGTAGATCCAGCAGAGGTTCGAGAGGCGCTGGTGCGCGGCGAACGACGCGGCCTCGGAGGCGACCCCCTCCATCATGCAGCCGTCCCCGGCCTGTGCGTAGACGTCGAAGTCGAAGAGCGTGAAGCCCTCGCGGTTGTAGCGCGCGCCGAGCCACTGGCTCGCGACCGCCATCCCGACCGAGGTCGCCACGCCCTGGCCGAGTGGACCGGTCGTCGTCTCGACGCCACTCGTCCAGCGGTACTCGGGGTGCCCCGGGCACTTGGAGCCGAGCTGCCGGAACCGCTTCAGGTCGTCGAGCGAGACCGCCGGCTCACCGAGGATCTCGTACTCGGGGTCGACGGCGCGCACGCCCGTGAGGAAGAGGAGCGACCAGAGGAGCGCGGAGGCGTGGCCGGCCGAGAGGACGAAGCGATCCCGGTTCGGCCAGATCGGGTCGGAGGGGTCGAAGCGGAGGAACTGCTGCCACAACGTGTACGTCACGGGCGCGATCCCGACCGGCGTCCCCGGATGGCCGGAGTTCGCCGCCTGGATCGCGTCGATGCAGAGAGTGCGGATCGTCGTGACGCAGATGTTGTCGAGCTCGCGCGCCACGGCCGCGTCGGTCACGCGGGCTCCTCTTCGAGCATCAGGTCGCCCTTGACGACCCAGCGCTCCTGGATCTCTTCGAGCGACTTGCCCTTCGTCTCGGGGACCCAGCGATGGACGAACGCGTACGTGACGATGCAGAGCGCCGAGAACATGAAGAAGGTCGTCGACTCGCCGATGGCGTCGACGAGGGACAGGAAGAACTGGGCGACGAGGAAGGCCGCGAACCAGTTCACCGCCGTCGCGACCGCCATCGCCCGGCCTCGGACGCGGTTGGGGTAGATCTCGGAGATGATCGTCCACACGATCGGCCCCAGCGAGAACGCGAAGGAGGCGATGAAGACGACGAGGGCGAGGACGGTGACGAGGCCCCCGACCGTCGTCGAAGTCGGGCCGCCTTCGGGCTGGTTCTCGAGCGCCGCGAACGAGAAGCCCACGGCGGCGAGGCTCACGGTCATCCCGATGAGCCCGCTGAAGAGGAGCGGCCTGCGCCCGAAGCGGTCGACCCAGGCGACGGCGATGAACGTGGCGAGGACGTTCACGGCACCGACGGCGTAGAGCGTCGCCTTCGCCTGCTGCTCGGCGGTCGTGAATCCCGCCTCGGCGAAGATCTCGTTCGCGTAGTAGATGATCGCGTTGATCCCCGTGACCTGCTGCAGCGTCGCGAGCCCGACTCCGACCCACAGCGCGCGCCGCAGCCCGGGGCTGAAGACCTCGCTCCAGCTCGCCTGGCCCTCGAGCGCCTCGGCTTCGAGGTCGGCCTCGATCGTCTCGAGCTCGGAATCGGCGAGCTCGGGCCCGTCGACCTTCACGAGAGACGCGCGCGCCTCCTCGCGTCGCCCCATCTTGAGGAGCCAGCGCGCCGATTCGGGCATCACGAGGAAGCCGACGACGAGCGCCGCGCCGGGGATGACGGCGAGAGCGAACATGAGCCGCCAGCGATCCGAGCCCGTGAGGGCATCGTCGGCGAGGTAGGCGAAGAAGATCCCCACCGTGATCGCGAGCTGGTACGTCGACACGAAGCGGCCGCGGAGCCGCTTGGGCGCCATCTCGGCCGCGTAGAGCGGGGCGACGACGGAGGCGAACCCGACGCCGAGCCCGGTGACGACCCGGCCGAAGGTGAGCATGCCCGCACCGGGCGCGACGGCCTCGATCAGCGCGCCGATCGCGAAGAGGACGCCTGCCGCGACCGCGGTCCAGCGCCGCCCGATGCGGTCCGCGGTGCCGCCTGCGACGAGCGCGCCGAAGAGCGCTCCGAGCGTGACCCAGCTGGTGACGATCTCGCTCTCGAGCGTCGAAAGCCCGAGATCCTTTTGCAGGAGCGGCAGCGCGCCCGAGATGACGCCCTGGTCGTAGCCGAAGAGGAGCCCGGCGAGGAACGTCACCCCCCCGACGCCGATCATCCAGGGGGTCAGTCGTCGTCGGGCAGCCACGGGCTCCTCCAGCCTCCGTAGTGGCGGGTCAGGTCGTCGGCCGAGGGTGGGCCCCAGGTTCCTGGCTCGTACGTCTCGACTGCCGGCGGCGAGTCGATCAGCGGCTGGACGACGCGCCATGTCTCCTCGACCGCGTCCTGGCGCGCGAAGTGGCTCGCATCGCCTTCCATCGCGGCCTCGAGCAGCACCTCGTACGGCGTCGGTCCCTCGCCTCCGAACTCGGCGAACTCCATGTCGAGCTGCACGGAGCGGAGCGCTTCGTGCTCGGGGTGCTTCGCCTGCATCCGGAGTCGCGCACCCGGGCGGGGGCCGATGCGGAGCACGAGCTGATTCGCTTCGGGCCGCGGCGCCTCCTTCGGGACGAACCCGAGCCACGGTGTCGTGTTGAAGACGACGCGCACCTCGGTCACCGTCACGGGAAGCGCCTTGCCGGCGCGGATGAAGAACGGCACGCCCGACCAGCGCCAGTTGTCGATCTCGAGCCGGAGCGCGCAGTACGTCTCGGTCTGCGAGCCCGGCGCGACACCGGCGACGTCGAGATAGCCGCGGTACTGCCCCCGCACATAGTGCTTCGGATCTGCCTCGGCCATCGCCATGAACACGTCCCGCTTCCGGCTGTTGATGACGTCGACGCCGCGTCCCGTCGGCGCCTCCATCGCCACGTAGCTCAGGACCTGCAGCAGGTGGTTCTGGACCACGTCCCGCATCGCGCCGACGGGGTCGTAGAAGTTCCCGCGGTCGGCGACGTCGAAGTCCTCGCCCATCGTGATCTGGACCGACGAGATGAAGTAGCGGTTCCAGATCGGCTCGAGGATGGTGTTCGCGAACCGCAGGTAGAGGATGTCCTCGACGGACATCTTCCCGAGGAAGTGGTCGATCCGGAAGAGCTGCGACTCGTCGATGTACGTGTGCAGCTCTTCGTTCAGGGCGTGCGCGGAGGCGAGATCGTGCCCGAACGGCTTCTCGACGACGACGCGTGCGCCCTTGGTCAGGCCAGCGCGGGAGAGCCCCCCGACGACGGTGCCGAAGAGCGACGGCGGGATCTCGAGGTAGAAGACCGGGCAGGCCTTCCCGTCGATCTCCTTGGCCACCGCCGCGTAGGTCGCGTCGTCCTTGAAGTCCCCGTGCACGTACGAGAAGCGCGCCATGAGCCGTTCGAAGACGTCGTGGTCGACGTCTTCGCCCGTCGCGGCGATCGAGTCGTGCGCGCGTTGCACGAGATGCTGCATCGTCCAGTCGTCGAACGCGACGCCCACGATCGGGCAGGCGAGGAGGCCGCGGCCCTCGAGCCGGTACAACGAGCGGAAGGTCATGACGCGCGCGAGGTCCCCGGTGATGCCGAAGATGACGAGCACGTCGGCAGGCTGCGGCCCGCCGTTCGCCTGCCGGTTCACCCGCGGAGCATTTCAGGTCACGCGACGTCGATTCAAGGCGAACAGTCCTGCGCTAGGTGAATGCGTTCACCGCGCGCGCGACGATGAGCCCGAAGAGCGCGAGCGCAACGGTCGACTGCACGAGCATCGTGTACTTCGCCCGGAGCGTGAGCGGCATGACGTCCGTCGGGCTGAACGCGGTCGCGTTCGTGAACCCGAGGTGGAGGTAGTCGAGGAACACCGGGCGCCAGCCGGGGTCGATCTCGCGGTCCAGCTGCTGCGTGAAGGCGAAGTCGACGGGCCTGGCCTGGTGCTTGCGGTTCACCGGGCCGCCGCCGTCCATCAACCAGTAGAGCAGTGCGAAGGAGAGGTTGTTCCCGAGCCACACGACGGCACCCGACGCGAGCAGCTCGGACGGCGAGTTGGTGACCCCTTGTCCCTTGATGAGGTCGTAGATCAGCAACGTCGTCGCCCAGAGCGCGGCCAGCACCAGAACGACGATGAGAGTCACGGAAACGCGGCGCACCCAGCGGCGGCTCACCGGGACGTGCGCCGGCCCCACGATCAGCACGACGAGGAGCACGGCTTCGATCGAAGGCACCAGCCACGCGACCCTGACCGGGCTGTCACCGGGGAGCCAGAGGCGGAGCGCGACGTTGATCGCCATGAAGGCGAGCAGCGCGAGCGCGGGCGGCCAGCGCGACTCGCCGATCTGCCGGTCCGCGAGGAGCTCGCCTGCGACGCGCGTCTCGGCCGACTCGCTCATCGGCCGATCGTCTCACATGCTCCGGCGAGGTCGTCCTGGCCACAACGCATGCTGACGGCGGTGAGCGACGAGCAGTCCAGGACCGACCACTGGCTCGACTGGGTCGCGACCGCGCTCCTCGCGCTCGCGACGGTCGCGACGGCCTGGTCGGCGTACCAGTCGCGCCAGTGGACAGGTGAGCAGGCCCAGGGGTACAGCCGGGCGACGGCGAAGCGGATCGCGGTGAACCGGGAATCGGCGGTCGCGAACCGCCAGCTCCAGATCGACGTCGCGACGTTCATCCAATGGGTGGACGCGACGGCGCGTCGTGACGCGGAGCTCGCGGACTTCTACCGGGCCCGCTTCCGCGAGGAGTTCAAGCCGGCATTCGCCGCCTGGCTCGCGACGAAGCCTCTGACGAGCCCGAATGCACCACGTACGCCGTTCGCGATGCCGGCATACCGCCTGGCGACCTCGGAGGAGGCGGATAGGCTCGACCTCGCGGCTGCCGCTGACTCCGAGACCGCGAAAGCAGCGAACGAGCGGGCGAACAACTACATGCTCGCCGTCGTCCTCTTCGCGTCGTCCGTGTTCTTCGCCGGGATGAGCGCGAAGCTCCGAACGCGAAACGCCCGGATCACGCTCCTGGCGATCGGCGGCGTCCTCTTCCTCGGGACGGTTGTCTGGCTCGCAACGCTCCCCGTGCAGCTGACGACGTAGCAGCCGAGGTGGGATGATGGTCGCGGTGGGCTGGGTCGCGGTGAGCACGGTCGACATGGCGCGGATCCAGTTCGCGACGACGACGCTGTACCACTTTCTGTTCGTCCCGCTGACGCTCGGCCTCGCGCCGCTCGTCGCGATCATGCAGACCCTCTGGTACCGCGGAGGCGACGAGGCTTGGCTGCGCCTCGCGCGCTTCTTCGGGACGCTGATGCTGATCAACTTCGCGATCGGCGTCGCCACGGGCCTCGTCCAGGAATTCCAGTTCGGGATGAACTGGTCGGTCTACTCGAAGTTCGTCGGGGACGTGTTCGGCGCGCCGCTCGCGATCGAAGGACTGGCGGCGTTCATGCTCGAGTCGACGTTCCTCGGGGTCTGGATCTTCGGCTGGGACAGGCTTTCGAAAGGGCTCCACCTCGCCACGATCTGGCTGTTCGCCCTCGGGAGCTGGCTCTCCGCGCTCTTCATCATCGTCGCGAACTCCTGGATGCAGCGTCCGGTCGGGTCGGACGTCGTCGACGGAAGAGCCGAGTTGACGAGCGTGTGGGAGCTCCTCACGAACAGGCTCGCGATCTGGGCGTACGTCCACGTGATCCTGGTGGGGCTCACGACCGCCGCCGTGATCGTCTTCGGCGTCGCGTGCTGGCATCTCGTCCGCGGGCGGAACCAGGAGCTCTTCCGCCACGCGGCCAAGCTCGCGCTGATCGTCGGTCTGCCGATCTCCGCGCTGAACCTCGCTGTCGGCAGCCACCTCGGCGTCGTCATCACCGACTACCAGCCGATGAAGATCGCCGCGACCGAGGCGCAGTGGGACACCTGCCAGCCGTGCGGGTTCTCGCTCTTCCAGATCGGCGGCTTCACGGAGGACGACCAGACGCCGACCCTCTCGATCGAGATCCCGCACCTGCTCTCGGTCCTCGCCACGGACTCGTGGAACGGCGAAGTGGAGGGGATGAACCAGCTCCAGGCTGCCGACGAGTCGCAGTTCGGCGCCGGCGACTACGTCCCGCCCGTGCGGACGACGTACTGGGGCATGCGGATCATGGCCTACGCCGGAACGCTCGTGTTCTTCGTGCTCGCCGTCTCGGCGTTCTTCTACCGGCGTCGGACGCTCGAGTCGAAGCGGTGGCTCCTCTGGGCCGGAGTGCTGGCGATCCCGCTTCCGTACATCGCGGCGCTCGCAGGCTGGGTGCTCACGGAGGTCGGCCGTCAGCCATGGATCGTATGGGGGCTCTTGAAGACCGCCGAGGCGAACTCGCCGAGCGTCTCGACGAGCACGATCGTGCTCAGCCTCGGGACGTTCGCGCTGCTCTACGGTGCGCTCGCCGTCGTCGACTTCGTTCTCATGCGCCGCTACGCGCGCCTCGATCCGCCCGAGGTGGGGGGCGAGGGCGACGAGTTCTCACACACGGCGGTGTCGTACTGATGGATCTCGAGACTCTCTGGTTCTGTCTGATCGCGATCCTGTGGGCGGGGTACTTCCTGCTCGAGGGCTTCGACTTCGGCGTCGGCATGCTGTTGCCGTTCGTGCCGCGCGACGACGCCGAGCGCAGCGCGCAGTTGCGCACGATCGGCCCCGTCTGGGACGGCAACGAGGTGTGGTTGATCGTTGCCGGCGGCGCGACCTTCGCCGCGTTCCCGGCCTGGTACGCGACCATGTTCTCGGGCTTCTACGTCGCTCTGCTGCTCGTCCTCGTCTTTCTCATCGTGCGCGTCGTGTCCTTCGAGTGGCGCTCGAAGAGCGAGGAGCCGCGGTGGCGCTCGTTCTGGACGTGGATGAACACGATCGGGAGCGCGGGCGCGTCGCTGGTGTGGGGAGTCGGCCTCGCCGCACTCTTGTACGGCACGCCGATCGACTCGAACGGCGACTACGCGGGGAGCTTCTGGGATCTCTTCAACCCGTACACACTCTTCGCGGGTGTGAGCGTCGTGGTCCTGTTTGCGTTCCATGGCGCAACCTTCCTCACGCTGCGCACGCTCGGGGACCTGCACGAGCGCGCCACGCGGGCGGCACGCCGGCTGGCGGTGCCGGCGGTCGTGTCGGCCGGCGTGTTTCTCGTCTGGACCGTCGCCGTGGCGACGGACCGCAACGACAAGGACCTCTTCCCGCCGGCGCTCCCGGCAGCGATCGGCGTCGTCGCACTCGTTCTTGCCGCCGCCTTCCTCTTTGCGGGCAAGAACGGAGGCGCTTTCGGGATGACGGGCGTCGGCGCTGTCTCGGTGGTCGCGACGCTCTTCGTGAGCCTGT
>DASUFC010000122.1:0-44905 GCA_036274755.1 Gaiellaceae bacterium
CGAGTACAGAGCGGACGACGGGATTCGAACCCGCGACACCTGGCTTGGGAAGCCAGTGCTCTACCAACTGAGCTACGTCCGCAAGGCGCCTACGTTAGCGGCTCAGCGGGCATCGGCCTCCTGCTCCGACGCCACATCGACGCCACATCGCTCGGCTCCGAACGCATCCCGGCGATGCCCCGGAACGCATGGTCGGCACGCGGGCTCGGCACAGAAACCGGCGCTGTTTCTCTCGGCCGCGATCTGCTCGGCGAGTACGAGAGACGAGTCCAGCAAGGGGTCGTCGGGCCGAAGTAGCCCGCGACGGCGTATGCTCCGAGACCGGTGAACCACGTTGAGCCGGAGGCAAAGATGACTCACGCGATTGCTGCGTACTTCAAGCTTGGACGAATCCTTTGGATGGTGGCAGGTGCGCTCTTGTTCGTCGTTGGATTCGCCGTTGACGGATCGACCGAGATCGGCCATCACGCCGCTCTCATCGCGGGCGGCATCGCTATCGGTGCCGGGCTGTTCCGATCCTGACCGCACGAACTGGCTAGTTCGCACGGTACGACGCTGCGCACGTGACTCCGCGCGCATCCGCGTCCTCGGCCAGCCACAGCCCGCGCCGTTTACTGAGCTTTGTGCGATCGTTGAGCGCCTGAGATCGTCTCGGTGTGGCGATGATCAGGTGTGGCAGGGCATCCCTCCTAGCGCTTGCCCGGGTTAGTGGGTACGCATCCCGACTAACCGCGTCAGTTCAGCCCGCGTGCCTCTTGGTCCATGAGCCGGTCGGTGCCCTCGCCTGCGGCGTGCGCTTGTTCGCAACTACGTAGCGAACCGACAGCTCCGACGACCCTCTCTGAGAGCGTGCTGCTTGGTGGCGTCGAGCCATGCTGTCCGGCTGAAGCGACCAATCGTCATTCGAATGAGTTGGTTCGTCGACGAGCCGGTAGGAACGAGATACGCCGCCCACGCTCTGTTTACCGGACGCCACGCCATCATGAGAAAGATCGCGAATTCACGCTTTCCGTTGCGCATCCGACAGAACTCGGCATCGCCGATGCACTTCACCGAATCCGTTAAGACCGTCGCATTGCCAACGCGGAAACCGTGGCTTCGCACGTGAGAAGCGCATTTCTGCTCAGACCAGAAATACGGCTTGGTCGACGCGCCGGCTGACGACACCGCCAGACCGAGTGTCACCAGCATCACGAAGCACGCGGCGGCCATCCTGTGCATGGCCCCGATGTCGACCGAACGAAGAGGCCAGTGAAGACTCCGATCAGGGATTGACCCGCTGGAGAGCCGAGGGCGTCTCGTCGACCGATCGAGGAGCTCGCCGGCGAAGCTCTCATGTCAGTGCGTGGCGCAGATCGTCAACGACGACTGACGTCATTTCAACGCCACTTCGTGCGGATTCCGGGGCGCAGGAGGTCCGGTGCGCATCCGGGCCCAACGCCCCGCCAATCCTGTGTTCATCGCGGTCTGCGGTCGATCGTCGTCGTGTGTTGTGATCGCCGGATCTGCTTTGGAAGCCAGTGCTCTACCAGCTGAGCTACGTCCGCGAGAGGCCTAGGTTAGCCGGATTTCGAGATCTCCCCGTTGCTGTGTCCCGGGTCGGCCCACCAGGATTGCGAGTGGATACGAGCGCTTGGTCTAGTCGTGAGCCAAGCCCTCGTTTCAGGGATTGCTCGCCCCCGGAAGGGGGCTTAGCTGTGAGCTAACGGGTTACGCCTTCCCCCGGACTGCGTACCCCTTCTCCCCGAGTGTCGGCCACTGCGGCTGAGGAAGGAACTCCCCAATGACGAAGATCTGGAAAGCTGCAGCAGTCTTGAGCGTTGCGGCTCTCGCGTTGCTCGCGGCCGTGTCCGCGGGCGCAGGCAACACGCAGAACCTCTACACGTGCACGAAGGAGAAGAACGGCAAGACCGACGTCGTCGTGCACGTTCCCGAGTCGGCTCTCCACGGGAAGCAGCAGGCGGGGTTCACCTGCTTCGCCGAGGCGAGTGACGACCAGGGGCAACAGGGCCAGCAGGGCTACGAAGGCGACCAGGGCGACCAGGGTCAGCAGGGCGACCAGGGCGACCAGGGCGACGAAGGTGACCAG
The DNA here is from genome assembly GCA_036274755.1 of Gaiellaceae bacterium. Classification (GTDB taxonomy): domain Bacteria; phylum Actinomycetota; class Thermoleophilia; order Gaiellales; family Gaiellaceae; genus GMQP-bins7. The sequence continues at coordinate 2,090 of DASUFC010000122.1, forward strand.
GGTCAGCAGGGCGACGAAGGCGACCAGGGCGACCAGGGCGACGAAGGTGACCAGGGTCAGCAGGGCGACGAAGGTGATCAGGGCGACCAGGGCGACGAAGGTGACCAGGGCGACCAGGGCGACCAGGGCGATCAGGGTCAGCAGAGCGGCGACAACGGCGCGGCTCGTGGCGCCTCGGAGTCCTACGTGCCCGAGGAGTCGCGCTCCCTGTTCTGCCTCGTCTCGGGCGTCGGCCAGCGGGCCAGCTCGGACGGGATGGGCATCGCACTCAACCTGACCGATTCGCAGGGCGAGCACATGGTGGCGCAGGGTCTCGTCACGCCGGCGAGGTTCTACGAGGGGCTCGGCGCCACGTGTGACGTGCTGCCGGGCTACACGTACGGCGGGTACTGGGTCGACCACATGGGCGTCGCGGTGCCGGGCGTCGCGGTCTACCCGCTCTACGTCGTCGGGTAGGCGCGAGCGAGACTTCGGCTCGGGAACGGGGGCGGCGGTACAGCCGCCCCCGTTTTCGTACCGCGGTCGAGTCGCCGCGGGCGATCGCAGCGGTTTCGCGCGCACGGTTGAACAGCGTTCGAGCGCGCCATAGGATCGCGCCGTGGTGCGCGTCGCTGCCGTGGTCGTCGTCGTTCTGAGCGCTGTCGTGCTTGTCGGCTGCGGAGGCGAAGACGACGATACGGCGGCGCCGGTCCCGGTCGGTCAGCGATTCGTCACCGCCGCCGACGCGCCCGGCTCCAAGCCCGACCCAGTCGAGAAGCGGCAGACGACGGACGACTTCGACACGTTCACCGAAGCGATCGCCGGAATGACGATCGATCCGGACGAGGCCGAGATAAGGGAGATCTTCACGGAGTCCGACTTCGTGCAGGCGGGCTCGGACGCGCGGTTCTTCGGTGAGACGCACTCGCCGGAGACCTCCAATCACGTGTTCAGCTCGTTCATCGAGCTCGGCTCGGAAGACAGCGCGACGAGCGCGCTCGACTGGCTCGAAACGGACCAGCTGAAGCCGTGTCCTATGACCTGCGCCGTACAGAGAAGCACGTTCGACGTGGACGGGGTTCCCGGAGCCCGCGGCGTCCATCGCGTCGCGACGGCGGAGGACATCGAGAGGGTCGGAAAGTCCGACGAGGTGCCGCAGGACGACTACTGGATCGCGTTCACCGACGGCTCGACGGTGTACACGATGATGCTGCACGGCCATACCGGCCCCGGAACCGTCACCGAGGACCAGGCTCAGCAGATCGCGCGCGCCTACTACGAGCGCCTGACCGGCTCCTAGCCGCGCAGGCTGCGTCGGGCGACTTGACATCGTCCTCACGAACGCGACCTACAGTTGCGCGATGCTCCGGGTCGCCGTCCTCGCGCTCGCCCTCGTCGTCGCCTCCGTCGCCGCATCCTCGGCTCCCGGCGCCAAGGCCGCCGATGCGTCCGTGTTCGGAGGGCTGGGCACGTGGGTCGACATCTACGACGGCCCCGTCTACGCCGCCCCCGAGCGCACTGCTCAGCGCATGGCGGCGCGCGGCGTGAAGACCGTCTGGGTCGAGACGGCGAACGACCGAGCTGCGACGGACGTCGTCAACCCCGTGCCACTCGGGCGGTTCGTGGACGCGCTGCATGCGCGCGGCCTCCGTGCCGTCGCCTGGTACCTGCCGGGGCACGTCCAGCCAGGGCTCGACCTCCGGCGCTCGCTCGCGATGCTGACGTTCCGAACGCCGAGCGGCGGCGCGTTCGACGGCGTCGCGCTCGACATCGAGTCGACCAGGGTCAAGAGCGCGGCGCTCCGCTCGAGCCGGGCGGTCGCGCTCGTGCGACAGCTTCGGCAGGCTGCGCCGGGGACGCCGCTCGCAATCGTCCCGTTCAACCCGCGTGGCCTCGAGCGCAGGCCGGCCACGTGGCCGAAGTTCCCGTGGGCACAGCTCGCTGCGAACGCGGACGCGTTCGCGCCCATGATCTACACGGGCGGGGCCATGAAGGGTTTCGACGCGACGTACGGCTACGTCACGCGGGCGCTGCGCCTGCTTCGTGCGCAGACCGGCAATCCCGACCTGCAGATTCACGTTGCGGGCGGGGTCGCCGACCGCATGAGCGCCGACGACCTGGCGGGCTTCGTGGCCGCCGTCGAGGACGACGGAGCGACGATCGGCGTCAGCCTCTACGATTGGATGACGACTCCGGCACGCGCCTGGAAGGCGCTCGCCGTCGTGAGCGGCTAGCCGGGCCAGGCGGAGCGCAGCCGATCGCGGGTCTCGAGGAGGTGCTCCGGGAGCACCTTCACGTCCGCGAGAACGGGCATGAAGTTCGTGTCGCCCGACCAGCGCGGCACGACGTGCTGGTGAACGTGATCGGCGATCCCCGCACCTGCGACCCGACCGAGGTTCCACCCCAGGTTGAACCCGTCAGGGCCGTAGACGGCCCGCAGGGTCGCGAGGGAGCTCGTCGCGAGCTCGTGGAGCTCGAGTGTCTCCGCCTCGGTCAGCTCGGTGAGCTCCCCGACGTGGCGGCGCGGGGCCACCATCAGGTGGCCGGACGCGTACGGGTACTTGTTCAGGAGCGCGATGGCCGTCTCGCCTCCATGGACGAGGAGCGACTCCGAGGCGTCGAGCGCATCGGCCGCTTCATCGCAGAAGACGCAGCCGGGCTGCTCGTCGGCCTGTTGGATGTACTGGAGTCGCCAGGGCGCCCAGAGCGGTTGCGTCATGCGCCGTTTCTACCACTGCTTGCGCGCCGGGTCGCCGCGCTCGTAGACTCGCGGCGTGGCGAGGTACGGCTTCAAGCTCGCAGGCGCCGCGATCGCGTTCCTGCTGATCGGCGTCCTCCTCGTCCTCGTCTTCGATGCGCTCTGGTTCCGCATCGGGCTCGGTGCCGCGTTCGTCCTCGTGTTCGGGGCGATCGCCCTGCTCGCCTGGCACACGGACCGCAAGAACAAGGCCAAGCGCGCCGGGCTGCCTCCGGTCTGAGCGCCGCGCCGCCGCGACGCGTCACTCGGACGAGGGACGTTCGGAGCGGGAACCCAGACCATCGGAGCGGCGACTCTGGACCTCAAGCGGGCGCTGTCGCGAGCCGATGACGCTGAACTGTGACCCTGTAGTCGTAGACGAGAGGGAGGCGGCGGAAGTGACTGCGGCCCAGTTCGAATTGATCGACGAGACGGAGGCAGAGGCGATCCTCCGATGGCGGTTCGAGGAGCTCGTTCGCTCCGGGTACGACATCGGATCCGCGCTCGTTCTCGCCTCGCATGTCGAGATCGACCTTCACGATGCGTCGGACCTCACGCGGCGTGGCTGTCCGCCCGAGACGGCGCTCAAGATCCTCCTCTAGACGAGTGGCGGCAGACGGCCGAGACCCCGATGCGGCGGGGGACTCGGTCGTCTTGTCCTCGAGCCCGTTAGAGCCAGCGGCGCCAGCGGAAGAAGCCGAGCGTCGCAGCCGAGATCAGGAGCAGCGCGGCGACGATGACCCAGAACGCCTCGTGGGTTCCCTCGCCGGGAAAGAGCACGTTCATCCCGAAGATCCCGGTGACGAGCGTCAGCGGCAGGAGCGTCACGCTGATCACGGTCAGGAGCCGGAGCACGTCGTTCTGGCGGTGCGCGAGCACCGACTCGTTCGTGGACTCGAGCCCGTCGACGACCTCCTTGTAGTTGTCGAGGAGGTCCCAGATCCGCTCGGCCGAGTCGACGATGTCGTCGAAGTAGAGCTCGAGCTCCTCGGGGAGGAAGGCCTCGACGCGGCGCTCGAGCACGCGGAGCGTTGAGCGCTCGGGCTTGATGATCTTGCGGTACGAGATGATCTCCTGCTTCACGTTGGAGATGTCGCGGACGACCTCCTGCGAGCGGCCCTGGAACATGTCGTCCTCGATCCCGTCGAGCTTGTGCGCAATCTTGTCGAGGATCGGGAAGCAGTAGTCGAAGAGGTCGTCGAGGATCTCGTACAGCAAGCGCCCCGAGCCGCGCGCGAAGAGCTGCTCGCGGTAGAGGTCGTCCTCCTCGCAGCGCGCAAACAGGCGCGTGACGGGCCGCAGCTCGCGGTTCGGGATGGTGACGACGAAGTCGTGTCCGACGAAGACGTCGAGCTCGGCGGCGTTCAGCCGCTGCACCTGGTTGTCGTAGATCGGGAAGTGGAGGACGGCGAAGATGTAGCCGTCCTCCTCGTAGTCGTCGACCTTCGGGCGCTGGCGCTTCGAGACGATGTCCTCGACGTCGAGAGGGTGGAAGCCGAAGCGCTCGGCCAGCTCCTGTGCCGTCTCGACGTCGGGCGAGACGACGTTGACCCAGGTGAGCCCGCTAGCGGTGAGCTCGTGGACGACCGGCGCCGGCGCGATGACCGGCGAGCCGCCACGGGCGCGCGAACGACGGATGCGAGGGAGGCTCGGCATGGGTACTCAGCGGGTCGTCCTTCGTCAGCGCCATGTTCTCGATTGTAGCCCCGGAGCCTTCCCGCTCAAGCCGAGGCCGCGGCGGGCACGGGAGTTCGCCGCGCACGTGACGGCAGCGTGCCCTCGACCACCAGCGTGCAGGCGGCCCCGATGGCGCACAGCGCCGACGCCGCGATCCAGACGCCGTTCGGCGAGAGCGCGAGCCCTGCGCCGCCGAGCGCCGGTCCGAGCGCGAACCCGATGTTCCACGACAGGGCGTTGAGCGCCATGTAGCGTCCCATGAGGCGCGGCTCGGCGAGGTCCGCGGCGAGCGGGCCTGCGACGGCGCCGTGCAGGCACTGGCCTACTGCGAACACGACCATCACGACGACGAGGACACCGAACGCGGCCCCGGTGGTCACCGCGCCGGCGATCGGGACGAGGAGCCACGCTCCGGCCCAGAGCAGGCCGAACAGCCCGAGCGTCGGCATCCGCCGCCGGCCGCGGACGAGGCGCGCGGTCGGAAGCTGCGTGAACACGATGACGAGCGTGTTGATCAGGAAGAGCAGGCCGATCTGCCTCTCCGAGAGGCCTGCCTCGTTCTTCGCGTAGACCGGGAGCACGTCGAACCCCGAGAACCCGGCGAAGATGAAGAGCGCGTTCAGGGCGATCACGGCGACGAACGGGCGGTGCCGCAGGACGTCGCGGTACGAGCCGGAGCCGGGGCCGTGGCCGACTGCCCGCGTGGGCTCCGGCACCAGCGCGAGCATCACGCACGCGTAGACGAGAAACGTGGCTGCGTCGAGCAGGAAGAGGGCGGTGAAGCTCCCCGGCGAGTCGGACGTGGCGATGAAGCCGCCTGCGAGCGCGCCGAGCCCGATGCCGAGGTTCATCACGACGCGCTGCATCGCGAACGCCGACGGCCGCTGGTCGGGAGGGGTGAGGCCGGTGATGAGCGTCGACTGCGCAGGCCAGAACCCACCGACGCCGATCCCGCTCACGAGCGCGACGAGGAAGCCCTGCCAGGGCTCGTGCACGAGCGTGTAGCCCGCGTATCCCACGGCGAGGACGACGAGCGCGAGCGCGAGCATCCGCTTTCCGCCGAAACGGTCTATCTGTGAGCCGAAGACCGGGCCGGCGACGATGCTCATCACGGCGTGCGTGCCGACGATGAGCCCTGCCACGCCCAGCTCGATGCCGCGGACGTTGTGGAGGTAGATGAACATGAACGGGATCACCATCCCGTTCCCGAACGCGTTCACGAGACCGCCGGCCTGCAGTGTGAGCACCGACCTCGGCAGCGGCGGGAAATACGTTCGAAGGACGCCGCGCACCGTGGGACACTAGCCAGCCATGCAGCCCGGTTTCCTTCTCGATCCGTCCGTCGCGTACTTCAACCACGGCGGCTACGGAGCGTGCACCGAGGAGGTGTTCGAGGAGTACCGCCGCTGGCAGCTCGCGCTCGAGCGCGACCCGACGGACTTCTTCGTGCGGCGCTTCGACGACGCGATGTGGCACGCGCGGGCGGCACTGGCAGAGCTCGTCGGCGCCGTGCCTTCGGACGTCGTGTTCGCGCCGAATGCGACGTCGGCGCTCAACGCCGTGATCCGGTCGCTGCGCATCCGTCCCGAGGAGGAGATCCTCACGACGAAGCACGAGTACGGCGCGATCCTCCGCACCCTCGGGTTCATTCGGGCGAACGTCGTCCTCGTCGAGCCCGAGGAGCTGATCGACAACATCTCGATACGCACGCGGGCCGTCGTCGTCTCTCAGGTCACGTCGCCGACCGCGCTCGTCCTGCCGGTGAGCGAGGTCTGCGCCGCGGCGCGCAGCGCAGGCGTCCTCAGCATCGTCGACGGCGCGCACGTCCCAGGGCACCTCGACCTCGACTTGGCGACGCTCGGAGCCGACGTGTTTGCCGGCAACTGCCACAAGTGGCTCTGCTCGGCGAAGGGCGCCGGGTTCCTGTGGGCGAGGCCCGAGCATCAGGAGTGGATCGAGCCGCTCGTCGTGAGCTGGGGGTACCACGAGGCGGCCAGCTTCGGGGAGCGGCATGGATGGCAGGGGACGCGGGACCCGGCCGCGTACCTGTCCGTCCCCAAGGCGATCGAGGTGCACGCGACTTTCGATCTCGAGCACGCGCGCGAGCTCGCGGACGAGGCCGAGCGCCGGCTCGCTCCGTACGGCCTGCGCCCGCTGCGCGGCGCGCGCTCGCCGCAGATGCGCGCCTTCAGCGTGCGCGCCCCGGACCCGTCCGGCCTCCAGCGGCGTCTGTACGACGAGCACCGGGTCGAGGTGCCGGTCTACGAGTGGGAGGAGACGACGCTGCTTCGCGTCTCGATCGGGCCGTACTCGGACGAAGCGGACCTCGAGCGGCTCGCCGTTGCGCTCAGAGAAACTCTCTAGCGTGATCCAGCGCGCGATCCAGCGGCTGCTCGACGGGCACGACCTCGGCCGCGACGAAGCGCGCGCCGTGATGGGCGAGATCATGGACGGCGAAGCGACGTCCGCCCAGATCAGCGGCTTCCTCGTCGCACTGCGGGCGAAGGGGGAGACGGCCGACGAGATCGCGGGCTGCGCAGAGGCGATGCGGACGCACGTCCTCGAGGTTCAGCCGTCGCGCACTGACGTCGTCGATGTGGTCGGGACCGGGGGAGACGGCGGTCGGACGTTCAACATCTCGACGACCGCCGCGATCGTGGCCGCGGCCGCCGGCGCGGCCGTCGCGAAGCACGGGAACCGTGCAGTCAGCTCCGTGTCGGGCTCTGCCGACGTCCTCGAGGCCCTCGGCTTCCAGCTCGAGCAGCCCTCGGGGCGGATTGCCGAGTCGATCGACACGCTCGGCTTCGGGTTCATGTTCGCGCCGCTGCATCATCCGGCCATGCGACACGCGGCGCCGGTGCGGCGCGAGCTCGGCACGCGCACGATCTTCAACGTGCTCGGGCCGCTGACGAACCCCGCCGGAGCGCGCGCCGGGGTGTTCGGCGTGTACTCGGGAACAGTGGCTCGCACGGTCGCCGACGCGCTCGCCGTCCTCGACTCCCGCCGGGCGTTCGTCGTGCACGGGGCAGGGGGCGTCGACGAGCTCTCTCCGGCCGGCCCGAACCTCGTCTACGAGGTCGTCGACGGTCAGGTGACCGAGCGGAGCATCGACCCGCTCGAACTCGGACTCGAGCGGTGCGACCCGGGCGCGCTCGCGGGCGGTTCTCCCGAGGAGAACGCCGAGATCGCACGCGAGATCTTCGCCGGTGGGCGTGGGCCGAGGCGGGACGCCGTCGTCCTCAATGCGGCAGGCGCGATCGCCGCAGCGGGCCACGCGGAGGACCTGCGCGAGGGCATCGGAGTGGCCGAGCGGGCGATCGACGAGGGCGCGGCAGCCGAGCGTCTCGAGGCGCTCGCAGCGTTCTCGCGAGAATCCTCGTGATGGGACGCTTTCGCGACGCGCTGGCACGACCCGGCCTCACCGCGATCGCGGAGGTCAAGCGCCGATCGCCGTCGGCGGGCGACCTTCGTCCCGATGCGGATCCAGCCGCGATCGCGGCCGCCTACGAGCGCGCGGGCGCCGCGGCGGTGTCGATCCTCGTCGACGAGCGCTTCGGCGGCAGCTGGGACGACCTGCGTGCCGCACGCACCACAGCGGCCTTGCCGCTGCTCGCGAAGGGCTTCTTCTCGACGCACGCGGATCTGCGTGTCGCGAAGGAGGCGGGGGCGGATGCGGTCCTTCTCCTCCTGCGCGACCTGGACGACGGGCAGATGCGAGAGTTGCTCGAGGTTGCGCACGCACTCGGCCTCGAGACGCTCGTCGAGGCGCATGACGCCGACGAGCTCGCTCGCGCGGTGGCCCTCGACGCCTCCGTCATCGGCGTGAACGCGCGCGACCTCTCCACGTTCCGCATCGATCGGGCGGCGCAGCTCCGCCTCGTCGCGGCGGCCCCTCGCGACCGCGTCGTCATCGCGGAGAGCGGGATCGAATCGCGAGCGCAGGGGGCGGCCGCCGAGCTCGCGGGCGCGGACGCGATTCTCGTCGGCTCCGCGCTGATGCGAGCGTCCGATCCCGGGGCGAGGCTCGCGGAGCTCGTCTCGCGTCCGCTCGTCAAGGTCTGCGGGCTCACGCGTGACGAAGACGTGGCCGCAGCGGCCGAAGCGGGAGCCGACATGGCCGGCTTCGTCCTGGTGGACGCGAGCCCACGCCGCGCACCGGCTGTGCTCGACGTGCCGGAGACCATGCTCTCCGTCGCGGTCGTCGTCGGCGAGGTCGCAGGTGCCGCCGATCTCGTGCAGCTGTACGCGATCGAGGAGGGCAAGGTGCGCGGCCGAGACGCCGTCCTCCTCCGCGAGGGCGAAGAGGTCGCCCGCGTCGTCGACCTACCCTGGGCCGAGCAGGATCCGGAGCACCTCGAGCGTGCGCGCGCGACGGAGGGGCGCGTGATGCTGGCCGGCGGCCTCGGCCCCGAGAACGTCGGCGCGGCGATCGAGGCGGTTCGGCCGTGGGCGGTCGATGCGAGCTCGAGCCTCGAGGTCTCTCCCGGAATGAAGGATCACGCGCGCGTCCGCGCGTACGTCGCGGCGGCGCGCTCGTGAGCACGACCTACGGCGACTACGGCGGGCGCTACGTCCCCGAGACGTTGATCCCGGCGCTCGACGAGCTCGAGCGCGGCTGGAGCGAGGCGCAGGACGATCCGGCGTTCGCGGAGGAGCTGACGCGGCTCGGCTCGCAGTACGTCGGCCGACCGTCTCCGCTGTACGAGACGAAGAGGTTCGCACCGCCTGGCCGGCGCGTCGTGCTGAAGCGCGAGGACCTGAACCACACGGGCGCGCACAAGATCAACAATGCGGTCGGTCAGATCCTGCTTGCGTCGCGACTCGGGAAGCGCCGCATCGTCGCCGAGACCGGCGCCGGGCAGCACGGGGTCGCGACCGCGACGGTCTGCGCCCGCTTCGGGCTCGAGTGCGTCGTGTACATGGGCTCGGAAGACATGCGTCGCCAGCACCCGAACGTCGAGCGCATGCGGCTGCTCGGGGCGGAGGTCCGCGGTGTCGAGTTCGGTACGAGGACGCTGAAGGAGGCGACGAGCGAGGCGATCCGTGACTGGATCGCGAACGTCGACACGACCTACTACCTCATCGGGTCGTGTGTCGGCCCGGCGCCGTACCCGAGCATCGTGCGCGAGTTGCAAGCCGTCATCGGCCGCGAAGCGCGCGCGCAGATGCTCGATGCGTACGGACGTCTTCCCGAGGTCGTCGTCGCGTGCGTCGGCGGCGGGTCGAACGCGATCGGCCTCTTCGCGGGCTTCGTCGAAGACACCGAGGTGCGGCTCGTCGGAGTCGAGGCGGCGGGAGCTGCCAGCCTCGGGTCGGGACGTCCGGCCGTGCTGCACGGGGCACGCTCCTCCGTGCTCGCCGATTCCGACGGGCAGATCCTCGATGCGCACTCGATCTCGGCGGGCCTCGACTATCCCGGCGTCGGGCCCGAGCATGCGGCGCTACGCGACTCGGGGCGTGCCGAGTACGTGACCGCCACGGACGAGGAGGCCCTCGCCGCGTTCCATCGGCTCGCCGAGACGGAGGGGATCCTTCCGGCCCTCGAGCCCGCCCACGCGCTGGCGCGCGCGCTCGACCTCGATGCGGAGCTGATCCTCGTGGGACTCTCCGGTCGCGGCGACAAGGACCTCGCCGAGGTGCTCGGCCGCTGAAGACGCTCGTCATCTACCTCATGGCTGGGCCGGGCACGCCCGAGCTTGCCCGTGCCGCGGAGGCCGGCGGCGCCGACCTCGTCGAGATCGGCTTTCCGTTCAGTGACCCGCTCGCCGACGGGCCGGTGATCAGGCGCGCCGCAGAGCGCGCGCTCGAGCAAGGGATGCGGACAGCTGAGTGCCTGGAATGCCTGCGCGACGTGCGCGCCGCAGTGAGCGTACCGCTCGTCCCGATGACCTACGCGTCGCTGCTCGAGGCGTACGGCTGGGAGCGCTTCGCCGACGACGCGCATGACGCCGGCGCCGCTTCTCTCATCGTCGCGGACCTGCCGGTCGACGTTCGCCCGGAGCTCCGTCGGGTGCAGCTCGTGGCGCCGACGTCCACGGACGAGCGCATCGACCTCGCCGCGCGCCTGACCGACGGCTGGCTCTACCTGGTGACCGTCGCCGGGACGACCGGAGCTCGTAGCGAGCTCTCACCCGCTCTCGCGCCCCTCGTCGAGCGCACGCGAGCAGTCACCGACGTGCCGCTGTACGCGGGCTTCGGCATCTCCACACCCGAGCAGGCAGCCGCCGCAGCGGACCTCGCCGACGGCGTCGTGGTGGGCTCGGCGGCGCTGGTCGCGGCCGAACACGGGCCTTCGAGTCTCCAGGAGTTCGTCGCTCAGCTCCGCGCGGCGCTCGTCTGAAGGATCAGCCAGTCGCGCGCCGCGTGCCATGCCGCGGTGCGCGCGTCGATGTGCTCGTAGTGGCCCGTGTGCGTCAGGACACGCAACTCGCACGGATCGCCGGCGTCCGTCGCCGCCGCCGCGTAGCTCGTCGCGATGCGCATGGACACCGTGTCGTCTCGGTCGCCGTGGAGCACGAGCTGGGGGATCCCGAGAGGCAGGCGGGCACGCGGCGAGGCATGGTCGTAGCGGTCGGGGTGCTCGTCCGGATCGCCGAGCAGCGCCCGCGTCGGCACGCTCGACGGCGCGATTCCGGCCGCGAGGCGAAGGTCGAGCACGCCCGCCTGCGACGCCACAGCGCGAACGACGACGCGTGGGGAAGCGCCGGGCTGATCGTTCGCCAGCGTCGGCCGCGCCGTGATCCAGGTCGCAAGCTGCCCGCCCGCCGAGTGCCCGACCGCGACGACCCGGTCGAGGTCGAGGGGCGCGTCGACCTCGGCGAGGAGGTCGGATGCTCGGGCGGCGTCCTCGAAGGTCTCCGGCCAGCCGCCGCCCAGCCCGACGCGGCGGTACTCGACGTTCCACGCGGCGAGCCCGTGCGCAGCGAGGTCCGAGCACACCCCGTCCATGAGCGCCCGGTCGTACCGCGCGCGCCAGTAGCCGCCGTGCACGACGATCGCCACGGGAAAGGGCCCGGACCCGCGCGGCAGGAAGAGCTCAGCGATCTGGCTGGGATGGGGTCCGTAGGCGTGCGTCGAGCGACTCATGCGCGCTGGACCGCGAACCTACTGCACGTTGCGTCCGTGGCGGCGGAGTGACAGCGAGCCCGAATGGGTAGAGGATGGAGCGCATCCCCCCGCGACAGAGGAGGTAACGCATGCCCGTCGTCTTCATCCAGGAGTTCCCGATCGGCGACCGGTCGACCGAGAACTACGAGTACCTCAAGGAGCGGCTCGGCGACGACCCGATCGACGGCCTGCTCGTCCACACCGCCGGGTTCGACGACGACAACGGCGTGTGGCGTCTCGTCGACGTCTGGGAGACGCGCGAGCACGCGGACCGGTTCATGCAGAAGATGATGCAGATGATCACGCCGGACGATCTGCCGCGCCCCGACACCGCGACGCAGGAGCCCGTCCGTCAAGGGCTCTACGAGTTGCACGACTACATCGCCGGCTAGCCGCGGAAGAGGTTTCGAGTGAGGCGTTCCCGGGGTAGGCGTGCACGAGACGACGTGCGCACCGGGGTGGAAGAGCCGTGAGCGACGACCAGAGGCATGGCCGGATCTTCGGCGTGCTGTTCATCATCACGTTCGTCACCTCGATCGGCGCGCTCGCTCTCTTCCAGCCTGCTCTCGACGATCCGGTCGGATACATCACCGGTGGCGGGAAGGACGGCCAGATCTATCTGGGGGCCTTCCTCGAGCTGATGCTCGTCCTCTCGAACGTGGGAACGGCCGTCGTCCTGTATCCGATCGCGCGTCGACAGAACGAGGCGCTGGCGATGGGCTACGTCGCAGCCCGGATCATCGAGTGCACGTTCATCGCGATGGGGATCATCTTCGTGCTCGGCGTCGTCGGCCTTCGGCACGACCTGCCCGGCGCGCGCGACGCGGCCTTCACACTCGCTGCGCTCAAGGACTGGACGTTCCTGCTCGGCCCCGGCCTGATCGTCCCCTGGGGGAACGGGCTGATCCTCGGGTACCTGATGTACAGGTCCGGCCTCGTCCCGAGGCGCATGGCCTGGTTCGGGCTGATCGGTGGCCCGCTGCTCCTGCTCGGGAACTTCGGCGTCCTCTTCGATTGGTGGGATCAATCCGGGCCGGTGACGCTCCTCGTGATCCCGGAGTTCATCTGGGAGGCGTTCCTCGGCATCTACTGCGCCATCTGGGGCTTCCGAAAGGACTCACCGATCCTCCGGCCGGCGTGGCCGCGCAACGTGTCGGCCACGTCGTCCGCTCAGTAGCCGACGATCCTTCCTGAGCGGAGCCGCGCTCGGTGCGAGGTCGAGCGCTTGGCATGAAGCGAGCTCCGCTCGTCACTGACGGCGCGCCTCCCACTGCGCCGTGCCGACGCCACACGTGTAGCGCGTTCCCTCGTGGTCGAAGACGGGAAGCTGGAGCCGAACCGAGCCATGGGCTCCCGTGCCGCCGTTCGGGTCGAGCAGTCCTGAAACAGCTGCCGTCCCGGAGATGAGCCCTTCGAGCGCCGACGAACTCCAGGTGAACCCGAGGTTCCCGCCGATGGGGATGTCCTCGAACTCCAGCCGAACTTCGACCTCGGCGGTTCGTTGGTTGCAGAGGACGACGACTCCGAACCTGACGCTCGCGACGCTCGTCCCGCTCGGAGCGACATCGAGACAGATCGACGAGCCCTGGGTCGTGAACCCGCAGTACGTTCCCGGGGTCGCGACCGGAGGCGGCAGCGTGGCCTTCCACGTGACGTCCGCCGCGCACTCATACGTCGTGTTCGTCGACGTGACCGTCACCCGCGTTGCCGCGTGCGCCGTGCCCTCCACGCTCGTGAGCGATGTGAAACGACCCGTCACCGTCGCCGAGCCGCCGCCCGTCGTCGGTGCGAGCGAGAAGCTCCCGTCGGCCTGGATCGGAGTCGGTCCGGCGACCGAGATCAAGACGGAGCTCACGGTCGTCGTGCCGACGCATGGAGTACTGACCCGGAGGCGCAACCCTCCGAAGGTGCGTCCCCCGTCCCGCACGTCGAGGACGACTTCCTCGCGCTGCGAGGTCGCGCCGCCGAAGTGACCGGGCCGGGCGAGTGGGGGTGGCGGCGGCACGTTGATCGCGCCCGTGTAGATCGCCTTGGCGGGATAGCTGGGCGAAGCGCAACGCCCGCCTCCACGCGCCACGCCACTGCCAGTCGATCCCGCATATGCCTTCGAGCCGGACAGAACGCGCCACGTGCCGACCGCGCCTGCGCACGCGCGTGCCGATCTGATCCGGATCATCCCCGCCTTTCCGACGAGCGTGAGCGTCAGCTGTAGGCGGCTGCCCGAGACACGACGCGAGGCCGAGAGCGACCCTGCATCGGCAAGAGCGCCTGTCATCCTGAACGTCCCTCGCGTGGCGGTTCGAAGGTGGACCTCTATCCGGACGAGGCCGTCGACCGTGGCGGCCGCCCGCGCACGGGCACCGACGATCGCCACGCGGACCGTGCTTGGATCGTGCCGAGCAGAACTCGCGTCGCCCGCTCCAGCCGCAAGGGCAAGCCCCAATCCGGCGACCGATAGTGCTGCTGCGCCCACTGACGGCGACCACATGGCGTCAGATTGGCGGCCGTGGCTCAAGATCCGCTCAATCGTGACTCCATCGTCTCGTTCTCGGACACATTCGTCGCTTTCCTCTCATGCCGGCAGCAAGATCGCCGGCGTGACGCAGTACCTGCGGATGCGAATCGCTGCCGTCTGAACGCCGCGTCGGTTCAAGCATGCCGTCGCGACTGCCGACGGTTGGTTCGTGGCCAGCCACCGTCAATGCCGTATCTGCGGCGCAACCTGGCCGTACCCGAGCCACAACTGGATCACGGAAGGCGGTGGCTGCAGAACTTGCGGCGGCAGTCCCTTATGCGACCACTGTGGACATCCACGGTCGAAGCATGTCGCGGTGTTCAAGAAGGGGAGGCGTAGCTGTCGATTCCGCGCCTACGACATGCAGTCTCTGTCACGGCCGGACTGCGACTGTCCGGGCTACTCCGTAGTCGAAGGTCGACTATCCGACGCCGGGTTCGTCCAGCCGAACACTGAACCACTGCCGGGGCTGCGTCTCGCCGGAACGAACTAGGCTGCAGGTGCGTCCAGGAAGCGCCACTCCCCGTTGCCATCACGGCCTTCAATGCGACCGTCGCCCCAAATCCGGTGGTTCTGGCATTCAGGAATCTGATGCAGGCGGTGTCCCATCCCATCGCGTGCGTGGGTGATGCGATGAAGGGTCGACGTTCGGCATAGCGCGCACGGTCGCCGTTCGTAGGTCGTACGCGGACTCCCTTGCGACTTCGCGACCTTCATGTTCCTTCCCGTTCGTCGCGGACGTGAAGCCGGCCATCGGCGGACAGACGTGCGGCTGGGGCACCGAAGCCGCTTCCATCGGCACTGATGTGTGCCTGTGCAGTCACGCCTTGCGTGGCTCGACTGGCTTCTCTATGCGCCCGGCAGGATTCGAACCTGCGGCCTCGCGCTCCGGAGGCGCGCGCTCTATCCCCTGAGCTACGGGCGCGGGGAAGACGCCAGTGTACGCTCGCGCCGTGGAGGTCGAAGCGCGGATCGTGCGTCTCCCGCTCGCCGAGACCTTCGTCATCTCGCGCGAGACGACCGACTACGCGGACGTCGTCCACGTCTCGATCACGCACGACGGGGTCACCGGCTTCGGCGAGGGTGCTCCTGTCGAGCGGTACGGCGAGGACGCGGCATCGGCGCTGCGTTTCGTCGACGATCACGGGCACCTCGTCGGCGACGACCCGTTCGCCCTCGAGGACGTCGGCGAGCGGCTGGCGGTCGTCTCCGGAGAGCAGGCGGCCAAGTCCGCGCTCGATGCGGCGCTGCACGATCTGCAGGGGAAGCTGCTGGGCATTCCGGCGCACCGACTCCTCGGGCTTCCCCGCGCAGGGCCGCCGACGTCGTGGACGGTGTGGCTCGGCGATCCCGACGACATGGCTCGCCGCGCCGAGACTGCCTCGGCCTCGTACCGGCGCCTGAAGCTGAAGCTCGGAGGGGGCGACGGGCTCGACGTCGAGCGCGTCCGCGCGGTGCGAAGCGCCACCGATCTGCCCCTCATGGTCGACGTGAACGAGTGGTGGACGCTCGACGAGGCGCTCGACGCACTGGCGCAGCTCGCCGACCTCGGCGTCGAGTACTGCGAGCAGCCGTTGAAGGCGGGCGACGAGGGCGGGCGGACGCTGAAGCAGCGCTCGCCGATCCCCATCTACGTCGACGAGGACTGCCATACGCTGGCCGACGTCGAGAGCTGTGGCGAGATTGCGCACGGGATCAACATCAAGCTCGCGAAGTCGGGCGGTATCCGAGAGGCGATCCGCATGGCGCATGCAGCGCGGGCGCTGCGGCTCGGCGTCATGCTCGGCTGCATGCTCGAATCCGGGCTCGGCATCGCCGCAGGCTGCTGCGTCGCGCCGCTCTGCGACCACGTCGACCTCGACGGCAACCTGCTCCTGCGCGAGGATCCTTGGCCGGGGGTGGAGCTCCGGAACGGCGTGCAGGTCCCGTCGCTCGAGAGCGGCCTCGGCGTCTCGGCGCGATGACGCGTCCGCGCCGGATCCTGATCCTGGGAGAGGGCTTCTCGGGCGATCGCCACTACGGCAAGACGATGTGGGGGATCATCCGCTACGGGAAAGACCCGGTCGTGGCGATCCTCGACTCGATGCGCGCGGGGGCGACGAGCGAAGGGATCCCGGTCGTTGGGACGGTCGCCGACGCCATGGCGTTCGACCCGACAGTGGCCGTGGTCGGCGTCGCGACGCAGGGCGGTCGCTTTCCGCCCGCGTGGCGCGCGCTGCTCGTGAGCTCGATCGAGGCCGGGCTCGACGTGGAGAGCGGCCTGCACGAGTTCCTCTCCGACGACCCGGAGCTCGTAGCGCTCGCAGCGGCTCACGACGTGCGGCTGCGGGACCTCCGCAGGCCGCCCGAGGGTCTCAATGTCGCGACCGGCGCGAACCTGCGGCTCGACGCCACGATCGTGCTCACGGTCGGGTCGGACTGCGCGATCGGCAAGAAGACCGTCGCGATCGAGCTCGACCGTGCCGCGCGTGACCGGGGTCTCGAGTCCGTCTTCGTCCCGACCGGGCAGACGGGCATCGCGATCGCAGGCTGGGGCATCGCCGTCGACGCCGTGGTCTCCGACTTCCTCGCGGGCGCGGCGGAGAGGCTCGTCGTCGAGGGCGCGGAGCGGGGAGGACGGCTGCTCTTCGTCGAGGGCCAGGGGTCGCTCGTTCACCCGCTCTACTCGGGTGTGACGCTGGGGCTCGTCCATGGCTCGGTGCCGCACGCGTTCGTCCTCTGCCATCGTGCCGGGGCGACCGAGATCGAGGGATGTCCCGGACACCCGATCCCACCTCTCTCGGAGCTCGTCGAGCTGCACGAGCGGATCGCCTTGCCGGCGCGCAAGGCCAGGGTCGCCTGCATCGCCGTCAACACCGCCGGACTCTCGGAGCCGGACGCCCGGGCGGCGGTCGCGGAGGCCGCCGCCGAGACCGATCTCCCCGCGGACGATCCCGTCCGCTTCGGAGCGCAGCATCTGCTTGACGCGCTCCTCGCACGGCTCTAACCTCCCAAGCCGCTGCGGGCAGTGGGGAGCCCGTGACTGGGTGAACTGGGATGCGGATCCTCGCTTTCGCAACGGCTCTCGTCGTGGCGCTCCTCGCGGGAGCGTCCGTTGGCACGGCTGCGGAGATCGGCGCGAACGACGACTCGGCGAAGTTCTCGGACGACGGGGGTGCCGCGCTGTACGGCCGCATGGTCGGCCTCGGCCTGCGGCAGACCGTCATCGGCGTCCGCTTCGTCCCGAGCGACGCCATGGTGATCCAGGACAAACCCCAGCTCGACCGCGCGATCGAGGGCGCGACGGGAGCGGGCCTGAACGTGATCCTCGCCGTCTATCCGTACCCGCCGCGCGAGATCGAGGCGGGTCTCGGGTCTCCGTCGCTCTTCGCGTCGTACGTCGGCGTCCTCGCGTCGGTCTACCCGCAGGTGCGGAAGTTCGTCATCGGCAACGAGCCCAACCAGCCGGCGTTCTGGCGGCCGCAGTTCGACCCCGCCGGCAACAACGTCTCGGCGCAGGCCTTCGGCCCGTACCTCGCGGCGGCGTACGACACGCTGAAGGGTGTGGATCCGAGCATCACCGTGGTCGGCGTCGGGCTCTCGCCGCGCGGCAACGACCGGCCGACGGCGCGCAACAACATCTCGACCTCTCCGGTGCGCTTCCTCCGCTCGCTCGGCGCCTGGTACCGCAGGAGCGGACGCACCAAGCCGCTCATGGACGAGTTCAGCTTCCACCCGTACCCGAACGAGGCCACCGACCCGCTCGAGCGCGGCTACCAGTGGCCCAATGCCGGCTTCGCGAACCTCGACCGCCTCAAGCAGGCGCTCTGGGACGCCTTCAACGGGACGGCACAGCCGACGACAGCCGCAGGCCTGAAGCTCGATCTCGACGAGGTCGGCTGGCAGGTGGACACGACCGGGCTCCTCGGGTACCGCGGACGGGAGAACGTCGCGGTGACCGACGAGATCACGCAGGCAGCCATCTACGGCCAGATGATCCGCGAGGCGGCCTGCGATCCCGACATCGCGTCGCTGAGCTTCTTCGGGTTCCGCGACGACGGGTTGCGAACGGGCTTTCAGGCCGGTCTCGAGCGCGCCGACGGCACGGAGCGCGCCGCTGCGCTCGCCGTGCAGACCGCGATTCCGGAAGGCTGTGCGGAGCTCGTGCGCGCGTGGACGCCGGGAGCGAGCGTGCTCGGCACGAAGGTCGCGGTCGGCGGTCGGGGTGTGACCGTGCTCGCGCGGCTCGCCGCCGGGGAGGACGCGCGCGCGAAGGTCTGCGTGTCGCCTGCATCGTCCTGGCTGGTAGGGACCAGCGGCCGCTGCCGCAGCGTCGGCGTGCAGGGGCTGAGGACGCAGAGTGTCGACGTGCGCGCGCCGAAGGGCACGACGGGCCTCGTTCAAGTCTCGGTGCAATTCGCAGCCGAGTCGAACCGCGCCCGCCGCACGTTCGTCGTTCGGCAGACAGTGCTCCGACGCTGAGCTCTTGACAGCGAACGTGTGTTCGTGTCATGATCCGAACACGTGTTCGGTCGAGTCGTCATCGTCGTCCTCGTCGCAGTCGTGCTGTGGGCAGTGCTCGCGCGCGACACCGGAGCAAGCGGGACGCCGCAGCACCACAGGGTGCGGGCGGGTGAGACGTTGTGGACGATCGCGGCCGCGCGGTACGGCGGCGATCCGCGGGCGGGAGTCTGGAAGCTCCAGGAGGCGAATCATCTCGCCGACGCGACGATCGTCCCGGGCCAGCGCCTTCTCGTGCCATAGGGCGAGCGAGGCGGGCCGCTCGGTGATATGAACGGCAGTCGATGGCCTCCGACCGCATCCTCGAGCTGCTGCGCCGCCCGATCGACGTCGACGAGTACGCGGAGATCCGGGAGCTGTGGAAGACGCACTCGATCGCGGAGGACAACCGCGACCTGCCGGGCCTCATCTCCACGCTGACCGACGACTGCGTCTACGAGGTGATGGGCACCGGAGCCCGGTGGGAGGGGCACGAAGGCGCGACGCGCTTCTACACGGAGCTCCTCACGGCCTTCCCGGACATCCACTTCGACCTCGAGTACATCGTCATCGGGCCGCAGGGCGTGTGCGAGGAGGCGCGCGTCACGGCGACGCACCGAGGCCGCTGGCTCGACAACGAGCCGACGAACGAGCGGCTCGAGTGGAAGAACGCGATCTTCTTCCCGTGGGACCCCGCCGCGCGGAAGTTCCGCGGCGAGATGGTCTACACCGACCTGGCGTTCCCCTCAGACCGCGACGGCTGAGGCGGCAGGCGCCGCGTCGGGCGGCATGATCTCCGCCGGACGGCGCTGGGACACCGAGACGAAGGCGTCGACGACGGCGGGGTTGAACTGCTTGCCGCGTCCTGCGTGGATCTGGAGGATCGCCTCGCTCAGCTCGAGCGCGGCGGAGTAGGGCCGCTCGGTCGTCATCGCGTCCCACGAGTCGGCGATCGCGATGATCGCGGCCTCGAGCGGGATGTCCTTGCCGCTCAGCCGGTCCGGGTAGCCGAGACCGTCCCAGCGCTCGTGGTGGTGGCGGATCCCGGGAACGGAGTCCCTGAGGGACGAGATCCGCGAGACGATCTCCGCGCCGCGCACCGCGTGCTCGCGCATGACGGTCGCCTCGCGACGGTCGAGTCGGTCCGGCTTCGTGAGGATCGCATCCGGCATCCCGATCTTCCCGATGTCGTGGAACAGGGCCGCGGTTGCGAGCGCCCCGAGCTGCTTCGCGGACAGACGGAGCTCGCGCCCGATCGCCAGCGAGACGCGGCGTACGCGCTGCGAGTGGCCGGCGGTGTACGGGTCCCGCGCCTCGACGGCGGCGTTCAGGGTCTCGATCGTCTCGAGCAGCGTCGCCTCGAGCTCGCGCGAGGACTCGACGAGATCGTGCTGGCGGATCGCGAGATCCTCGTTCTGTCGCCGCATCCACATCGACGCGCCACGCACGAACAGCGCGAGGACGATCCAGAGAAGGACGAAGACTGCCCCCACCGCGTACCAGATGGTCCGCCTCGCATCGGAGACGACGGCGGTGACCACCGACGCGTCGAGCGAGACCTCCGCTGCACCGACCGCCCGTCCCTTCCGGGTCGTGAGGGGTGCCCACACCTTGACGACGTCGGCTGCGCTCCCACCGGGATGCACGATCTCGGCACTCGGGCGGTTTCGCCGTACGGCGTTCCTCAGGTCGGGGCTCCGCCGCAGGCGGCCGACGCGGTCCGGTCGTGCGGTCGAGAAGAGGAGCCGACCCGCGCGGCTGTAGACGTTCAGTCCCTTCACGTCGTCCGGAAGCCGCAACGTGCGGGCGAGGCGACGCCGTTGCGCCGGTGTCATGGTCGCCCTGGATCCGTGGACCACCGCGGGATCGAGAACGGCCTCGACGTACGACGCGGCATCCCGCTTCGTATCGGCGAACGCAGCTGCGTGCAGGTCGTGCGACAGCCGCGTGGAGAGCGCGAGCGCACCGAGTGCGAGGACGATCGCGGACACGACGAGGAAGGCCTTGAGCAGGGTCAGCTGCCGGCCGAGGCCGAGCGCGCGAGGGCCACGCATTCGCCGCATGTCGGCTGTATCGGCTCGCACAAGGCGGACTTTGAGCCTCTCAGTACAATCGGCCGCCGTGGATCTCGACGTCGTCTTTCTCGGGACGTCAGGTTCCATGCCGACCGCGACGCGCGCGCTGCCCGCGACACTCGTCCGGCGAGGCGGTGAGCGGCTCCTGTTCGATTGCGGAGAGGGCACGCAACGTCAGCTCCTGCGCAGCGACGTCGGGCTCGTCGAGCTGGAGGAGATCTTCCTCACGCACTTCCATGCCGACCACTACCTCGGGCTCCCGGGCATGCTCAAGACGTTCGCGTTGCGCGGACGCGAGGTGCCCCTGACGGTGTACGGGCCGCGCGGGCTCGACGACCTCTTCGGTGGGCTTCGGCGGATCTTCGGACGCCTCACGTATCCCGTCTCGACGGTCGAGCTCGAGCCCGGCGACGAGCTCGAGCGGGACGGCTACCGGATCGTCCCCTTCGCTCTCCAGCACAGCGTGAGTGCCATCGGCTACGCGCTCGCGGAGGACGACCGCCCGGGCCGCTTCGACGTCGACGCCGCCGACCGGCTCGGCGTCCCGGCCGGACGCGAGCGCGGGATGCTCCAGCGCGGCGAGAGCGTGACGCTTGCGGACGGGGGCACGGTGACCCCGGAGGACGTGCTCGGTCCCGCTCGGGCCGGCCGCAAGGTCGTACTGGCGGGCGACACGGCGCCCGTCGCATCCGTGGTCGAAGCTGCGAGCGGCGCCGATCTGCTCGTGCACGAGGCGACCTTCCTCGCGGACGAGAGCGCGCGAGCGCGCGAGACGCTGCACTCCACGGCCGGGGCCGCGGCGCTCGTGGGGCGGGAGGCAGGCGTGAAGCTGCTCGCTCTCATACACGTCTCGACACGGTACTTCGGCCATCAGGTGGTGGAGGAGGCGACGCAGGTGTTCGCGGCGACGGTCGTGCCGCGCGACTTCGATCTCGTGACGATCCCGTTCCCCGAGCGGGGAGATCCGGAGCT
This sequence comes from Gaiellaceae bacterium, assembly GCA_036274755.1. Lineage (GTDB taxonomy): Bacteria > Actinomycetota > Thermoleophilia > Gaiellales > Gaiellaceae > GMQP-bins7. The sequence goes on from DASUFC010000122.1 coordinate 23,631, forward strand.
CGTGCGCTCCGGGGGGCGCACCGGCAGGACGCCCGCGGACGCGGCCGCTACACTCGCCGAGCCGATCCTTTAACCCGGTCCAGAGAGGCCGGAAAGGAGTTGCACGTGACGACGCACGTCCCCGCAGACGCCACCGCGAGGCTCCTCCTCGACGGTGAGGCGATCGCGAAGGCTCTCTCTCGCATCGCGCACGAGATCATCGAGCGCAGCGACCAGCTCGACGACGTCGCGCTCGTCGGCATCCAGTCTCGCGGCGCGCCGCTCGCCTCGCGTCTGCGTCGGCTGGTCGAGGAGCGGAGCGGCGTCGCGCTTCCGGTCGGCGCGCTCGACATCACCTTCCACCGCGACGACGTCCACGTCCGAGACGGCGGCCGTGCCCCTGGACGACAGCCCGTGGTGCGCGCGACGAGCATCACCTTCCCGATCGAGGGAATGACGGTCGTCCTCGTCGACGACGTGCTGTACACGGGCCGGACGATCAGGGCGGCGATCGACGCGCTGATGGACTTCGGGCGTCCTGCCCGGGTGCAGCTCGCGGTCCTCGTCGACCGCGGCCATCGGGAGCTTCCGATCCGCCCGGACTACGTCGGCAAGAACCTGCCGACCGGTCGCGACGAGCGGATCCAGGTCGAGCTCCTCGAGATCGACGAGCGCGACGGCGTGTTCCTCGTCGGCGAGCCGGAGGATGGAGCCCGTGTCTGAGCTGCGTCCGCCGGCGACCTCTCCGCGGCGCCATCTCCTGTCCGTCGGCGATCTCACGACGGAGGACGTCCTGCGCATCCTGGACACGGCGGACTCGCTCGCGGCGTCGCTCGACCGTGAGGTGAAGAAGCTTCCGACGCTCCGCGGACGCACCGTCATCCACCTCTTCTACGAGTCCTCGACGCGGACGCTCTCGAGCTTCGAGCTCGCGGCGAAGCGGCTCTCCGCGGACACGATGTCCGTTCGTTCCAGCGGCTCGTCCGTCGACAAGGGCGAATCGCTCAAGGACACGGCTCTGACGCTCGCCGCGTACGAACCGGACGTCATCGTCGTCCGCCATCCGTCGATCGGCGCGGCGCAGCTCGTCGCCCGCCTCACCGACGCGCACGTCGTGAACGCCGGAGACGGCAAGCACCAGCATCCCACCCAGGCGTTGCTCGACCTGTTCGCCATGCGAAACGCGCTCGGCCGGCTCGAAGGGCTGCGCGTCGCCATCGTCGGCGACGTTCTCCACTCGCGGGTCGCGCGCTCGCTCGTGCAGGCGCTCGGGCTCACCGGGGCAGAGGCGGTTCTCGTGGGGCCGCCGACGCTCGTCCCGCCGCAGCTCGGCACCCTCCGGTGCTCGGTCTCCCACGACATCGAGGCGGTCGCGGACGCCGACGTCGTCTACGTCCTTCGCATGCAGCAGGAGCGCATGGGGGAGGCGTTCGTGCCCTCGCTTCGCGAGTACACCGCGCTGTACGGGATCACGCCGGAGCGCGTTCGCCCGGGTCAGGTCGTGATGCATCCCGGGCCGATGAACCGCGGTGTCGAGATCGACCCGCGCGTCGCGGACTCGCCGCAGGCGCTCGTGACCGATCAGGTGAGGGCCGGCCTCGTCGTTCGCATGGCCGTGCTCTACGACGTCCTGACCGTCGCGCCGCCCGTGCACGCGCGCGCCGAGGCGGTGACGGCCTAGTGCTCTTCGCGAGGAACGGCCGCAGCGACTCGCTCGTCCTCGACGGTCGCGTGGTGGCCCCGGCTCAGGGGATCGACGAGGCGCTCCGCGTGACGATCACCGACGGGATCGTGAGCGCGCTGGAGCCCGGCTCGGAGTCGCGGCTCGTGATCGCACCGGCGTTCGTGGATCCCCACGTACACCTGCGAACGCCCGGCCGGGAGGACGAGGAGACGATTCGCTCGGGCACCGAGGCTGCCGCGCGCGGCGGCTACTGCGCGATCCTCGCGATGCCCAACACCGAGCCGGTCGTGGACTCGGCGTCGGTGCTGGGCGCGCTCGTCGAACAGGCGCGGGAGGAAGCCGTCGTCCCGACCGGGTTCATGGCTGCGATCAGCAAGGGCCAGCTCGGCGAAGAGCTCACGGAGATGGCAGAGCTTGCGAACGAGGGTGCGGCTGCGTTCACGGACGACGGCCGCCCGGTGGTGTCCGCGGGGCTCATGCGCCGCGCGCTGCAGTACAGCTCGCTCACCGGCCGGCCGCTCGCGCTGCACTGCGAGGAGCCGTCGCTGTCGCGCGGAGGACACGCGCACGACGGAGCGGTCGCCGCCGAGCTCGGCCTCGGCCCGTACCCGTCGACGGCCGAGAGCGTCATGGTCGAGCGCGACCTCTCCCTGGCGGCCGCCGAAGGGCGACCGCTCCATCTCATGCACCTCTCGGCCCGCGAGTCGGTCGCCGCACTCGATCACGCTCTCGCCGGCGGCGCCCAAGCGACCGGCGAGGTCACGCCGCACCACCTCGTGCTCACGGACGACGCGGTGCGATCACTCGACCCGAACGTGAAGATGAACCCGCCGCTCCGCGCCGAGCGGGATCGTGAGGCGCTGCGCGATGCACTCAGGCGCGGCGCGATCTCGTGCATCGCGACGGATCACGCCCCTCACGCCCGCCACGAGAAGGAGGTGCCGTTCGAGGAGGCGCCGTTCGGTGTCACCGGCCTCGAGACGGCCTTCGCGGCGCTCCACACGCACCTCGTGCTCCCCGGCGTGATCACGCTCGAGACGCTCCTCGACCGCATGTCGGCCGGGCCGGCTCGCGCGCTCGGCCTCGACGAGCCGCACATCGAGGTGGGAGCGCGCGCGAACCTCGTCGTGCTCGACCTCGACGCGGAGTGGACGGTCGAGGAGGACGGCTTCCGCTCGCGTTCCGCGAACTCGTGGCTGCTCGGAGAGAGGCTTCGCGGACGCGTCGAGAAGACGATCGCGGACGGGCGCCTGGTGTTCGAGGCATGACGGCCGGCTTCCTCGTCCTCGAGGACGGCAGCGTCTTTCGCGGACGATCGGTCGCCGCGGACGGCGTCGCGTTCGGCGAGGCCGTGTTCACGACGGGGATGACCGGCTACCAGGAGACGGTCACCGACCCGAGCTACGCCGGCCAGCTCGTCTGCTTCACGGCTGCCATGGTCGGGAACTACGGCGTCGACGAGACGCGTGACGAGTCGCGCGAGCCGCACGCACGGGGGGCGCTCATGCGCTCGCTCGGTGGCGCCGAGTGGGCGTCCTGGCTTCGCGAGCGCGGCCTCGTCGGGCTCGACGGGATCGATACCCGCTCCCTCGTCCTGAAGCTGCGTGACGCGGGCGCCATGCGCGCCGCAGTCGTCTCGGACGAGCGCGAGGTCGCGCCTGCCGAGGCGCTCGAGCAGGTGCTGGCGCAGCCCGCGATGGAGGGCCAGGCCCTCGTCGCTCGGGTCTCGGCGCCGGAGCGGTACGTCTTCGCCGCGGAGGGCTCGCCGCACGTGGCGGTCGTCGACTACGGGGCGAAGCGCTCGATCATGCGCCGGCTCGCGAGCGCGGGAGCGGCCGTCACCGTGTGCCCGCACTCGACGTCCGCGGACGAGCTCGCGGAGTTCGACGGCGTCGTCCTCTCGAACGGGCCGGGCGACCCCGAGCCGCTGGTCGACGAGACGCAGGTGGTGCGCGAGCTGCTCGGCCGCGTCCCCATCCTCGGGATCTGCCTCGGCCACCAGTTGCTCGGGCTGGCTTCCGAGCACCGCACGTACAAGCTCCCGTTCGGCCATCGCGGGGCGAACCACCCGGTGCTCGAGCGGCAGACCGGGCGCGTTCTCGTGACGAGCCAGAACCACGGCTTCGCGGTCGAGGCCACCGAGGGCTCGGAGGAGACGTACGTCTCCCTCTACGACGGCACGGTCGAGGGCTTCGACTTTCCCGAGCTCCGCGCGCGCTCGGTGCAGTTCCACCCCGAGGCAGGCCCAGGTCCGCACGACGCCTGGCCCATCCTCGGAGGCTTCGTCGAGGAGCTTCGCAGCTAGATGCCGCGCCGAATCGACATCGAGTCGATCTGCGTCATCGGGTCCGGCCCGATCGTGATCGGCCAGGCGTGCGAGTTCGACTACGCCGGCTGCCAGGCGTTGAAGGTCCTGCGCGAGGAGGGGTTCCGCACGATCGTCGTCAACTCGAACCCCGCAACGATCATGACCGATCCGGGCTTCGCCGACCGCACGTACATCGAGCCGCTCGACCTCGAGGGCGTCGCATCCGTGCTCGAGCGCGAGCGACCCGACGCGCTCCTTCCGACGCTCGGCGGTCAGACCGCGCTCAACCTCGCGATCGAGCTCGCCGAGGCGGGCGTGCTCGAGGAGCATGGCGTCGAGCTCATCGGTGCGCAGGTCGACGTCATCCGCCGCGCGGAAGACCGCGAGCTCTTCCGCGACGCCGTCCGCTCGTGCGGGCTCGAGGTTCCCTCGTCGGTCATCGTGACCTCGCTCGACGACCTCGAGGGCGTGCCCGTCCCGGCCGTCGTGCGCCCCGCATTCACGCTCGGCGGCCACGGCGGAGGGTTCGCCGAGGATCGCGCAACGCTCGCCTTCCACGTCGAGCGCGGTCTCTGGGAGTCGCCGATCGGTCAGGTGCTCGTGGAGCAGTCCGTGCGGGGCTGGGACGAGTTCGAGCTCGAGGTCATGCGCGACCGCGCCGACAACGTCGTGATCGTCTGCTCGATCGAGAACCTCGATCCGATGGGCGTGCACACGGGCGACTCCGTGACGGTCGCTCCGCAGATGACCCTCTCCGACGAGGCGTACCAGGAACTGCGCGACGCGGCCTGCGCGATCATCCGCGCGGTCGGGGTCGAGACGGGCGGGTCGAACATCCAGTTCGCGCGCAGCCGTGAGACCGGCGAGCTGCGCGTCATCGAGATGAACCCGCGCGTCTCGCGTTCCTCGGCGCTCGCGTCGAAGGCGACCGGGTACCCGATCGCGAAGGTCGCCGCCAAGCTCGCGGTCGGCTACACACTCGACGAGATTCCCAACGACCTGACGAAGACGACGCCCGCCAGCTTCGAGCCGACCCTCGACTACGTGGTCGTGAAGTTCCCGCGCTTCGCATTCGAGAAGTTCCCCGGCGCGGATCAGACTCTCGGAACACAGATGAAGTCGGTCGGCGAGGCGATGGGGATCGGGCGCACGTTCTCCGAGGCGCTTCTGAAGGCGCACGGCTCGCGCGAGCTCGAGAAGGGTGCGGCGACCCCCTGGCCGAGCCTCGCCGACGAGGATCTCCCCGACGGCATCCATCCGTGGTTCCGCTCGGAGATCGCACGCGCGCGGGAGATCCTCGCGAGCGGCGACATCGCGGAGGCCAAGCGTGCGGGATGGGGTGACGACACCCTCGGCGAGGCGCTCGGCATGACCGGTCCGGAGGTGCGGCAACGTCGGCACGAGCAGGGCATCCGTCCCGTCTTCCGGCGCGTCGACTCATGCGCCGGCGAGGTGGAGGCGGCCTCCAACTACCTCTACTCGACCTGGGGCGAGGCCGACGAGGCACCTCCCGTCGGAGACAAGCCGCGCGTCGTCATTCTCGGCTCGGGCCCGAACCGCATCGGGCAGGGCATCGAGTTCGACTACTGCTGCGTCCATGCGGCCCAGACCTTCCGCGCGCTCGGCTACGAGGCGGTGATGGTCAACTGCAACCCCGAGACCGTCTCGACCGACTACGACATCTCCGACCGGCTCTACTTCGAGCCGCTGTCCCCCGAGGAGGTGCTCGCCGTCTGCGACCGCGAGCAGCCCCTCGGCGTCGTCACGCAGTTCGGCGGGCAGACGCCGCTCCGGCTCGCGCGGGCGATCGAGGAGGGCGGCTACCCGATCCTCGGCACGCCGCACGAGGCGATCGATCTCGCCGAGGATCGCGAGCGCTTCGGCCTCCTCGCCCAGGAGCTCGGCGTGCGCTGCCCGCCCTGGGCGATCGCGTCCGACGTCTCCGAAGCGCTCGCGGCAGCCGAGGAGATCGGCTATCCGCTCCTCGTCAGGCCGTCCTACGTCCTGGGTGGGCGCGCGATGCGCATCTGCTACGACACGGAGCAGCTCGAGGTTGCCATGGCGGCGGTCGATGGCGACGTGCTGCTCGATCGGTTCGTCGAGAACGCCATCGAGTTCGACATCGACGCGCTCTGCGACGGGAAGGACGTCTACATCGCCGCCGTGATGCAGCATGTCGAGGAGGCGGGCGTCCACTCGGGCGACTCGGCGTGCGTGCTGCCCGCTCCGTCCCTCACCCTCGCGGCTGCCCTCGAGATCGAGCACGTCGTGAAACGGCTCGGGCCGGCGCTCGGCGTCGTCGGTCTCCTGAACGTCCAGATTGCGATCGCCGACTCGACCGTCTACGTGCTCGAGGTGAATCCGCGAGCATCGAGGACGGTGCCGTTCGCGAGCAAGGCGATCGGCGTAAACCTCGTCGACGCGGCCTGCCGGATCGCGGCCGGGTCATCGCTCGCCGAGCTCGATCTCCCCGTTCCACGCCCGACGCAGGTGAGCGTGAAGGCCGCGGTGCTGCCGTTCGCCCGCTTCCCGGGGGCCGATCCGGTGCTCGGGCCGGAGATGCGCTCGACGGGTGAGGTGATGGCCAGCGCCGGGGACCTCCCGACCGCCTTGGCGAAGGCCGAACGGGCAGCCGGCCGGCCTCTTCCGACGTCCGGCACGGCCTTCCTCTCGGTTCGTGACGAGGACAAGCCTGCGGCCGTTCCCGTCGCGGCGGCGCTTGCAGGCCTCGGGTTCGAGCTCGTGGCGACCGAGGGCACTGCGCGCACGCTGCGCGCGGCAGGGCTATCGATCGACGAGATCACGAAGGTCGCCGACGCGGACGGGGGAGAGGAGACGGTCGTCGACCTGGTTCGCCACGGCAGGTGCGACCTCGTCATCAACACCCCGCAGGGAAGTGGAGCGCGGGCTGACGGATACCTCATCCGCGAGGCGGCACTCGTCGCACGCGTGCCCTGCGTGACGACCATCTCCGGGGCCGCTGCGGCGGTCCATGCGATCGCGAACGCGCGCGCCGAGTCGGCGCTGTCGTTGCAGGAGCGCATCGGGATCGAGGTCTGATGGCGGCCGACTCCCTCGTGCTCTCCGGCCGCGAGGCACGGCGTGAGCGGCTCCCCGTGGTCGGTGTCGAGAGCATCGGGGCGTACTCGCTGCTCCGCCTTGAACGAGGCGGGCTCGAGCCGGGAACCCCTGGGCAGTTCTTCATGCTCGAGGCCCCGGGCTGTCTGCTTCCACGCCCGATGAGCCTCTGCCAGGCGCCGCCCGGGCAGCTCACGTTCCTCATGGAGCCGATCGGCCCGGGCACGCGTGCGCTCTGCGGACTCGGGCCTGGTGAGGCGATTCACGTGCTCGGGCCGCTCGGGAAGGGGTTTGACCTCAGCGTCGCGAGTCCGCTGCTCGTCGCCGGCGGAATCGGGATCGCCCCGATGCCGTACCTCGCAGAAGCGCTCGGCGACGCCCCGGCCATCGTCGGGTTTCGAAGCGAAGGTCACGCAGTCGCGGCGAGCCTGCTTCCCGACGCGGAGGTGGTCGTCGAGCCTCGACTCGTCACGGAGCTTCTTCCCGACGAGCCTCGCGACGTCCTCGCATGCGGCCCGGAGCCGATGCTCGAGGCGGTCCGGGCGCTCGTCCCGCGCGCGCAGCTCGCCTGGGAGGCCCCGATGGCCTGCGGGTACGGGGCCTGCTACGGCTGCGCTGTCGAGCAGGACGGCCGCTACGTCCGGCTGTGCGTCGAAGGCCCGGTCTTGCGGGACGCCGCGTGATTCCGCTCCTCAACGCGTCGGGCTGCCTCGACGCCGTGACCGCTCCCGACGTCGCCCGGTCTCTGGACGCGTTCGTGACGAAGACCGTGACGCCGCATCCGCGCGAGGGGAACCCGCCCCCGCGGATCGCCGAGGTAGGTGGGGGCATGCTGAACTCGATCGGCCTGCAGAACCCCGGAATCGACGTGTTTCTCGAGCGAAATCTTCCATTGCTGGCACGGCTGGGCGTCGCGATCTGGGTGTCGGTCGGCGGCTTCTCGGCCGAGGACTACGCGGGGGTCTGCGAGCGCCTCGACGAGAGCGACGACGTCGCGACGATCGAGCTGAACCTCTCCTGCCCGAACGTGGAGGAAGCGCCCGAGACCGCGGCCGAGCTCGTCGCGGCGGCGCGTGCGGCCACGGGCAAGCCGCTCTTCGCGAAGCTGTCGCCTGCGACCTGGGACGTCGCCGAGTCGGCACGGGCCGTGGCCGCCGCAGGCGCCGACGGCCTGTCTCTCGTCAACACGATCCGCGGTCTCGCGATCGATCCCAGGTCCGGCAGGCCCGTCCTCGCACGGGGAGCCGGGGGGTACTCCGGGCCGCCGCTCAAGCCCATCGCGCTCGCGTGCGTGTGGGCGTGCGCGCGTGCCGTGGACCTTCCGATCGTCGGCATGGGTGGCGTGTCCTCGGCCGCCGACGCATCCGAGCTCGTCTCGGTCGGCGCGAGTGCGGTGGCGGTGGGAACGGTCCTGTTCGCGGACCCGACCGCGCCTGCTCGATTCCGTGCCGACCTCGCCCGGATGGACGTGTCCCCGCGCGCCGCTCTTGCGGTGTCCGGGCGCGCAACCGCTGCTCCGCCCAGTGCGTAAGCTCATGTGACAACACAAAAATCCCTGCAAATCCGACGAAACAGTTCGGCTTGACCACGAGGGGAACATTGGTAGACTCGTCCGGCTCATGGTCACGACGAAGTCGCACGCACAAGCGCCTGCACGTTCGCTCGACCAACGGATGGAGGCGCTTCAGCGAGCGAACGACGTCCGGGTCCGGCGTGCGCAGCTGAAGCGCGATCTGAAAGCCGGGCACGAGAGCATCGAGACGATCCTGCTCGATCCGCCGGAGTGGGTGGAGACGGCGAAGGTGTTCGACATGCTCATGGCGGTGCCCAAGTTCGGCCGCGTCAAGGCGGCGCGCCTGCTCAACCAGTGCCGGATCAGCCAGTCGAAGACGGTCGGAGGTCTCTCCGAGCGGCAGCGGACCGAGCTGGTCGACCTGTTCAACCACCGCAGCTGACGCCGACGGTGCCGTCGCGGCCCGTCCTCGTCGTCACCGGCCCGTCGGGGGCGGGGAAGGGAACGCTCATCAAGGGGCTGCTCGACCGCGTCGACGGCCTCGAGGTCGCGGTCTCGGCGACGACACGGCCCCAGCGACCCGGCGAGGTCGACGGTCGCGACTACTGGTTCCTCTCGGACGAGGAGTTCACGCGGCGCGTGGCGGAGGGCGACTTCCTCGAGTGGGTCGAGTACGTCTCCGGCCGCCGGTACGGGACGCTCGGCTCCGAGATCGAGCGCATCGCCCGTGACGGCGCTGTGTGCGTCCTCGAGCTCGAGCTCGAGGGAGCGCTGCGGGTCCAGCGTGACGTCGCCGACAGCACGACGATCTTCATCGCGGCCGACGTCGACGAGCTCGAGCGCCGCCTGCGCGAGCGCGCGACCGAGAGCACGGGCGAGATCGGCGAGCGGATCGCGCTTGCGCACAGCCAGCTCGAGCGCGCGCACGAGTTCCGCTACATGGTGCGCAACGACGAGCTCGAGCGGGCGACCGCGGCGCTCGCGGCGCTCGTCGAGTGCGAGCTGGCGCGTGCAGGTACCATCTCGCGGCGATGATCTACCCACGACTCGACGACCTTCTCAAAGAGGTCGGCGGCTCCCGCTACGCGCTCGTCCTCGTTGCGGCCAAGCGGGCCCGCCAGATCAACAACTACCACCACCAGCTCGGTGAGGGCATCGGCTTCGAGGAAGCTCCGCCCCCGCTGATCGAGTCCCGTTCGAAGAACTACCTCACGATGGCAATGGAGGAAGTCGCGAACGGGAAGATCAGGCAGCTCGCGCCCTCGAGCTAACGGGGAGCGAGGCGCGTGGCGCGCATCCTGCTCGGAGTCACCGGTGGGATCGCGGCCTACAAGGCCTGCACCCTCCTCCGCCTGCTGGTCCGTGCCGGGCACGACGTGCACCCGGTGCTCACCGCCGGTGCCGAGCGCTTCGTCACCGCCGAGACGTTCCACGCCCTCGCCCGAAAGGCGCCGAGCGGTGAGCCGTACCCGCACCTCGGCCGCTTCGACCTTCTCGTCGTCGCGCCGCTGACCGCGAACACGCTCGCGCGGCTCGCGCACGGGCTCGCCGACGACGTCTTGACCGAGGCGGCGCTGGCTCACTCCGGCCCCGTGCTCGTCGCGCCTGCGATGAACACGCGCATGTGGCAGCACCCCGCGACGCAGGCGAACGCCGCGACGTTGCGCGAGCGCGGCGTGACCGTCGTCGGCCCGGCCGCCGGCGAGCTGGCCGAAGGCGAGGAGGGCGTCGGGCGGATGGCCGAGCCCGAGGAGATCTTCGCGTCGATCGAGGCGTTGCTCGGGTCGCGCGACGGCCCGCTCAGCGGAAAGCGCGTTCTCGTCTCGGCGGGCGGGACGCGCGAGCCGCTCGACGCGGTCCGCTATGTCGGGAACCGCTCCTCGGGGCGCATGGGCGTCGCGCTGGCCGAAGAGGCGGCGCGTCGTGGCGCGGACGTCACGTTGCTCGCGGCGAATCTCGCCGTGCCCGTGTCCGGGGAGGTCGGCGTCGTCGCGACGCCGACGGCGGCGGACGTCGAGCGCGAGGCGCGAAGCCGCGCCGACTCCGACGTCGTCGTCATGGCCGCCGCCGTGGCCGACTATCGCCCGGCGGCTCCGATCGAAGGCAAGCGCTCCAAGGAGGCGAACACGTGGGCGATCGAGCTCGAGCCGACCGTGGATGTCCTCGCATCGCTCGGCGCGGAGAGGCGAGACGGGCGGGTGCTCGTCGGCTTCGCGGCCGACTCCGGGGAGGGGGCGCTCGACCGGGCACGCGCGAAGCGGCTCGCCAAGGGTGCCGACCTGCTCGTCTTCAACGACATCGGCCGGTCCGACATCGGCTTCGACGCCACGGACAACGAGGTCGTGCTGCTGTCCGACGCCGGCGAGCGCACCGTGAAGAAGGCCCCGAAGACGGTCGTGGCTGCCGCCGTACTCGACGAGGTGGAGCGGCTACTCTCGTCCGCATGACCGACGCGGCTCGCGCGGGCGGCCACGTGGCGCGCAGCGGGCGCGCTGTTCGTTCGTCAGCCGCGGGCCGGCGATGAGCGAGACGTACGACCTGTTCCAGCTCGGGCGCAGCCACCTTCGCAACGGCATGGCGGCGCAGGCGACGGTTCCGCTCGAGAAGGCGAAGCGTGCCGAGCCGACGTCGCGGTCCATTCGCGAGGCCCTCGGTATCGCGTACTTCCGGATCGGCCGCTGGCGCGAGGCCGAGGCGGAGTTCCGGGCTCTCGTCGAGCTCGCACCGTCCGACGAGTTCGCGCACTACGCGCTCGGCCGCGCGCTCGTGAACCAGGGGCGGCGCGAGGAGGCCACGCCGCACATCAAGCTCGCGCGCTCGCTGCGACCACGACCGCCGGACGACGCGCTCGAGTAGGCGTGCGGGCAGTCGTCCAGCGCGCCGCGAATGCGTCGGTCGCGGTCGACGGCGAGGTCGTCGCGGCGATCGGCCCCGGGCTCGTCGTCCTGCTCGGGGTCGCGTCCGGCGACTCGGACGCCGCCGCGCAGCGCCTTGCGGGGAAGGTCGCGCGGCTGCGGATCTTCGAGGATGCACAGGGCCGCTTCGACCGCTCGCTGCTCGACGTGGGCGGGGAGGCGCTCGTCGTCAGCCAGTTCACGCTCATCGCGGACACGCGGAAAGGAAATCGCCCGAGCTTCACGGCCGCCGCTCCGCCGGAACAGGCCGAGCCCTTGTACGCGCAGTTCTGCGATGCCCTCGCGGCGTACGACGTTCCCGTGAAGCGCGGGACGTTCGGTGCGAGGATGCTCGTCTCCTTGGCGAACGACGGGCCAGTCACGATCGTCCTCGACGGGTAGAGCGTGCCGCTCTCGGCGTTCCTGCTCGCCTCGGCGGCGGCCGTTCTGCATGCGGCCTGGAATGTCATCCTCGCCCGTGCGCGGGACGTCCAGGCGGCAACGGCCGTCGCCCTCGCCTTCTCGACCGTGCTGTTCGCCCCGGTCGCGGTGGCGACCTGGGACGTCCGGGCTGCGGCACTCCCCTGGATCGCGGCCTCGGCAGTTCTCGAGATCGTCTACTTCGCGCTCCTCACGACGGCCTACGGGCGCTCGGACGTCAGCCTCGTCTACCCGGTTGCCCGCGGAAGCGCACCTGTTCTCGTTCTCGGCGGCGCAGTGGTGACGGGGGCGGCGATCGGCTGGCTGCAGGCGCTCGGCGTCGTTCTCGTCGGTGGCGGGATCCTGCTCGTTCGCGGGCTCTCGGGGCACACGGACGCGCGTGGCCTCGTGCTCGCGCTCGGCATCGGGGTCGCAATCGCCGGCTACACGCTCGTGGACAAGGAGGGGATCCAGCATGCCTCGGTCATTCCGTACTTCGAGCTCGTGCTCGTCCCCGTCGCACTCTTCGCGCTCGTGTGGCACGCAGTGCATGGCCGCCTCGGCGCGGTACGGGCAGAGGCTGGATGGCCGACGCTCGGCGCGTCGGTGTTCGCGTTCGGCGCCTACGTTCTCGTCCTCGCGGCGCTCACCGTCGCGCCGGCGCCTGCGGTCGCCGCCGTGCGGGAGACGAGCGTCCTCTTCGTCGTCGCCCTCGGGGCGTACGTGCTGCACGAGCCCGTCGGAAGGTCTCGTGTGCTCGGAGCCCTGCTCGTCGTCGGCGGCGTCGCGCTCGTCGCACTCGGGTAGACGGACGGGCCGGCGCCGGGTGCTATCCTGGGCCGCACCACATTTCACCGGCTTCACGAAATGGGCGCGTCGCGCCCATTTTTGTTGAGAGGGGCTGTTTCCATGAGCACGACGTTCGCGAAGGAAAGGACACTCCAGGAGCAGATCGCGCCCGCGGTCGAGTCGCAGGTGCCCGGAGTCGAGGTCCTCGCCGTCGAGCTCATGTCGCCGAGTCGTTTCTGCGTCTACATCGACCACGACGACGGGGTCGACCATGCACTGTGCGAGCGCGTCACGCACGTGCTCGGCGCGTATCGCGACGACTACACGATCGACGTGTCCTCGCCGGGCCTCGAGCGGCCGCTGCGCAAGCCCGAGCACTTCGCTGGCGCGATCGGCGAGCAGGCGTCGGTCCGCGCAGCGGGCGGCAAGAAGAACCGGCACCGCGGCCGCATCGTTGCGGCCGACGACGAGACCATCACACTCGCGACCGGCGACGCCGGCGAGATCCGTATCCCGTATGACGCGATCGTGCGGGCCAATCTGATCGACGAGGGGTTGACGACATGAGCCAAGAGATCATCGAAGGCATCCAGGCGATCGAGAAGGAGAAGGGCATCGAGGAAGGTGTCCTCATCACCGCGCTCGAGGATGCGCTGCGTGCCGCCTACAAGAAGACGCCGGAGGCCACGCGGCATGCCGAGGTCAAGCTCGACGACGCCGGCGAGTTCCGGGTGTTCGGGATCGAGATCCCCGAAGACATCGAGGACCGCCTCGTCGAGGAGGCGCGTGAGGCACGGATCACCGAGCTCGAGCAGCTCGAGGAGGAGACCGGCGAGCGCCAGCACACGCTCGTGTCGGACGAGGACCTCGACCTCGACTGGTCGCAGGTTCCCGAGAACCTCATCAAGCGCACCGACGTGACGCCGGACAACTTCGGCCGCATTGCCGCGCAGACCGCGAAGCAGGTCATCCAGCAGCGGATCCGCGAGGCCGAGCGGGCGATCATGTACGAGGAGTACGTCGACCGTCAGGGCGAGGTCGTCACGGGCATCGTCCAGCAGGCCGGCGACCGCAACAACGTGCTCGTCGACCTCGGTCGCGTCGAGTCGCTGCTCCCGCGCTCCGAGCAGGTGGACGGCGAGCGCTACGAGCAGGGAAGCCGCATCAAGGCGGTCATCGCGGAGGTGCGGTCGGGCACGAAAGGCCCGCAGGTCATCCTCTCCCGCCGCGACCCCGAGCTCATCCGCGCGCTCTTCGAGCTCGAGGTTCCCGAGATCGCCGACGGTCTCGTCGAGATCCGCGGAGTGGCCCGCGAGCCGGGCTACCGCTCGAAGATCGCGGTCGAGTCGCACATGCAGGGCGTCGACCCGGTGGGTGCGTGCGTCGGCCCGCGCGGCTCGCGCGTGCGCATGGTCGTCTCCGAGCTGCGCGGCGAGAAGATCGACATCATCCCGTGGAACACCGAGCCGGCCCGCTTCGTCGCGAAGGCGCTCTCGCCCGCGCGCGTCCGCGAGGTGTACATCGACGACGAGACCAAGGAGGCCACGGTCGTCGTCCCGAACGACCAGCTCGCGCTCGCCATCGGCAAGGAGGGCCTGAACGCCCGTCTCGCCACGCGCCTCACCGGCTGGAAGATCGACATCCAGTCCGAGCAGGAGTTCGCGCAGGCCGAGGCCGAGCTCGCGTATGCGGGATCGGAGGACGGCGAGGAGTTCTCGGGACGGTGCGCCGCGGTTCTCTCGAACGGCAAGCGCTGCCCGAACGCCGCACTGCCCGGCTCCCACTACTGCGGCGTCCCGGCGCATCAGGCGCTCGCGAACGAAGCTGCGCCTGCCGCCGACGAGCCGGCAGGCGAGGACGAGCCCGAGCTCGAGGGCGCAGCGGTCGCCGTCGCGGTCGAGGAGGCCCCTGAGGCAGAGGCCGCCGAGCTGGACGTCGTCGCGGCCGCCGAGGACATCCTCGAGGAAGCGTCAACCGGCGAGGATGCGTGATCCTCGCGAGTTCTAAACTGGACGACTGATGGCTGACGGACGAAAGGGACCGAACAGGCCGATCCGCCCCCGGGGAGGCTCCGGCGGGAGGAAGCGCCGCGTCGTCATCGAGGGCGGAGGCGGGCGTAGCGCTGGGCGGCAGGCCCGCGACCGCTCGAGCGCGCCGGCGCAGCCCAGGCAGGCGCCGGCACCGCCGCCTTCCGGCCCCGTCACGGTCGAGTCCGGCGTCACGGTCAAGGACCTGTCCCAGGCGCTCGGCGTGCCCATGGGCGAGCTCATCAAGATCCTGATGGGACTCGGTCAGATGCGGACGGCGACGCAGTCGCTCTCCGACGAGGAGGTCGAGATCATCAGCTCGGAGCTCGAGCGCGAGATCACGATCAAGCACGCCGCCGAGGAGGAGCTCGAGCCGGCCTCGTACGACGACGACGAGGCCGATCTCGCGCCCCGACCGCCGGTCGTCACGATCATGGGCCACGTCGATCACGGCAAGACGACGCTGCTGGACGCGATCCGCGAGGCCGCCGTCGTCGAGACGGAGGCCGGCGGCATCACGCAGCACATCGGCGCGTACCAGGCCGAGGTCGACGGGCGGAGGATCACGTTCCTCGACACCCCCGGCCACGAGGCTTTCACGGCCATGCGCGCGCGGGGGGCGAAGGTCACCGACATCGCCGTGCTCGTCGTCGCCGCCGACGACGGCGTCATGCCGCAGACGAAGGAGTCGATCTCGCACGCGCGGGCGGCCGAGGTGCCGATCGTCGTCGCCGTGAACAAGATGGATGTGCCCGACGCGAACGTCGACCGCGTGAAGAACGAGCTCGCGGCCGAGGGCCTCCAGCCCGAAGACTGGGGCGGAACGACGCAGTTCTCGGCCGTCTCGGCGAAGCAGAAGGAGAACCTGGGCGACCTGCTCGAGAAGATCCTGCTCGTCGCGGACGCGGAGCTCGACCTGCGCGCGAACCCCGGCGCCGAGGCGTCCGGCGTGGTCATCGAGTCTCGGCTCGACGTCGGGCGTGGGCCGGTGTCGACGGTGCTCGTCCACCGCGGGACGCTCCGGGTCGGCGACGCGGCCGTGGCCGGCGATGCCTCCGGCAAGGTGCGCGCCCTCTACGACTACCGCGGTGAGAAGGTCAAGCAGGCGGGGCCCGGCGAGCCGGTCGAGGTCCTCGGCTTCGACCATCCGCCGGCAGCGGGCGAGTTCGTCCGCGTCGTCGAGCACGAGCGCCAGGCGAAGCACCTCGCGAACGTCCGCGCCGAGAGGCTGCGGCGCGAGCAGCTCGCACAACGGCCTCGCCGCCGCGTCTCGCTCGAGACGCTGCACGAGGATCTCCAGGCGGGCGAGGTGCAGGATCTGAACATCGTCCTGAAGGGCGACGTGCAGGGCTCCGTCGAGGCGCTCATGGGCGAGCTCCAGAAGATCCAGCACCCCGAGGTGCGCGTCAACGTCATCCATACGGGCGTGGGCGGGATCACCGAGAACGACGTGAACCTCGCCTCGGCGTCGGATGCGCTCGTCGTGGGATTCAACGTCCGTCCGAGCGCCGATGCGCGTGCGCTCGCGGAGCGCGAGGCGGTCGACATCCGCACGTATCGCGTCATCTACCAGCTCACCGAGGACATCCAGCAGGCACTCGTCGGGATGCTCTCTCCGGTCGAGACCGAGGAGACGCTCGGCGAGGCCGAGGTTCGCGCCCTGTTCCGGGTGTCCCGTCTGGGGACGATCGCCGGCTGCATGGTCACGTCGGGGGTGGTGCGGCGCGGCGCGAAGGTGCGCGTCGTGCGCGACGGGACCGTCATCTACGACACGTCGATCGCGCAGCTCAAGCGCTTCAAGGACGACGCGCGCGAGGTCGCGGAGGGCTTCGAGTGCGGGATCCTGCTCGACGGCTTCAACGACGTGAAGGAAGGCGACGTGCTCGAGGTCTACGAGACGCGCGAGGTCGAGCGCACGGATCTCGGGACGACGACCGCTCCGGAGCCGCCCGCAGACGACGTGTAGGGCCGAGGCGTGCCTCGCCCGTTACCGCACCGAGTACGCGCGTAACGTGGCG
This sequence comes from Gaiellaceae bacterium, assembly GCA_036274755.1. GTDB lineage: Bacteria > Actinomycetota > Thermoleophilia > Gaiellales > Gaiellaceae > GMQP-bins7. Next base: position 40,341 of record DASUFC010000122.1, read on the forward strand.
ACCGGCTACGTCGGGATCCTCACGGTCGAGCTGTACTTCCCCGAGTCCGGCTCGCTGAAGGGGAAGCGGAAGCACGTGAAGTCCGCGAAGGCGCAGCTGCACGAGCGCTTCGGCGCATCCGTGGCCGAGGTCGACCATCACGACCTCTGGCAGCGCTCGACGCTTTCGGTCGCCTGCGCGACGCGTGAGCACGGGGAGCTGCAGTCACTGCTCGACGCGGTCGAGCGCTACTTGGGATCGCGGGAGTGGGAGCTCCTTCGCTCCGAGCGGGAGGTGGTCGTCCCTGGCGAGCGCTGAGCGTCGTCGCAAGGTCAACGAAGCGGTGCGGAAGGTCCTGTCGGACTCGCTACCAGGCCTGAAGGACCCGCGCATCGGTTTCGTGACCGTGACTGGCGTCAAGACGACCAAGGACCTGTCGCAGGCGACGGTGTTCGTGAGTGTGCTCGGCGACGAGCGCGACCGCGAGCGCACGCTCGCCGGGCTGCAGTCCGCGCACGGGGTGCTCCAGGCACAGGTCGCGCGGGAGCTCGGGACGAGACGGACTCCGGTGCTGACGTTCGAATACGATCCCGCGATCGAGCGGGGCGTGCGGCTCACGCAGATGATCGACGAGCTCGCTCCGACGGACGCCGATGACGACGCAGAGTGACATGCAGGCGGTTGCGGCCGCGCTTCGCGAGAACGAGCGGTTCGTGGTCACCTCGCACGAGGCGCCGGACGGTGACGCGCTCGGATCGCTGCTCGGGACGGGGCTCGCGCTCCGACAGCTCGGCAAGGACGTCGTCATGTTCCTCGGCGGGCCGGCTCCGCTTCCGGGCGAGTACCGCTTCCTCGAGATCGATCGGCGCGGGCTCGAGCGCGAGCGCCCGGCCGACTTCGGCGAGCGGGTGCTCGTCGCCGTCGACTGCGCGAGCGCCTCGCGCGTCGGCGCGGAGCCCGGCGTCGTCGACGCCGCTCGCTTCACCGTCAACATCGACCATCACCACGACAACCCGCGCTTCGGCGACGTGAACCTGATCGTGGCGGACGCGTCCTCGACGGGAGAGGTGCTCGCGGACGTGTTCGGCGAGCTCGGCATCGAGCTGACGCCGGAGATCGCCGAGGCCCTCTACATCGCGCTCGTGACCGACACGGGACGCTTCCAGTACGCGAACACGACACCGAAGGCGCTCCGCCTGGCGGCCGACCTGGTCGAGGCCGGCGCGGACGTGAACCGGATCTTCCAGGGCGTGTACGAGAACGTGCAGTTCGCGAAGCTCAAGCTCCTCGCGCGTGCGCTCGAGCGGGCGCAGGTGCTCGAGGGCGGCGAGATCGTCGTGTCGCACCTGCTGCGCGACGACTTCGAGGCCGTCGGCGCGTCGGAGCCGTACTCGGAGGGGATCATCGACGTCCTCCGCTCGGTCGAAGGCTCGGCGGTCTCCGCGCTCATCCGCGAGCCTCCCCGCGACGGCGCTCCGGCGCGGAAGGTGTCTCTGCGCTCGTCCGTGGACGAGGTCGACGTGAGCGCGATCGCGCGCAAGTCGGGTGGGGGAGGGCACCGTGAGGCGGCGGGCTTCTCGAGCGAGCTGTCGGTCGAGGAGATCACGGCGTTCATCGTCGACGAGGTGACGGCGCAGGTCGGAGCGGCCGCGGAGCGGTAGTGCCGCCCCGCGCCCTGCACCCGAGCGGGATCATCCTCGTCGACAAGCCTGCCGGGCCGACGTCGTTCGCGATCGTCGCGGCCACCCGGCGGCGGACGAAGGCGCGCACGGGCCACGCGGGAACGCTCGATCCGTTCGCGACGGGTCTCCTGCTCCTGCTCTCCGGCGCGTCGACTCGTCTCCAGCCGCGGTTCGTCGGCCTCCCGAAGCGGTACGTCACGGAGATCGACCTGACCGCCCGGACGTCGACCGGCGATGTCGAGGGGGAGCGATTCGACGAGCACGAGCCCCCTGCCCCGGATGCGCTGTCCGAGCTCCTCGACGGGCTGCGCGGAGCCGTCGACCTCCCGATTCCCGCAGCCTCCGCCGTCAAGATCGACGGGCAGCGCGCCTACGCGCTCCACCGACGCGGGGTCGCCGTCGAGATGCCGGTCCGCACGATGCACGTGCACGAGCTCGTGCAGGCGGGGTACGCGGACGGCATCGCGACGCTCGCGCTCCACGTCTCGTCGGGAACGTACGTCCGCGCGATCGCGGAGGCCCTCGGAGGCCACTGCGTGTCCCTGCGCCGCACCGAGATCGGCCCCTTCTCGGTTGACGAAGCCGACCCGGACACCATCATCGCCCCCGAGGCCGCGCTCGCGCGCCTGGATGCTCGTGACAACTTGTAACTTGCGGTTTCCGCGCTGGCGCCGGAGCGTTCCCCGCGTTTGTGACAACTTGTAACTTGCGCGCGTGAACGTCGTCGACTCCCCCTCCGCGCTCGCCGCGGAGCCGCGTGCAGTGGCGATCGGGAGCTTCGACGGCGTCCATCGCGGGCACCTCGCCATCGTCGAGGCAGTGCGCGCGACCGGCCTCCGCCCGACGGTCATCACGTTCGACCCGCACCCGCGCATCGCGCTCGGGAACCGGGTCGAGCTGCTCACGACGCTGGAGCGGCGCCTGGAACTGCTCGACGCGGCCGGCGTCGAGGACGTGATCGTCGCGGCGTTCACACCCGAGCTGCAGCAGTTGACGCCGGAGGAGTTCGCCGCGCGCTTCCTGAGTGCGACCGGGGTCGAGGCGATCGTCGCGGGGGAGGACTTCCGCTTCGGCGTCCGCCGCTCGGGAGATCTTGCGCTCCTGGAGCGCCTTGGCTTCACGGTCGCTCGTGTGGAGAAGCTGGCGGGTGTCTCGTCGACCGCCATCCGCGCGGCGCTCGCCGGGGGAGACGTCCGCACTGCCGCCGCAATGCTCGGCCGTCCGTTCGAGCTCGACGGAGTCGTCGTCGCCGGCGACCAGCGCGGCGGGACGCTCGGGTATCCCACTGCGAACCTTCGCCTCGAGCCCGATCTCGCGTGCCCGCTCTACGGCATCTACGCGGGCCTCGGCCTCGGCCATCGAGCCGCGATCTCGATCGGCACGAACCCACACTACGGCGGCTCGGAGCGGCGCATCGAGCCCTTCCTCCTGGACTTCGAGGGCGATCTGTACGGGAAACGGCTCGTCGTCGAGCTCTGGGAGCGCCTGCGGGACGAAGCGGTCTTCGACAGCGAGGAGGCGCTCGTGGAGCAGATCGGTCGCGACGTCGAGGCGACGAAGCGCGCGGAACGGCCGTAGCTAACGTAGCGGCCGTGACGGCCACGAACGGTCAGCCCCTGGTCCACGCGCGCGACCTCGTGAAGCGGTTCGGCGATTTCGTCGCGGTCGACGGCATCGACTTCGACCTGCAGCGCGGCGAGGCGTTCGGCTTCCTCGGCCCGAACGGGGCGGGGAAGACGTCGACCATGCGCATGATCGGCTGCGTCTCGCCGGTCACCGACGGCACGCTACGGGTCCTCGGGCTCGACCCCGCGCGCGACGGCGTCTCGATCCGCGGGCGGCTCGGTGTCGTCCCGCAGCAGGACACGCTGGACATGGATTTGACCGTGCGCGAGAACATCGTCATCTACGGGCGCTACTTCGGGCTTCCGCGCAAGCAGCTCGTGAAGCGCGCTGACGAGCTGCTCGAGTTCGTGGAGCTCACCGAGCGCGCGGACGACCGGGTCGAGCCGCTCTCGGGCGGCATGAAGCGGCGGCTCACGATCGCGCGCTCGCTCGTCAACGACCCAGACATCCTGCTCCTCGACGAGCCGACCACCGGCCTCGACCCGCAGGCGCGCCACGTCGTGTGGGACCGTCTGTACAGACTGAAGCGCCAGGGCGTGACGCTCCTCCTGACGACCCACTACATGGACGAGGCGGAACAGCTCTGCGACCGACTCGTCGTGATGGACCGCGGGAAGATCGTGGCCGAGGGATCACCGCGCGACCTCATCGAGCGCTACGCCACCAGGGAGGTCGTCGAGCTGCGCTTCGACGACGGCTCCCGGCCCGACGACCTGAGCTACTGGACAGAGGGCCTCGTGTCCCGCGTGGAGGCGCTGCCCGACCGGATCCTGCTCTACACCCAGGACGGCGATGCCGCGTCGCATCAGCTGCACGAGCGCGGGCTCGTGCCCGAGAGCGTCCTCGTCCGTCGGAGCTCGCTCGAGGACGTCTTCCTCCACCTCACCGGGCGGAGCCTCATCGAATGACCTCGCTGGCGCTCCCGCTCCGCCCGCTCGAGTTCTTCCTCGTCCAGTACAGGCGCGGATGGCGCGGCTCCGCCGTGTCCAGCGTGGTGACGCCCGTCGTCTACCTGCTCGCCCTCGGCGTGGGGCTCGGCGTGTTCGTGGACCGCTCGACCAGCCTCCCGGACGGGATCAGCTACCTCGACTTCGTCGCACCCGGGCTCATGGCGGCGACGGCGCTGCAGATCGCGAGCTTCGAGGCGAGCTGGCCGGTTCTCGCGGCGATCAAGTGGCACCGCCAGTACCACGCGATGCTGGCGACTCCGCTCCGTATCCGCGACGTCATCCTCGGTCACCAGGCGTACTTCGTGTTCCGTCTGCTCCTGACCGGGAC
>DASUFC010000123.1:0-25245 GCA_036274755.1 Gaiellaceae bacterium
CCCGAAGGGAAAGTGAAAGACTGGTCAGGTGCGTGAGGTCCGCCCCGGCGTCTGGCATTGGCAGTCTCCGCATCCCGACTGGAGCGAGGACGAGTGGTGGCCAGAGCGCGTCTCGTCCTACGGGATCGAGCTCGGCGACGACTTCCTGCTGTTCGACCCGCTCTCGGTTCCCGACGAGCTGCGCCAGCGTGCGACGGCGGTCGTCTTGACCGCGCCGTACCACGAGCGCGACGCCCGTGGGCTCGACCTCCCCATCCACACGCCTCCCGCGGACACCTGGCAGGACTGGGTCGAGAAGTTCGGAATCGACCCCGACCGCGTGCGGGGCATGGAGAGTGAGGACCTCGCGTGGCTGCGCGCCGGCGAAGGCGAGGGACACTTCCATGGTCCCGGGGAGTGGCCGTTCGGCATCACTGCGCATGCGGGCCGGGAGGACAACGATCTGATCCTCTGGCTGCCCTCGGTCAACGCGATCGTCACGGGCGACTCGCTGTCCGACTTCGGCGAGGGACTGGACATCCAGCTCGGCGGGCGCAAACACGTGACGCGCGACGATGTCGTCCAGCGTCTCCGCCCCTTGCTCGACCTTCCGATCGAGCTCGTCCTCCCCGCGCACGGCGAGCCAGCGGGTCGCGCAGAGCTCGAGCGCGTGCTCTCCTGAACGGCGCGAGCTAGCCGAGCTCGGGCGCGGGAGCGCACCGGGTGGGCAGCCTCACCGACGCGACGTTCGAGCGCGCACCTTCGGCTAGCGTCGTCCGGCCGTGAGCTCGGGCCCCTCTCCTCTCCGGCGCAACCGGGACTTCCTGCTCCTGCAGTGGGGGCAACTGTTCTCGCAGTCGGGAACGCAGGTGGCGTCGATCGCCTACCCATTGCTCGTTCTCGCGCTCACGGGATCGGCGACGCAGGCCGGGATCGTCGGCTTCGCGCGGCTCGCCTCGAGCGCCGTCTTCGCGCTGCCTGCCGGCATCGTCGCGGACCGCTGGAACCGCAAGGGCCTGATGATCGCCTCCGACGTCCTGCGGCTCGCGACGATGACCGCGCTCGCGGCGGCGGTCGTGACCGGGGAGGTCAGCTTCTGGATGATCGCGCTCGCCGCCTTCCTGGAGGGGACGGGCGCGTCCTTCTTCCAGGCCTCCGAGGCCGGCGCGATGCGCTCGGTCGTGCCCGCCGATCAGCTTCCGGCCGCGATCAACGTCGTGACCGGGCGGCGAGCCGCGATCAACGTCGCCGGACCGCCTCTCGGCGGTGCGCTCTTCGGGCTTGCGCGTTCCCTCCCCTTCATCGCGGACGCGGTGTCCTACGCCTTCTCGACCGTCTTCCTCCTCGCAATGCGGACGCCGTTTCAGGAAGAGCGCGACGAGGAGGCGGGTCGTCTGCGAGAGCAGCTCCTGGAGGGTTTCCGCTTCCTCTGGCGTCACCCGTTCCTGCGGGTGACGACGCTCTCTTCGCGCCGCTCGGGTTCGTGGCGCTCGGGTACACGCTCGCGCTCGTCGTGATCGCCGAGGAGAAAGGGCTCTCCAGCGCTGCGGTCGGGGTGCTCGTCGCCTCGTTCGGCGTCGGCGTGCTCGTCGGCTCCGCCATCTCGCCGCAGATCCGAAGAGCGCTTCCCGCGAGGGCCGTGCTTCTGCTCGAGCTCTGGATGTGGCCGATCCCGATCCTCTTCGTCCTCTGGCCGAACGTCTACGTGCTCGCCGCGAGCCTCGTCCCGGCCGCCCTCGCAATCCCCTCGACCGACTCGGTCGTGATCGGGTACCAGCTGGCGCTCACGCCGGACCGGCTCGTCGGCCGGGTCGGGAGCGTCTTCCGGACGATCGTCCTGCTCGTCGCCCCGGTCGGCCCTCTCGTCGCCGGCTTCCTGTTGACGGAGACCCCGCCCCGGCTCGCCGTCGGGTTCTTCGTCGTGGTCGCGCTCCTCGCGGCGGTGGTCGCGACGCTCAGCCCCGCCCTTCGGGTCGTGCCGAGCCTGGCCGAGCGGAACCCCGGGGTCGAGGATCCGGCGGCCTCGCCGAAGCCCGTCTCGTAGGCTCGGCGTGCCTCCATGACGGAAGGAGCCGCGTCTCTCCGCGGCTCCCCGAAGCTCGACTGTCGGCTGTGTCAGGAGCAGCCGGTGTTCGTGCCGCAGTCGCGGCACGTGTAGCAACTGCCCGTCCGCACCATGCGGCCGCCGCAGCGGGCGCACTCCTGGGCGTCCTCCCACTGGTTGAAGAGCGCCGTCTGGCCGGCGGGAGCCGGCTCGAGCGTCGCGGCGGCAGTGGCCGCCGGCACTCCCGCCTCGGAGTAGGCGGCTGCGAGCCGCGCCTTCACCTCGGGCGTGAGGATCCCGGCCTCCTCCTGCTGATCGGAGGAGAGGAACTTCTTGCCCATCCAGCGGAAGATGTAGTCGACGATCGACTTCGCGACCCGGATGTCCGCGTCGTTCGTCATGCCCGACGGCTCGAAGCGCATGTGGCTGAACTTCGAGACGTAGACCTCGAGCGGCACGCCGTACTGCAGGCCGAGCGAGACGGAGATCATGAACGAGTTCATGAGGCCGGCGAGCGTCGTGCCCTCCTTTGCGATGTCCACGAAGATGTCGCCCGGCGTCCCGTCCTCGAAGAGGCCGACGTGGATGTAGCCCTCGTACTCGCCGACCTTGAACTTGCGGCCGACCTCGGTGCGGTCGTCCGGAAGCCGGCGCCGCTGCGGCAGCGCGCCCGCGATCGCACCGACCGGCGCGAGCGTCGTCGCGCCCGCATCGCCCTTCTTCGAGAGCGGCTGCGCGACCTTGCAGTTGTCGCGGTAGATCGCGATGGCCTTCACGCCGAGCTGCCACGACTCGATCAGGAGCTGCGAGACCTCGTCGACCGTGATCTCCTCGGGCAGGTTGACGGTCTTCGAGATCGCCCCGGAGATGAAGGGCTGAACCGCGCCCATCATCTTCACGTGGCCCATGTAGTTGATCGCGCGGTCGCCGATCGCGCAGTCGAAGACCGGGTAGTGGTCGGTCTTCAGGTGCGGAGCACCGACGACGGTGTTGTGCTCGTCGATGAACGCGACGATCTCGCCGGCCTCGGTTGGCGTATAGCCGAGCTCGTCGAGCGCCATCGGCACCGTCTTGTTGACGATCGTGATCTCGCCGCCACCGACGAGCTTCTTCGACTTCACGAGTGAGAAGTCGGGCTCGACCCCTGTCGTGTCGCAGTCCATCATGAAGCTGATCGTCCCGGTCGGGGCGAGCACGGTCGCCTGCGCGTTTCGGAAGCCGGAGACCTCGCCGATCTCGAGTGCGTCGTCCCAGGCGCGGCGCGCGGCGGACAGCAGATCGTCGGGCACCGAGCTCGCGTGGTCGATGTTCCCGACCGCGGCGCGGTGCTTCGCGATGACGCCGATCATCGCCGCCGCGTTCGGCTGGTAGCCGGCGAACGGCCCCATGCGCCGCGCGACCTCGGCCGACTTGCGATACGCGCGACCCGTCATCGTGGCGGTGATCGCCGCGGCGTACGCGCGACCCTCGTCCGAGTCGTACGGCAGACCGCGCGCCATGAGCAGAGCGCCGAGGTTCGCGTAGCCGAGGCCGAGCTGGCGGAACGCCTTCGCGTTGCGCCCGATCTCCGGCGTCGGATAGGACGAGTAGCCGACCGCGATCTCCTGCGCGAGGAAGACGACGTCGACGGCGTGCTCGAATGCGTCGATGTCGAACTCGCCGTCCTCGCGCCGGAACTTCATGAGGTTCAGCGAGGCGAGGTTGCACGCCGAGTCGTCGATCGACATGTACTCGGAGCACGGGTTCGACGCGTTGATGCGGCCCGTGTTCGGCAGCGTGTGCCAGGAGTTGATCGTCGTGTCGTACTGGACGCCCGGATCGGCGCACTCCCATGCCGCCTCGGCGATCTGCCGGAGCATGTCGCGCGCATCCCGAGTCTCGACGACCGAGCCGTCCGTGCGCGCGGTGAGGTTCCACTCCTTGCCCTCGACGACCGCCTCCATGAACTGATCCGTCACGCGTACCGAGTTGTTCGCGTTCTGGTACTGGATCGAGGCCCAGTCCGGGGAGTTCAGGGACATGTCGTAGCCGGCCTGCTCGAGGACGCGCGCCTTGCGCTCCTCCTTGGCCTTGCACCAGATGAACTCCTCGACGTCCGGGTGGTCGACGTCGAGCACCACCATCTTGGCCGCGCGCCGCGTCTTGCCGCCCGACTTGATCGTCCCCGCGGACGCGTCGGCGCCGCGCATGAAGCTCACTGGCCCCGACGCGTGGCCGCCCTTCGAGAGCTGCTCCTTCGAGGAGCGCAGCCGTGAGAGATTGAGTCCGGAGCCCGAGCCCCCGCGGAAGATGATCCCCTCGCGCCGGATCCAGTCGAGGATCGACTCCATCGAGTCGTCGATCGAGAGGATGAAGCACGCCGAGCACTGCGGCTCCTTCTCGAAGCCGACGTTGAACCAGACCGGGGAGTTGAACGACGCGTACTGGTTGACGAGGATCGCCTCGAGCTCGGCCTCGAAGGTGTCGGCCTCCTCGTCGGTGGCGAAGTAGCCTCCGTCGCGCCCCCAGCCGCCGATCGTCTCGACGACGCGGCCGATCATCTGCTTGACCGAGTGCTCGCGCTCGGGAGAGGCCATGCGGCCGCGGAAGTACTTCTGCGCGACGATGTTCGTCGCGGTCTGCGACCAGAACTTCGGGAACTCGACGTCCTTCTGCTCGAACGCCGGTCCCTCCTTGCCCGGGATGAAGGCATGGCGCAGCTCCCACTCGATCGCGTCGAACGGCGCGACCCCGGGAACGGTGAAGTAGCGCTTCGGAGCGACGCTCGCATCCGCGTCGACGACCGTGTTCACGACCTCGTCGGCCGTCTTCTCCAGGACCTGCGTCTGCTCCGCGGTTGCCATCGTTTCCTCCCGAACCGAGTTCGACATTACGTCTCCCCGCCCGGGCAGGCGATGTTCGTCATGCGAGCGGGCAAGGGAGGGTAAGGAGCGGTCCCGACGGAGAATTTATGCGCAATTTGCAGGGAATTCGCTCGCGGCACGACCCGCCCATTGTACCCGGCCGACTCTCTGCGGCGGTGGACCGTCGGGGCTAGAGCTGCGCGTCGCCGGAGTCGCCGACATCGTCGGCGTGGGCGTGCTGGCGGCGGCGCGAGAGGTAGCCGAGGCCGCCTGCAGCGAGCAGCAGGATCGACATGCTGCCGAGCACCAGAAGCGGGATCGGGACGGAAGACGCGGAGGACGTGTTCACGGTCGGCGTCTCGTCCTGCACCTGGGGCGTGTCGGAGCCGCCGCCGCTACCGCCGCCGTTTCCGCCCTTGCCTCCGGTGCCGCCCGTCCCTCCGCTTCCGCCAGAGCCCGTGCAGTCGTCGACCGAGCCGTCGGGGCTCGGATCGCAGCCGCCCTTGCCGAGGTTTCCGTGCATCGCGCCCTGGAGCGCTCGGAAGATGACGTCCTGGGCGTCGCTGTACGGCCCGATGTCGTTCGGGATCGCGTCGATCCCCTCCTCGTAGCAGTGGAGGGGATAGAGCTTGTCGATCCGACCGTTGTCGTACCAGTCGAGGAGAACTGCCTGCCCGCACTTCGTCGCGGCGTACGCCGAGGTCGTATGCGAAAGGGCAGCGACCGCGGCGGCGGCGAGCAGCAGCCCCACGAGGAGCGTGCGGAGAGAGCGGTCGAGTGTCGGCAGGTGAGATCTCACGGAACGGAGCCGGAAGCCTAGGCGGGCTGAGTCTCCCGGCATGGGGTGAGCCGGTGGTGTGGGGAGAGTAAACGAATTGTTAGACAGCGAGCGGTCATACCCTGCACGTCGTTTCGGAGCGACTACCCGCTCTCGCGGGCATCTACTCGCGAGCGAGCCTCGACGCCGAGCGCCCCCGTGATCGTTCTTCACGGTTGCTAGCGTGGCCGCAATGGCGTCGGAGCCGTCGAGCCGAGCGTCGGGCACCGGCGGCGTGGCCTTCGCGGCGCTCGTGGGAGCGGCGTTGCTCGGCGCGACGTTCGCCGGCGACGGCTCGGACGTCCACGGGATCCTGCCGGTCGGCGGCGCCGCGGTCGTGCTCGTCGCGGCCTCGCTCGTCGCCGTCGCGTTCCGGAGGCTTCCGGCGCTCCAGGCAGCGCGGGCGGGCGCCCTCCTCGTCTGGAGTCTCGCGCTGCTCGTCGCCTGGACGGGCGTCACGGTCTCGTGGTCGATCGTCGCGGATCGCAGCTGGGACGCGTTCAACCGAGGGCTCGTCTACGTCGCCTTTCTCGGTCTCGGCCTCGTCCTCGCCGCCGTTGGCAGGGAGCGCGCCGCGCGCCTCTGCGCCGGGTTGCTCGCTGCCGTCATCGGCGTCACCCTCGCCTGGGCACTGACGACGAAGGCCCTGCCCTCGCTCATCGCGGACGAGCGGATCGGCCGTCTCAACGAGCCGGTCGACCACTGGAACGCCCTCGCGCTTCTCGCTGATGTCGCGATCGTGCTCGGACTGTGGCTCGGCAGCTCGCCGCTCCATCGTCGAGCCGTGCGGGTCTCCGGGGCGTTGCTGACGTACATCGCGACGCTGGCCCTGCTCATGACGCTCTCGCGGACGGGAATCGCCGTCGGGGCAGGAGTCGTCGCGCTGTGGCTCGTGCTGTCGAGCGAGCGGCTGCGCAGCGGGCTCCTCCTTGTCGCCTCGGCCGGGCCTGCCCTCGCGGTCGGCGGCTGGACCTTCACACGGCCTGCGCTCACGGACGACCTGCAGGAGCGGGCCGACCGGATCTCGGACGGACGGATCTTCGGTGCGGCTGCGCTCGTCGGGGCGATGCTCGTCGTCGTCCTCGTCGGGCTCGCGATCGGGCGCTCGCTCTCGGACACGGCAGGACGTCGGCTCGGCCGTGCCCTCCTCGTCGGTGCGATCGTGCTCGTCCTCGCGGCTGTGGCGGGCGCGTCGGTCGCGGCTGCCGACGCCGTGTCCTCGGATCGCAGGTGCTCGGAGGTCGTGAACGATCCCAGCCGGCTCGGATCGCTCGACGTCGGCAATCGGCTGTGCTGGTGGGGGGAGGCGTGGGACGTCTTCGCGCACCATGCGCCCGAGGGCGCCGGCGCCGGGACCTTCGAGACCGCCCGCAAGCGGTTCCGTCCCAACGCCGAGACCGTCCTGCAGCCGCACAACGTCGCGCTTCAGCAGCTCGCCGACGGCGGGGTCGTCGCATTCGGGCTCTTCGTGCTGGCCGTGCTCGCCGGGATCTCCGTCTGCGTGTGTGCGCTCCGGCGGCTGTCCGGCTCCGAGCGCGCGGCAGCCGTCGCGCTCGTCACGGCTCCCGCCGCCTACCTCGCGTTCGCGCTCGTCGACTACAACTGGGACTTCATCGCGGTCACCGCTCCCGCCATGGTCGCGCTCGGCGTCCTCGCCGGCAGCGGGCGCGAGCCGCGGATCGGTCGTCGGCGCCCGGTGCTCGGCGTCGGGATCGTCCTGCTCGCAGCGGTCGTGCTCGTCTCGTTCTCGTTCCCGCGGCTCGCGGACCGCGCAGAGCGGCGCTCGACGTCGGCGCTCGTCACCGGCAACTTCGAGCGCGCGCAGGACGACGCGGACTGGGCGCACTTCTTCAATCCGATCTCGGCGGATCCTCTCTTCGCTCGGGCACGCGTGGCCGAGGCGCAGCGACTGCCGGAGAAGGCCGAGAAGGCGTACATCGACGCAGTCGAGCTCCAGCCCGACAACCCGCTCACGTGGTACACGCTCGGGATCTTCGAGTTCGACGTCCGCGACAACCGCTGTGCCGCCTACCGGTTCCTCAACAACTCCTACACGCTCGACCCGAAGGGCAACCAGTGGGTCCCCGGCGGCCCGCTCGACGTCTCGCGCGACGCCGTGAACCATGGCGCCTGCGCGCCCGGCTCGTAGGCGCAGGCTACGGGCCGAGGATGAAGACGAGTTGCGCGCCGCGGAGTTGCTTCGCGCGCATCCCGTCGAGCGGCGTCACGAGCTTCACACCGAGGTCCCTGCCGAGCCGGCGGCCCTCGCCGGCGAAGCCGGGCCGGTACATGACGATGCTGCGCGGAACCTGCTCCGGCGCGTTGGTCACCTGCCCGATCCGGTAGCCGCGTGCGTGGACGCGCGCCGCCGCTGACGCGGCCGCGCCGGTCCTGCCGTTGCCGTTGAGGACGAGGACCATGGTCTTCGTGCGGGGCCGGTGCGATGCCGGAGCGTGCGCGGGCTTGCGTGTCCTGATGTGCGCCGGCTTGTGCTGCTCCTGCGCGGTCGTCGACAGCACGTGCTTCTCCGCGGCCAGCTGCATCCGATCGGAGGCCCAGCCGAGGAGCTTGCCGCCGCCGATGAACAGCAGGAGCAGCAGCTCCACCGCGGCGATCGCGACCGCGACGTACGCGGCGGTGCGCCAGGGCCGGATGAGCGCGTCGGGAGCGGGGAGCGGATGATCCACGGACGCGAGTTTCGCCCGCGCCCGGGCTATTCCTTCGTGGCTCGACCCCTCTTCCGCAGATCACCGAGCCAGGAGGCTCGGTGATCGCGAAGATCCCTGAAGTCGCGGCCTCCGGCCGCGACCGTCACGTCTGTGCGATCCACTCCCACGTCGCTCTGAGCCCGTCCTCGAGGCCGACCATCGCGGCGAAGCCGAGCGAGTCGGCGGCCCTCGTGGGATCGAGGAAGCTTCGCTGCAGCTCACCGAGGCGGGCGGGGGCGTGCGCGGCCGGCGTGTCGGAACCGGCGACGCGGGCGCACAGCTCGTAGAGCTCGACGACGGACGTCTCGCGACCCGTCCCAACGTTGAAGACGCCGCTGTCCTGCCCGACCGTCGAGGTCGTCGCGCGCGCCACGTCGCCGACGTAGACGTAGTCGCGCGTCTGCCGTCCGTCGCCGAAGATCGTCGCCTGCTCGCCCCTGGAGAGCGCGCCGAGGAAGATCGCCACGACCCCGGCCTCGCCGTGCGGGTCCTGCCTCGGCCCGTAGACGTTCCCGTAGCGCAGGGCGATGTGCCGGGTCCCGTAGAGGCGGTTGAAGGAGGCGAGGTACTCCTCTGCGGCAAGCTTCGCCGTTCCGTACGGAGAGAGCGGCTCCCTGGGCGAGCTCTCGGTCGCGGCGACCTCGCACTCGCCGTAGATCGCGCCGCCCGTCGATGCGAAGACGACCTGGGCGCCATGCCTGCGCGCGCACTCGAGGATGCGCACGGTTCCGAGCACGTTGACCTCGGCGTCGTCCACCGGGCGCTCGACCGACACGCGTACGTCCGCCTGCGCGGCAAGGTGGTACACCGCCTCCGGCCGAACCTCGTCGAACACGTCGTCGAGCGGCTCACGGATGTCGCGGACGAGCAGCTCGGCCGCGGCCGAGACGTACTCCCTCTTGCCGTGGACGAGCGAGTCGATCACCGCGACCTGGTCGCCGCGTGCGAGGAGGGCGTCGACGACGTGCGAGCCGATGAATCCGGCGCCTCCGGTGACGATCGCCCGCACGGTCGGATCCTACGGACGACCGTAGGATGGGCAACGTGTTCGTGACCTTCGAGGGGCTCGACGGCTCCGGCAAGTCGACGCAGGCCGAGTTGCTCCGCATCCGTCTGGAGGCGGAAGGGGTGCACGTCGTCGCGACACGCGAGCCCGGTGGCACCGAGCTCGGGGAGGGGATCCGCGAGCTCGTCCTGCACGGCGGCCACGTCGGCGCCTGGGCCGAGGCCCTGCTCTACGTCGCCGCGCGCGCGCAGCTCGTGGAGGACGTCATCCGGCCGGCGCTCGACGAGGGCGCCGTCGTGATCTGCGATCGCTACCTCGACTCCTCGGTGGCGTACCAGGGCGCCGGTCGCGAGCTCGGGGTGGAACGGCTGCTCGATCTCAACCTCGCCGCGGTCGGGGGACTGCTCCCCGATCGCACCTTCCTGCTCGATCTGCATCCCGGTGCCGTGTCGTCGCGCATCCGACGGCACTTCGACCGGCTCGAGCGCGAGAGCGACGACTTCCGTGCGCGGACTGCCGCGGGCTATGGCGAGCTCGCGGAGCGCTTTCCCGAGCGGATCGTCGTGCTCGATGCGGGACGGCCGGCCGACGACCTCGCGGAAGAGGTGTATGGAGCCCTTCGCGTCCGTACCTGAGCAGCCCGAGGCGAAGCGGCTCCTCACGGCCGCGCTCGAGGCCGGTGGCGCGCACGCCTATCTCCTGCACGGCCCAGCGGGAGTCGGAAAGCGGACGGCAGCGCTCGCGTTCGCCGGCGCGCTGCTCGGCGACGCGAGGCGCGTCGGGCTCCGCTCGCATCCCGACCTGTACGTCCTCGAGCCGCTCGGCGAGATGATCCGGATCGACGACGTGCGCGCGCTGCGCCACGACCTGCACATGCGCCCGTTCGAGGCGGACCGGCGCGTCTACCTCGTCCTCGACGCCGACCGGATGAACGAGGACGCTGCCGACGCGCTCCTCAAGGATCTCGAGGAGCCGCCACCGTACGCGGTGATCGTCCTCGTCGCGGCGGAGCTCGGCCCGCTGCCACCGACCATCCTCTCGCGCTGCCAGCTCGTCCCGTTCAGGCGCCTGTCGGAGACCGCCGTTCGCGAGTGGATCGCCGCGCAGGTGCCCGAGCGAGATGCCGACGAGGTACGTGTGCTGGCCCGGGCATCGGGCGGCCGGCTCGATCGCGCGCGGAGGCTGCTCGACGCCGACGCTGCGGCCCGCCGCGAGACGCTGATCGGGACGGCGCGCTCGGCCTACCTCGACGACGAGTTCGATCCGGCAGCGGCAGCCGCAGCGCTGCTCGCGGGAGCAGCGGCGAGGGGCGACGAGGCACGCGAACGTGAGCAGGCAGTGGTCGACACGCTCGACCTGACGGCGCGCGACTCCGAGCAACGCGTGCGGCGGGCCGCGCGGGGAGCCGAACGCGACGAGCTTCTCGCGGCGCTCGAGTCCCTCGAGTCCTGGTATCGCGACCTCGTCGTCGTCTCGGCCGGCGCGGAGGAGGCGGCGATCCATGCGGACCGGCTCGACGACCTGCGCGAGGACGTAGAGACCGGCGCCGCGTCGGGCGCAGTCGATGCGGCGGAGGCGGTCCGGGAAGCCTGGCGCGCCCTCGAGGAGTTCAATCTCAACGCTTCGCTCGCGCTCGAGGCGCTCTTCGTGCAACTGCGTCGCGCGCTCGCCGGCGCGCGTCCAGCGCGCGTCTGACCGCGGCTACACTCCGTCGGCTTCGCCGACGTAGCTCAGCTGGTAGAGCACTTCACTCGTAATGAAGGGGTCCCCGGTTCGAGTCCGGGCGTCGGCTTCGGCTCTGGCGACACGGGTTCTCGAGGCAAGAGATCCTCGTCGGAGCGACGAGCGTAGCGGATGTGCACCAGCTCGCAGCTGCTCCGCCGCGCGAAATCACCGCGCAAGTTCTCCAGGCGGCAGCCTTCGGAGACCCGTGAGAATCGGCTCATGGTGGCAGCGGAACGAGTGCTTGTAACCGCTGCCGCCGTGCTCATGCTCGTATCGTGCGGCGGAGGCAACCCCGAGCCCTCTGGCGAGCCCGCATCCGACGCCAAGCGGTTGATCGTCAAGCTCTCGGACCTTCCGCCGGGGTACGCCATCGTGCCCGGAGAGACGATTCCGACGACGCTGCAGAGCGTCCTCGCTGATCCGGTGCTGGCCGATCTGAAAGCGGAGATCGAACGCGAGCGTATCGGCGGCTTTCAGACCTCCGTCTGGGATTCCGAACATCGACGAATCCAATGCTCGGTTGCTGTCTACCGTTCGAGCACGGCGGCGCACCGCATACTCGAACACAGTCGTTCGCGGTTACGTGCAGTGTTTGCGGTCCGCGTTCTCGGCCGACCGGCGGCGGTGGGATCTCTCGCAAAGGACGTAGGTGCCTTCCGCTTCGGCGTTGGTCGGCTGAAGGAACTCGCGGTCGGCTGGCGGCACCGCAACGTCCTTGCAATTTGCGTCGCCCTCGAACGGAAGCCACCGGCTCTCGCGATGCTCACGGACATTGTGTCAGCCCAACAGACGCGCCTCGGGACCACGCTTGGATGACGTCGCGCCGAAGAAGTTGCCCCTGAGCCGTCCGTGAGGCAGCGTGTTCGCCCCGCCGAGCCAGGCGAACCGCTCCGCCTGCTCTCGGGTCGGAAACGTCACGTAGGCGCGCGCCCCGGCGTCACCTCCTCGCACGAGGAGCGCTTCTCGATCCCTCGCCCCAGAGCGCGAGCACGAGCGGCGCGAGGCCCCGGCGTCGACCTTCGGCACGGCGACCCCTCGTGCAGCACAGAGCGGAGCGCGTCGAATCTCCTTGCCTTTCGGCTTGGCCGGGTGTAGGGTGTGTGGCGTCAGACGTCTGACAGGTATCCACAGAGGGGTGGGCAGATGCCCGTACTAGAGACATTCCGCGTAGAGACGAACGGGACGCCGGGCTACGTGCGGCTCGTCGGTGAGCTCGACCTTGCAAGCGTCCGTGACTTTCGGGTCGCACTCGAGAACGTGTCCGTCGATCGTGGCCTCACGCTCGACCTGGCGCAGTTGACGTACATCGATAGCAGTGGTCTGCATGCGATCGTCGAGTGCGCCAAGCAGGGCGACGGCGACGAGACCGTGCGGATCGTCAATGCGGGAGACCACGTGATGCGCGTGTTTCAGATCGTCGGACTCGACCGCGATCCGCGCATCGTGCTCGACGTCGGCGGTAGCAATGGCCGCCAGTGAGCCCGTCGTAAGCCTCGCCGAGCGCCTCAGGCAACGTCGCGAAGAGCTGGGACTCAGCCAGGCGCAAGCCGCTCGTGAGCTCGACGTCGCTCGTACCGCATATCGCCTATGGGAGATGGAGGCTGCAAAGCCGTCCCCCGACCGTTGGCGCTTGATCTCACGCTGGCTCGGCGTGTCCGTCACGACCATGCTTCTGGCGGAGGAGCTCATCTCGGACGAGGAAGCGGCGGCCGGCGATGTGATCGCCTTGGACTTCGAGCGGCGCTCGGGACGTTCTTGGGACGCCTCGGCGGCGGACGAGCCTGGGACCTTCTTCGCGCAGGCCCGTCGGCTGATGAATCAAGCCGCGAAATCGGGGTACCTGACCGACGAACATGCAGACGAACTGCGATCAGTCCTCGATCGGATCGAACTTGCCCAAGCACAGGCCAAGACGGAGGCGTGGGAGGTGACGGAGCTTCGAAAGACGCTTCTGCCCGACGACCAGGCACCCCGGAAGGCTCGTCGGGCGATCGAGGCCATGGCTGACGACTTTGCCACGAGCACGGTGGAAACGGCCTCGCTCCTCGCGAGCGAACTCGTCACCAATAGCCTCAGGCATGGGATGAAGCCTCAGCCAGGACCGATCGAGCTCTTCGTGTCGGCCGGGGATGTGCTTCGCGTCGAGGTATCCGAGCCAGCCGGCGATACGACGCCGGAGATCCGCGAGCCCTACGACGAGGGCGGCTATGGGCTAACGATCGTGGATGCGCTCGCGAGTCGCTGGGGAACCGACGGCGTCGACGGCACACGACGCACGTGGTTCGAGCTCGATGTGGTCTCGCCCGGCGCTTGATCGCCTCGCGGCGATGGTCCCGCCTCTGGTTGAACGCGTACCCACCTCGTCACACACGGGGCACTCACACCGCGCGGCGAGGGATGAGTACGACGGGACAGCGTGGTGTTCTGTTCCGGCTGACTGCGCCTAACGGAGGTTGTCCTCGCCCTGATCGTGCTCCTCGACGATGGCTCCGTGCTCCGAGGTGCCGTCCTGGGACACGCAAGCGGCTCGTCCGATTGGTCCATGGCTGGGCGAGCGTGCGGGACTGTCGCTTGGGCATTCGCTCTCGGTCGCCTACTCTGATGCCACATTGCCGGACGCGACGAACGTGTGGGACGACGTACCCGACTGGGGCGGCGTGGGCGCTCGACGCGTCGCGCGCTCGGAGGGCGGATCGCTGGGTGCGTCGATCTGGGAGCTTCAGCCCGGCGGTTCTCAGTTCGTGTACCACTTCCACCACTCGAGCGAGGAGCTCATCCTCGTTCTGCGCGGCGAGCCCGCTG
This sequence comes from Gaiellaceae bacterium, assembly GCA_036274755.1. Lineage (GTDB taxonomy): Bacteria > Actinomycetota > Thermoleophilia > Gaiellales > Gaiellaceae > GMQP-bins7. The sequence continues at coordinate 13,925 of DASUFC010000123.1, forward strand.
TCCGCCTGCACGACGGTGATCGGCAACTTCGCGAGGGTGACGTCGTGCCACTTCCACGAGGCCCATCCGGAGGCCATCAGCTACGAAACGACGGCACGTCGGTCGCGCGCGTTCTCATCGTTTCGACGAACGCCCGTCCGGACGTGGCCGAATACCCGGACACGGGCAAGTTCGGTCTCTTGCTGCCCGAGAGCGACGAGTGGGAGTTCCACCGTCGCAGCGAAGCAGTACCGCACTCCGGGCCGGACTAGACGGCGACGCCACACGTCTCCGGAGCCGCAGCGCTCGTCCTCGGGACGAATCCGAAGCTGTCGCCGGACAAAGGTCGAGACGATCCTCGAGCGGACGACGACCGACCTCGGCGTCCCGAATTACGACACGACGTACGGGTGGGGGCTTGTGAACGCACGGGCCGCCCTCCAGGCGACGCCTAGTCCGTAGCACGGAACACCCTCGAACGGAGCTGAAGGGCCTGCCTCGAGCAGGCCCTTCGCTCATCGAAGGGCGGCGCGCTCGCACGTCCCCCGCATCCGTCCGGTGAGGGCGCGAGACTGCCGCCGCATGTGTTGCTTCGTCGGTGCGCTCGCGATCATCGGGCCGCGCTTCGTGCTCGGCGTCTGGTGGATCTTCGGCGACAAGGTCGACCTGGCCTTCGGCTCCTGGTGGGTCCCGCTGCTCGGTCTGATCTTCCTGCCATGGACGACGCTCGCCTACGTGATCGCCTGGGCTCCCGGCGGGATCGACGGCAACTGGGAGGCGCTGCTGATCGTCCTCGGCCTCGCGATGGACGTCATCACGTACCTGCACCGGTTCGCCGCGAAGTCCGTGCAGACGCGCCGCCCGGGCTACTAGCGCTGGATCGGCGCGAGCCGGGCTACGAGAAGGGCTTCGCCGTCATGTCGGCGACGATGAGGAGCAGGAGCGCGATGTCGAAGCGCGCGACGACGAGCACCTTCTTGAGCTGAGCCTGCGCCTCGGGGTGCGCGGGGCCCTTCTCCGCTGCGATGGCGTTGAGCTTCTTCACCTGGGGCGTGAGGAACCCGATCCCGGTGAGGAACGTCGCGGCGAAGCCGACGAGACCGGCGACGACCCAGAACTGTCCCCAGTCGAGGTCGCGATTGGCCATCATCAGGATCCCGAAAAGAAGCACGAGCAGTGACGCCGGGACGAACACCCGGGTCGCGATGACGTCGATCTTCTTGCCGAGTGCGGCGAGTGCGAGCGGGTCGTTCTCACGCTCCGTCAGGATGACCAGTACGACGAGAATCGCTCCCCCGCCGACCCAGACGACGGCTGCGAAGACGTGGATCATCTTGTAGACGTCGTACGTCGCCGGCGCCGCCCAGCCGAAGACGACGAGGCCGATCAGGAGGATGACCCCCGCGGCGATGGTGAGCCTCGAGGTCGTCGGTGCTGTCGCAGGCGGGGAGTGCGCCTCCATCGGCTGCGATCAAATCGGAGCGCGAGCCACGAGTCAAGAGTCGAGCCCGGTCACGACGGGCCGTGCTCGCGCAGGAACGACGCGAGCCGTCGAGCTTCCTCCTCGACGGCGCGTCGCGCGGCGCGCGGGAGCGGCGCGAACGGTTCGAGGTCGACGCGTCCAGCCACGAACGACCAGCGTCCGGCTACGAGCCCGTCGACGAGGAACGTCTCCGGCACGTCGCCGTTCCTCGCGATGACCGCCTGCCGGTGCTCGTCGGGGAGGACCCTCGTGCGCACGTCATGCGCGAGCAGGAGGCTGTCCCAGCGCGGAAGGAAGCGTGGCGGTGCCGGCGTGTCGCCCGGAGGAAGCGCCGCTCGCGGCACGTCGTGCAGCTCGCGGCCGGACTCGTCGCGGAAGCGACGAAGCCGAATACGTGCGAGACCCTCGTCCAGCACGCCGAGCGGGAGCCCGGTCCACTGCGCGATGTCGGGTCGGCTCGCAGGCCCGAACGCGGCGAGGTAGCGCCGGACGAGGTGGCTCACCGCCTCCGGACCACCGCGTGCGGGGTCGGCGCCGAGCCAGCTTCGCGCGGGAACGTAGGTGCCTCCGGCAGTGTGGGCGCGCCACGTCGAGGACGACGGCCCGGCGACGAGGCCGGCGTGCGCAGCCAGCCCGTACCAGGCGAGCCACGGCCTCCGGTCCTCCAGGCGCAGCCTCGGGCGGCCGAGGAGCGCAAGGAGCTCGGGCCGGGTCGACGGCCTCTCGGCCGCGTACTCGGCAACGCGCTGCCCGTCACGCGCGAAGTCGGCCTCCTCTCCCAGTGTCGCGAGCTGGCGCTCGAGCTCCGCGATGCGCCGTTCACGGTAGATCCCGGCGTAGGCCAGGTAGTCGGGCGCGCTCACCAGGTGGAGCGTCGTCCGCATCAGGGTTGCTTTGACCACCTCGGCGCGGGCGACGGCGCGGACGAGCAGCTCCGGGCGGAAGCTCTCGAGCCGTGACCAGAGGCCGATGTACGGTGAGGGAGGCCACTGCGCCTGGATCCCTCCGACGCGCTCCGCGGCGCGCGCGACCCCGAGCCGGTGGCGACGCAGCAGGAGCTGACGCGCGAGCGTCGCACGGTTCAGCTCGCGCAGCGTCAGCGTCCGCACGCAGGCATTGTGGGCGAGGCGACGAACCGGGACGCACCTGCCATGCGTATCTCGCTCGTCGTCCTCGTCTTCGCCTTCACGGGGCTGCTCGCGCTCGACCTGCAGTCGTCCTCGGCGCCGCGGGCCGCGGTCGTGACCCCGACCCGCGTCGTCACGCCGAAACCCGCGCCCGCAACGGTCGAGGTCGCGTTCGTGAAGAACGGTTGGATCGTCCGCGTCGAGCGCAGTGTCGGCAGAGGGATGACGCCTGCGCAGACCGCGCTGCGCGAGCTCACCCAGGGCCCGACGAAGGCCGAGCGGGCGCGGGGCATCCGGACGGCGCTGCCCGAGCGGGCGCGTCTACGGTCGCTCGTTCGAACCGGGCGGACCTGGCGCGCGAGCTTCTCACGCGCGACGTTCGGCGTCGGCTCGGCGGCCACCAAGAGGACGCGCATCTGGCAGATCGCCGCCACGCTGGCGCCGCTGGGCGACGCGACGAGCGTCGCGCTCGCCTCCGAGGGCCGCTACGTGACGACGGCGACGCTCGGCGTCCGCCCCGACGCCTGGCGTGCGGAGACGGGCGAGAACGACTACCCCTACGTCGTCCGCGGCATTCAACTCCGGCTCGCCGACCTCGGGTATCTCGCCCGCGCGGATGTGACGGGCTCGGACAGCTACCTGACCGAGCAGGCGCTGCTCGCATTCCAGGGCTGGGAACGGCTCGATCGCACGGGCACCGTGACCGGCCAGACGCAGGTCGCGCTCTTCCGCGCCAACGCTCCCCGGCCCGCGTCGCGTCGGCCCGGTCGGCACGTCGAGATATCGCTCGCTCGCGGCGTCGTGCTCCTCGTCGAGGACGGCGAGGCCGTGCGCGCGATCCACACGTCGACGGGGTCATTCGGCCGCACGCCGGCCGGCGACTACAAGGTCTACGCGAAGTCGCTCTACTCGTGGTCCGTCCCGTTCCACGTGTGGATGCCGTATGCGTCCTACTTCCACGGCGGGATCGCGCTGCACCAGTCGCCCGACGTCCCCTCCTACCCAGCGTCGCACGGCTGCGTCCGGCTGCCCGACGGCGAGGCCCAGCGCGTGTACGCCTTCGTGGAGCTCGGCACCCCGGTCTCCGTGCGCTGAGCGACGACCACGGCGTCGGCCGCGCGTCCCGCTAGCCGCGAGCGAGCGAGAGCGTCACGAAGAGCGGCAGCACGATCCACACGCCGAGCGTGAGCGTGATCGCGACGACGGCGAACTGGCGCGAGCGGTCCCTGGGCGGTGTCCCGCAGCTTCCGATCGTGCGCCAGAGCTCTGCGAGGGGCTGCGCGACGGAGAGCCGGATGCGGCGGCTGGCGAGCGCGGCGCCGCGCAGGACGAACCAGGAGATCGCGAGGCCGATCGCCACCCCGATCGTCCCGGCCAGGAAGGCGAGCCACCATTCACGGGTCGCACCGCTTGCGAGTCGCGCGGCGGACAGCGACGCGGGAATGAGGAGGCCGCCGATGACGAAGGCCGGCAGGCCGATCTCGCGCCCCTTCGTGATGTCGACGAGCGCCTGCGCGTCGACGCGCGCCTTCTGCAGGAGGCCGTGGTCCTCCGAAGCGGGCTCCGACTGCAGCTCGCGCATCCAGTAGAGGTTCCGCAGGTTCGTCGAGATGCTCTTCACGTGCGAGACGACGACGTAGCGGGCGATCAGCTGGACGACGAAGCGGACGGGCGTCCGGAGGAAGCGGAGCCTCGAGTCGGCGTTCGCGCCCTGCCAGCCGTGCCGGCGGAGGCTCTCGAGGGCAACGAGGACGCGTCGGTGGTCGACCTCGAACCGCTCCGGACGCGCGAGCGGAGACGTCCGCGCGATCTCGCGGAGCATCTCGCGGTCACGTGGACCGCGCACGTCGATCTCGTCGAGGAAGGCCGCGATCGCCTGGTCGTCCCCGCCGAGGAGCTGCAGGCGCTCGAGGGGGTTGTCGTAGACGTCCTCGAGCGGCTCGAGGGCCTCGCGTCCGGGCTCAGGCACGCGTGGATGCGCCCGGAGGCACGACGACGACGGGGCACGGCGCGGTGCTCGCGACGCGCGCCGAGACGCTGCCGAGAACGGCCGACGTGAGGTCTCCCCGGCCTCTCGACCCGATAACGACCATCGACGCCTCGGTCTCGCGCGCGACCCCGACGATCCGGTCGGCGGCGGACCCGATCACCACTCGGAGCTCGGCGTCCTCGAGGCCTTCCTCCGCCGCGAGCCACGACAGCAGCTTCTGGCCGTCGTCGATCTCCTCGGTGCGCAGGCGCGCGTGCCCGGCGAGGGCCGAGCTGACGCCCGGCACCGACGGCGACGGCTCGACGTTGACCAGCACGACACGCGCTCCGAGCTTCTCGGCGAGCTCGCGGGTCACCCGGATCGCGGCGCGCGCGCCCTCCGTGTCGTCGGCTGCGCAGAGGATCGGCCCCACGCTCTGACGTTACCGCGTCGACCCGGCAGCCACTCGGGGACCGGGGGTGCCGTTCCTGGCAGGATGGCCACGCCGTGGAGACGATGCGTGCAATCCGCAAGCGCGAGGCGGCGCCGGGCCTCTGGCTGGACGAGATCCCCGTGCCGACACCCGCGCCGGACGAGGTCCTCATCCGGATCGAGGCGGCCTCCATCTGCGGGACCGATCTCCACATCGCCCGCTGGGACCAGTGGTCGTCCGAGCGGGTCGAGCCTCCGCTCACGCTCGGCCACGAGCTGTGCGGGACGGTGGTCGCGACGGGGAGCGCCGTGCTCGACATCGCCGAGGGCGACTACGTCTCGGCCGAGAGCCACGTCACGTGCGGCGTCTGCTTCCACTGCCGGACGGGGCGGGCGCACATGTGCGAGCAGACGAAGATCCTCGGCGTCGACCGCAACGGCGGGTTCGCCGACTACGTGGCGATCCCCGCATCGGTCGTCTGGCGCAACGACCGCGCGAAGCTCCCGCCCGAGATCGCGTGCCTGCAGGAGCCCTTCGGCAACGCCGTCTTCGCGACGTCGACGCAGGACCTCGCAGGCCGTGCCGTGGCTGTGCTCGGCTGCGGCCCCGTCGGGCTGTTCACGATCGCGATCGCGAAGGCCTTCGGCTCGGGTCGCCTGTTCGCGTCCGACCACGTGCCGTTCAGGATGGAGCTCGCGCGCACGCTGGGAGCAGATGCGGTTGTCGACGTGGACGCGGTCGAGGACGTGCCGGCGTGGTTTCTCGAGCAGAACGAGGGCATCGGGGTGGGCGTCGTCTTCGAGATGTCCGGCGCGCTGCGCGCGATCGAGGATGCGTTCCACGTCGTGCGGCACGGCGGCAACGTCGTCCTCTTCGGCATTCCGGCGCGGCCCGCGACGATCGACATCGCGGAGTCGCTCATCTTCAAGAACCTGACCGTGACCGCGGTGAACGGCCGCGAGATCTGGGAGACCTGGTACACGACCCGCTGGCTCCTCGAGCACGGTGTCGTCGATCTCCGCCCGCTCATCACCGCCGAGCTGCCGCTCGAGCGCTACGAGGAGGCCTTCGCCCTCCTCGAGTCGGGGGAGGCCTGCAAGATCGTCCTGCGACCGAATGGAGTGCCCGGATGAGCACCACTCTCGACAGCGAACTCGGGGCGGAGCTCGACGCGCTGCGGGACGCGCGGACGTACAAGAGCTTCCTGACGCTGCAGTCGCCGCAAGGCCCCGTCGTGCAGATGGAGGGCCGCGGCGAGGTGATCGTCCTCTCGTCGAACAACTACCTCGGCCTCGCCGCTCACCCCGAGGTCGTGCGGGCGGGCATCGAGGGCCTCGAGCGCTACGGCGCAGGGACCGCGTCCGTGCGCTTCATCTGCGGCACCTTCGAGCCGCACCTCGCGCTCGAGCGCGCGCTCGCGGACCTCTCGGGCACGGAGGCGGCGCTCACGTACGTCTCCTGCTGGAACGCGAACGAGGCCTGCATCCCGAGCCTCACCGACGAGAGCACCGTGATCCTCACCGACGCGCTCAACCATGCGAGCCTCATCGACGCGATCCGCCTTTCGCGTCCCGCGAGCAAGGTCATCTACCCGCACTCGGACATGGGCGCGCTCCGCGACGGGCTCGCCGCGGCGCCACGCGACGCACGGAAGCTGATCGTCACGGACGGCGTCTTCTCGATGGAAGGAGACCTCGCGAAGCTGCCGGAGATCGTCGAGCTGGCCCGCGAGCACGACGCGGTGGTCATCGTCGACGATTCGCACGGGGTTGGCGTGCTCGGTGAGACGGGACGGGGCACGGTCGAGCACTTCGGCCTGCTCGGCGAGGTCGACGTGATCACGGGAACGCTCGGCAAGGCGCTCGGCGGCGCGGCGGGCGGCTACGTCGCCGCGTCCGAGGAGGTCTGCGACGTGCTCGCGCAGCGCTCGCGGCCGCAGCTGTTCTCGAACGCGCTTCCGCCCACCGTCGCCTGTAGCGCGCTTCGCGCCGTGGAGCTGATGCTCGAGCGTCCCGAGCTCCTCGCGCAGCTGCGCGAGAACACACGCACGTTTCGCGAGCTCCTCGTCGAGGCGGGCTACGCGCCCCTCGACGGCGAGGCCGCGATCGTCCCGATCATCATCGGCGAGACGGCCGAGGCAATGGCGCTCTCCGCACGTCTGCTGGAGGAGGGCGTCTTCGTCACGGGCTTCGGCTTCCCGGTCGTGCCCGAGGGGACCGCGCGCGTGCGCGTGCAGATGTCGGCCGCCCTCGAGCGCGAGCATCTCGAGCGCGCCATCGCTGCGTTCAGGCGCGTTCGCCCCGAATAGGGGAGGCGACGCCCGAAATGGGGGAGGAAGAAAGCGCACTTCCGTCGCGAAGATGCGCACATGGACAAGCTGCCGCTCAACATCGTCGGGCTCGGCCTCATCCTCGCCGGGCTCCTGTTCGCGTACTTCCTCAACTTCGTCGGGATCATCATCGGGCTGATCATGATCATCGGCGGGATCATGGCCCTGTGGATGACCTACCGCCGGCGGAAGTACCCGTCCTCGGCGTAAGGCCCCGCAAGGAACCGTCGCCCCACCGTCGAATCGAGGCTCATGGCACCCAACATCGTTGGTCTCGGTCTCATCGTCGCCGGCGTGATCTTCATGATCATGGGAGGCGTCGTCCTCTGGATCCTCGGGGTGATCTGCCTCATCGGAGGAGTCGGCGCCCTCTTCCTGACCTGGCAACGCAAGCGACGCGCAACGGCTTGACACGGGGCCGGGGCCCGCTCGGGACCCGGCCTCGCCTCATCCCGTGGTGAACACGTAGTCCGTCGCGCGCGCCCGCGCATGGCAGCTCTGGCAGAGCCGGCCCTGGGCGAGGACGCCGTAGCGTGACCCCGAGAGCACGTACTCGACGTATCGCCAACGTCCTGCGACCTTGCGCATGACCGCGACCTGGCTCGGACGCCGTGCTGCGTCGCCGGCCCGAGCGACCGTCTTCACGACGACCGTCCCGTTCGGATACCGCGAGCCGACCTTGCGCTTGCTCGCGTAGACGTTCTTCACGCCGCTGTGGGCACACGGAGGACCACAGCGCGTGAACGGCCTCGCGTTGACCCGATGCCATGTCGCGTAGTCGTTCGTGTACGCCGGGAGGCCGTTTGCGGACGTGCTCGCGTATGCCGTGACGCCCACTGCGGCCACCAGAGCCGCAACCGCGACGGCCGTGATCGTGCGCACGCGCGGATCATGCCGTGTACGGCGCCGAAACGGTCGCGCTTGCACAGGGCGGGGCATTATGGCCAGACTTTCGCGACGGGAGGTACGGGTGAACTCCGACATCGCGACCAGCATCCCGAGGGAACGAGAGCAGGAGGGCGTCGAGCGCAGGCCGTGGCGTCCGTTCGCGGTCCAGCTGCTGGGACCGCTGACGATCCTTGCAGGCCTCGTCTGGGGAGTCGCGCAGCCGTATCGGATCCTCATCCTCGACAGGGATCGTGGCGGCGATCTCTACGACTACGTCTTCCAGGGGCCGCTGCTCGTCATCCTCGTGGGTCTCGTGTTCACCGTGCTCGTCGCACCCGGCCTCGTCTCCGATCTCGCGGCAGCGAAGGACGATGGTCCCCCGAGCTGAGACCGCCCACTGGCTGGCCGCCTCGGTCGCGCTCTTCGTCGGCCTGCTGCTGATCTCCGAGCTCATCGTCGGCCGCGAGGTCTTCCAGCGGCGCGCCTGGCGTGCGTACCTGTTCCCGTCGCTCGTCGTCGTCTCCAGCGCCTTCCTCTGGCTGATCGCGATCTTCTCGACGTTCTCGACCATGCATCTGCTCGCGCACGCTGTCTGGGCGCAGGCGGCGCTCGTCGCGGGCGCGGTCGAGCTCGCGGTCGTGCGCGGGAAGCTGCGCCACCCGTCGTGGTCGCTCGTTCCCGCCTTCGCGCTCCTCGTCTCGGGGATCGCGTTCCTCGTGCACGAGCAGAACGCCTGGCTGTACTCGCGGTCGGCCTTCCTGCACCACGCGATCGGCTGGATGCTCGTGATCGTCGCGCTCTTCCCGCTCGGCAGGGCGATCCAGCCGAGCCGGACCGTGTGGCGCATGGGGTACGCCCTCACGTTCGTACTGCTCGCGGTGCTCCTCTACGCCGATCGCGACGCCGCGCCGATCTTCGGCCGCTTCGGGATCGGCGGCGGGCAGTGACGCACCGACGACTCCTCCTTGCAGCCGCCGTCGCGGCCGCCCTCGTCCTGCCGGCGACGGCCTCCGCCCACGTCACGCTCGTGAGCTCCGACCCGGTGACCCAGTCGCGCGTGGACGTGCCGCCGACGCAGGTCGTCCTCCGCTTCAACGGCCCGGTGACGATCACGCCGAACGCGCTCCGCGTGCTGGCGCCCGACGGGACGGTCCTCTCCGGCCCGGCGCGCACCGAGAGCGGCGGCCACGTGGTCGTCGCGCCCGTGTCCCGTATCACGAAGGGCCAGGGCTACACGGTGCGTTGGCGGGTCATCGGCGAGGACGGGCACTCGCCGGCCGGCGTCTTCACGTTCGGCGTCGGCGTGGCTGCGCCCGCACCGACGGATGCCGTCGGCGCCTCGGGGACCACATGGAAGGACGACCTCGCGCGCTGGGGGCTCTTCGCCGCGCTCGCCCTCCTCATCGGGCCGCTCGTCGTTCGACTCGTCCTCCTTCGCGGTCCGATCCCTCCGAAGCTCGAGAGCCGCTTCCATCTCGTCGCGGTCGTAGCCGCGTTCCTCGCGATCGACATCGGGATCCTCGCCTTCATCCTGCGCGCCGCCAATGCGCTGCAGCTTCCGCTCGCCGACCTCCCGTACGGCGACCTGCAGCCGTTCGCCGAGAAGACGCGGTTCGGCGTCGCCTTCCTCGTGATGACGCTCGGCTTCGGCATCGTCGCGGCGCTGCTCCTCGTCAGCTGGGTCTTCGACCGTCTCGAGCTGAGCTGGGGCGCGCTCGGGCTCTCGGTCGTGCTCGTCTCCGGCCTCTCGCTGTCCGGGCACCAGGCGACGGAGCCGAACGCTGCGCCGCTCGGGGAGCTCGCGGACTGGCTCCACCTCGTCGCTGCGTCGATCTGGGTCGGTGGAGTGGCGTCGCTCGCGTTTCTCGTGTGGCCGCTCGGGCCGACGGTTCGGCGCGTCGCCTTTCTCCGCTTCGCGCGACTCGCGGCTGTGCTCGTGGGAGTCATGGTCCTCGCCGGCGCCTACCTCGCATTCGTCCGGCTCCCGGAGTTGAGCGACCTCTGGACGACGTCGTACGGGCAGTTCCTGCTCATCAAGGCAGGGATGGTGGCGGTCGCGCTCACGTGGGGCGCGGCCCACCACTTCCTCGTCCGTCCGCGGCTCGAAGCCGGCGACGAGCCCGACGTCGGTCCGAGCCTCGCCGGGGAGGCGACGGTCGCCTTCGCGGTCCTGCTTGCCGCCGCCATCCTCACGAACCTCGCGCCGCCTCCCGTCGGGGAGCCGTCGACGACGGCTCCGGCAGTCCACGCGACGCGCTGAGAGCGCTCTCGCTACGCCTAGGCGTCGAGCGCGAACACGTGCGCCTCGATCGGCGCGTAGTGCTCGTGGCTCTCGACCACCCGGATGCAGTCGTCCAGAGGGACCTCGAGGTGCTCTGCCGCCGCCCCCGTCACGAGCGCGAACGCGCTCCGTCCTGCGAGCTCGGGCGCCGTTGCCTTGAGGAGGCGGTGCGCGATGACCACCTCCGAGCCGATGAGCTCTCGCTGCCCGGCGATCTCCTGCAGCACGAACGGGCCGGAGTGCAGCACGAACTTGAGGTCGAGCTGCTCGATGTTCGCGCACGCGTCGCACCAGCACGGCCAGATCTCCTGCGCCGAGCCGACGCGCTGGCGGAAGTCCGCGTAGCAGGCCTGGAGGCCGACGAGGACGTCTCCGCCTCTCGGCACGTCGTCGTGCTGCGTCGCGAACGCGAACACCGCATCGCCCTCGAGCTTCGACAGCGTGTACGGCGGCACGAGCTTCCCGACGATCCCGTCGAGGAGCCGCGTGAGGATCCCGTAGGCCTCCGGAACCTGCCCGTCCGCGAACGCGTCGTCGCGATGGGCGAGCGCGACGTCCTGGAGAAACGCTGTGTAACCGCTCATGTCGGCCAGCACGAGGGGACCGCTCGTGGCGGTCGGAGCAGAGGCCGTCGTCATGACTCCCCGTGTACTACCAGAACCGCCGAACCCTGCAGCTCGCCTCTCCGAACCTGGCCGAGCGCCTCGTTCGCCTCCTCCAGCGCGAACGTCTCCGCCCGCGTCGAGACGCGAATCGTCGGCGCGAGCGCGAGGAAGTCCTCGCCGTCCGCACGAGTGAGGTTCGCGACCGACCGGATGATCCGCTCGCCCCA
>DASUFC010000124.1:0-14314 GCA_036274755.1 Gaiellaceae bacterium
TCCGAAGGCGACCGGCTCAAGACACGGCGAGACCTCAGCGCTGTCTGGTCGAGCGACGCCGCCGGGTCCGATCGAGAAGCTGGAGGAGATCGTGAGCGGCAAGCTCGACGGTCTTGTGATCCCACTCCGACGCTCTGTAGACGCAGGCGATCAGGCCTGAGCGGTGGACGCGACGAAAGTCGCCGAACACGAAGGCGTACCGAGCCTTCGACTCGTCGCGTGCTCCCGACGTCAGACCAAGGTGCCACTCGGCGTACTCGTCCCAGGAATGACCCGCCAGAAACGCGTCCTGGTCCCTCGCGCTCGGCTGGATGTCACCCCAGTCGGAGCGCACGACGTACTGGCGACTCTCGATGAGGGCCTTCGCGCGTGCAACGGCGCGAGGGTTGACCTCGTACGACGCCGTGACTTAGTCCTCGTCGGGATGCCGCTCGAGGCTGTCTCCGCCCGAGACTTCCCAGCCGTCCGCTGCCTTGCAGTCAGGGCACACCGGCAGCTCATCCCTGCCTCGCGTATCGAGCTCGTATCCGCAACGCGGGCAGCGGTAGGTCGGCCCGACGAGGGCAACACTTCCTACTGATGCCGTGGTGGTCATGCGAGTCGCTTACCCAACCTACGACCTCGGAAACACGCGGGACGACGTGTCAGGGCAGAAGGGACTCGAGGCTCCGCTCTTCTGCGCACGCCACCGCCCATGCGTGGCAGACCGACTCGATCCAGGGTGCTCGGGCAGACGTGGAGCCCACGAGCGAGACGCGAACCTGGTGGGACACGGTCTCCGCCCGAGGCCCGTAGTCCTGTCGCCGTTCGGCCGTGATCGTCATCTGTGCTCCCCCGGCGTCTCGACGCAGAGCCAGCGCCAGGCGATCCAACTCCGCCTGCGTCGCCTCGCGTCCTGCCAGCAGGCCGAAGTTGACCAGCACGCTCCCGTCGTCCGCGGGGAAGGCCACGGGGAATTCGGCGCCCTCGATCGTCACAGAGCGTGCTTTCCCGGCTACGGGGCCGCGCTAACCACCCGGCCGGGGGAAACGCCGAAAGCTCGTGTGTGCGCGACTCGATCAGGAGCGAAGCGCCCATGCATCGGGATCAGGCCACGAGTGGTCCCGCGGCACTTCAGCCGGCATGACGGTGATGGTGGGATGGCCTCCCGCGTCCGGCCCGAACCTGGCGACGACCCACGCCTCGCCCCGCCTCCAGATGCGTTCCCCCACGCTGGGAATCTTCACTCCGACGAAGAACTCTGCGTCCCCGTCAGGGAACCGAACGATGAGCATCTCGGACACTGCTCCTCTCTTTCCGCCCACCCGGCCGCGGTGGCTTGGAAGCGTCAGAGCGAATGGAGGAGCCATGTAGGTTCGAGGGCGTACCCGCACCGACGCGGCGGGAAACGTGCCTTCAGCTCAGTGGCTCGAGGACGAGCGCACCCTGCTCGGAGCGCAGCGTGTCCGTGAAGCTCGAGTCCGCCTCGACGATCACGACCGCGTGCTCATCGCCCGTGCTCTGAACGCTGACCACACGAAACCGCTGCCCTTCGTGCCAGACGGCGTCGCCTTCTGCGGGCAGTTTTTCGGGAAACCGGAACTCCTTCGTCCCGTCCGGGAATCGCACGGTGATCGAGCTCATGAGCGACGAAAGGGTACGTCTTCAGACCGCGTCCCGGAGGTCGTTGGTGCCGTCGCCGTCGTTCCTCCAACAGATGACCGTGACGCCCTCGGCGTCGGACGAGACGAAGGCCGCGATCCAGAGCTGATTCCCGTGACCCACGAAGTCTCCGGGCTCAGGAACCACGAGCAGGTACCGGTCCTCGATCTGGCTGCCGAAGCGGAAGCGCACGCGTCTCAGGCCGTCCATACGACCGTGATGCCCCAAGGGAGCGGAACCAAACGCACGCTCGTTCGTCCATCTCGGCACTCGAGACCACGAGTCCGCGAGGGGCTCGTTGCGCGATCTCCGGAAGGGAGGAACGAGCCCCTCGCGATGCGGAGAGACGGCCAACTCGGACGGGCGGCGAGAACCGCCGCCGCGTCTCTCACGCTCCATGGTCGTCGTGTACCCGCGTGTGCTCGCCGGAAACCGCTTCCGCCGACTTCGCGCTCTCTGCGACAATCGAGGCACCCGGAAAGTGAGGTGTGAGTGAGCGCGTCTCCCGACGACCTACACGGCACGGAGCTTCTCGTCGAGGAGATCAGAGACGAGGCGGGGCAACTCGTTCACCATCCTGTCGCGGAGATGAAGCGCCTGCGGGGCGTCGCGGCGGACGGGGAGAGTGCAGCCACGCCGCTGATTCTCTTCGTGGGCGTGGCGCTGGCCGTGCTCGTGATCGTCGCAGTCGTGATGACGGTGCTGTTCGTCGTCTACTACGAAGGTTGAGCTGGGCCGCGGAGCCTGGCGTCGCCTCGCGCGAGAGGCACAGGCGAGAGCAGTAGGGCCGAAGCGACGGGCAGACCTCGGCGATCACCGCGTCGACTCGTCCGAAGCCCGTGTACTGCGATCAGCGCGGCCGCAGCGCGTCGATCGTCGCGACCTCGACGACGTCCGCGACGCGTTGGGCGAGGCCCGCGTCGAGCGTGACGAACGCATCCGCCTGGAGCTGGGTCAGTGCGATGTACTCGGCGTCGTAGGTCTCCGCCCAGCCGAGGGTGTCGGCGATCTCCCACGCACGGCGGCGCAGGACGGCGTCGCCCAGGAGCCGGATCGGCAGCGCCTGGATCTTGCCGAGCTGCTCGCGTGCGACCTCCGACGCGAGGTCGCCGGCATGCACGGCCCTGTGCAGCGCCGAGAGGGCCTGAGAGCGGAGGAGCGTCGGCGCGAGGAGCTCGTGCTCCGGAGCCACCTCGATCTGCTCGCTGACAAGCCGGAGGACGACACCGCAGTCGACGACGAACCGCGCCATGCCGACGCACGCTACCTCGGTCGTCACGAGGACGAGGTTCGATGGCACACTGACGGGGAAACCGGCAGAGGGGTGGTGGAGATGCCGGCTCAGGGGAGCTCGATGGGACTGATCGTGTTGTGGACCGCCAGCGTCGTGGCGTGCTCCGCGCTGCTGCACGAGTTCGGTCATGCGTGGACGGCGCGGGCCGTGGGCTGGAAGGTCGTCGGGTTCCGTTGGCGCTGGTACGGGGTCGCGTTCGTCGCGGACACGGCCGGCAGGCCCGAGGAGATCTGGAAGGTCGCGCTCGGCGGGCTCTTCGCAACCGCATTCCTCGCCCTCGGATGCCTCGCAGGCACCGCGCTGCCGGACCCGGCGCCACTTCTCTTCGGATTCGGCTTCCTCCTCAACGCCGCCCTGCTGCTGACGAACGTCCTTCCGCTGCGTCAGCTCGACGGGGGCCAGCTCCTCGCCGGACTCCGTCGCGTTCGCTCGCGCTAGCAGCGTTACCTGGGGGAAACGCACCGGCGAGCGGGCCAGACCGCCACGGCGATGCGCGCCTCCCCCGCTCTCTGATCGCCCCGTCCGCCGAGCGTCAAACCAGTTCGGCTCCCGGATCCTCCCGAGCGAGGGGTTTCCGCGTTCTCCGAGTTGGAAATACCGCTTGGAATCGGGAGCGCGGACGCAAAGGGGGATCACATGCATCGGATGAGAAGCACGACGAGATCACGACTGAAAGGCGCGCTGGTACCGCTCGCACTCGCAGCGCTCGTGATCGCCTCGGCGGCGTTCGCCGCACCGAGCACCGCACCGGTCAACGTCGATCCACCAACCGTGACCGGCACGACGCGGGTGGGAGAGGCGCTGACGGCGCATCGTGGAACGTGGGACAACGCTCCAACGGCGTACGCGTACCGCTGGTTGCGCTGTAACCGACTCGGCAACTCGTGCGTCGTGCTGGCCGCAGACGGGCAGACGTATCGGCTCGGACGAGTCGACGTCGGCACCACGCTGCGCGTGAGGATCAGGGCGTCGAATGCCGATGGCTCGAGCACGGCGCGTTCCGAGCAGTCCGACGTGGTGGTGGCAGACGTACCTCCGCTGACGAACACGTCACGTCCCGCGGTCACGGGCGAGGCGCGCGTCGGCCAGGAGCTCGTTGCGAGCGAGGGGACGTGGAATGGAAGCCCCACGACCTTCGCCTTCCAGTGGCAGCGCTGTGACATCGATGCGGTCGCATGCGTCGACGTCGTCGGCGCGACCGGCCGTTCCTATGGTGTGCGACTCGTCGACCTGGGCTACCGCCTGCGTGTGCAGGTGACGGCCCGTCAAGGAGTCCGCAGCGGGACGGCGACCTCGCTGCCGACGGTGGTCGTGGTGCCGACGGCACCCGTCACGAACAAGCGGCCGACACTACGGATCCTGCGCATCACCTTCCTCGGGGCACGGGTCTACGCGCGATTCCGCGTGTGCGACGACGTCCGCCGCAACCTCGCGATTCTCGTCACCGAGCGTCGGCCGGGCGTCCGCACCACGACGCGGCGCTTCGCGACGCGCGTCCCACCGAACCCGTGTGGCGCGTACACGCGCAACTGGCTTCCCGCCCCGCGCTTCCGGGGCCCGGGCCGGTACACACTGACCCTGCGCGCCCGCGACTCGTCGGGTCTCACGAGCAGGCCCGCGTCTCGGACGTTCCGGCGCCGGTAGCCCCACCTCGTTCGGTCGGCCGGCGCCCGGCAGATGGCGTCGGTCGACCGACCAGTACGCTCGATCGCGAGCTCGCAGACATTCGCGCCGTCGCCGCGAACCTCGCTGCGTGGCCGACCCGGCAGCGCCTGCTTCCGATCGCGGGGACCTGAAGAGCACCTCCTACGAGTTCTTCATGCTCGCGATGGCGATCCTCTCGATCGTCAACCTCGCGCTCCTGCTGGTCTTCCCGTTCGAGTCGCAGTACTGGTACCTCGTCGGGATGATCGAAGTCGCGCTGACGCTCGTGTTCGTCGGCGACTTCGCCTACCGCCTGAAGACGGCGACCTCGAGGTGGGGGTACTTCGCCCATCAGCAAGGCTTCCTCGACCTCCTGAGCTGCGTGCCCGCACTTCGTATCTTCCGGCTCTTCCGGATCCTCCGAGCCGTGAGGATCACTCGGCGGCTGGGCGGGCCGCGAGTGCTGCGCGAGCTGCGTCAGGAGCTCGCCTCGGGCGCGCTGTACCTGATCGTGGTGGTCGGCATCACGACCCTCGAGGTGGTCGGGCTCCTCGAGCTCCGCTTCGAGCAGAACGCATCCGGCGCCAACATCACGACGGCGGGCGACGCCCTGTGGTGGGGATACGTCACCGCGACGACGGTCGGCTACGGCGACTACTACCCGGTCACCGCGGGCGGCCGCATCTCCGCGCTCATCATGCTCACCGTCGGTGTCGGCCTCTTCGCCACGTTCTCCGGCTTTCTCGCATCGACCTTCCTCTCGCCGCGGAAGCGGCAGCCGCCGCCGCCGGCGACGCCGCAGATCGCAGAGATCAGGGCGCTCGTCGAGCAGCAGGAAGCCACGGTGGCAGAGCTGCGCGCGAAGCTCGAGCAGCTCGAATACGCGTAGCGCGACACGCGCAGGGCGACGGTCCGCGCGCGCGACGGTGCGCGAACGCGTAAGTATTCGCGCGCGGCCGTTCCCAACGGAGAGGAGTCCGGGTGTCCACCGAGCACCCCAGCGAGACCGAGCCCGGCTCGATGCCCGATCAGCGGCTGGTTCGGCCGAAGATCAAGCCGTTCCGGCTGATCGTCTCCTGGCTCGTCGCGGCCGCTGCGCTGTTCATCGCGGCCTGGATCGTCCCACACGTCGAGGTCCGGACGTTCCTCGGAGCGGTCCTCGTCTCGCTGATCATCGCGATCCTCAACGCCCTGATCCCGCCCGTTGTCGCGGCGATCCGGCTGCCGCTCACACTCGTCCTGGGCTTCCTCATCGTCCTCGTGCTCGATGCTCTGATGCTGCTCGCGGCGTCGGCGTTGACCGACAACGCGATCGAGGTCTCGAGCTTCTGGTGGGCGCTCCTGACGGCACTGATCGCATCGGCGGTCACGGTCGTCCTCGACGTGATCTTCGGGACGAACGACGACGACACGTACACCCTGCGCGTGATCGAGCGCATCGCGCGTCGATCGGGGGAGCGCATCGAGACGGACGTGCCCGGCATCGTCTTCCTCGAGATCGACGGACTGGCTCTCCCCGTCCTCCAGCGCGCCATGCGTGACGGAAACGCGCCGAACATGGCTCGCTGGGTCGCCGACGGCAGTCACCAGTTCACCGAGTGGGAGCCGGATCTCTCGTCGCAGACCGGAGCGAGCCAGGCCGGCATCCTCCTCGGCTCGAACGAGAACATCCCCGCCTTCCGCTGGGTCGAGAAAGCAACGGGGACGATGATGACATGCTCCGCGCCGGCCGACTGCGCCGAGCTCGAGCGCCGCCACGGCACGGGTATCGGACTGCTCACGAACGGCGGTGCGAGTCGCGGCAACCTGCTCTCCGGCGAGGCCGATCACGTCATCCTCACGGTGAGCCGCATCGAGGCCGAGAAGGGCGCGAACCCCGGCTACCGCGCGTTCTTCTCGAACGGGTTCAACGTCACGCGGGTGCTCGTCCTCTTCTTCTGGGAGGTCGTGCTCGAATGGACCGCGGCGCTGCGCGCGATCCGCCGCGACGTCCGGCCGCGCGGTCACCGGGGTGGGCTCTATCCCTTCATGCGCGCGGCGATGTGCGTCGTCGTCCGCGATCTCATCGTCTACGGCGTGCTCGCGGACATGCTGAAGGGCCGGCCGGCGATCTACGCGACGTTCTCGAGCTACGACGAGGTCGCGCACCATTCGGGCCTCGAGCGCGCAGACACGCTCGAGGCCCTGCGCAAGCTCGACCAGCAGTTCGGTCGCATCGACCGCGCACGCCGCTACTCGTCACGCCCGTACGAGATCGTGGTCCTCTCCGATCACGGGCAGACGCAGGGCGCGACGTTCAAGCAGCGCAACGGGTACGGGCTCGAGGACCTCGTCGAGCGCTCGCTCGCATCCGGCACCGTCGCCTCCTACTCCGACGGCGACGAGCAGAACGCGATGGTCGGGATCGCCGTGAGCGAGGCGACCGGTGCCGACCCCGGCAAGAAGAAGGCCAAGAACGACGTGTCGGACCGCCAGGTCGTGGTCCTGGGCTCCGGGAATCTCGGCCTCGTGTACCTCATGGACGAGCCCCGGCGACTGCTGCTGGAGGAGATCGAGGCCCGTCATCCGGAGCTGATCCCAGCGCTCCGCAGTCATCCCCATGTCGGCTGGCTCCTGGTGCGCTCGGAGAAGAACGGTCCGCTCGCGCTCGGCGCAAACGGGGTGCGCTACCTCGCGGAGGAGCGCGTCGAGGGCGAGGATCCGCTCGCGCACTTCTCACCGACGGCTGCGCAGCACCTCCTACGCACAGACGGGTTCGCGGACGTCGCGGACATCATGGTCGGGAGCTTCTACGACCCCCGGCTCGACGAGGGCTGCGCCTTCGAGGAGCTCATCTCGTTCCACGGTGGGCTCGGTGGACCGCAGACGCGGCCGTTCATCCTCTATCCCGCGCCGTTCGAGCTCCCGGACGAGCCGATCATCGGCGCCGCATCCGTTCACGAGCTGCTACGTGGCTGGCGCAACAAGCTGCAGGCTCACACCGCCTAGATCCAGGAGATTCGATGCTCAAGCACCCCGACGCGCCGACGCGAGTTACCGACGGCGCGGCTTCGCAGTTCACGCTCGAGACCGGGACGGTCCCGCGGCACGAGCTCCCCGCGAGCGAGATGGCGCCGGACACCGCGTACCAGATCGTCCACGACGAGCTGATGCTCGACGGCAACGCGCGGCTCAACGTCGCCACGTTCGTCTCGACGTGGATGGAGCCGCAGGCCGAGCGCCTCATGACGGAGTGCTTCGACAAGAACATGATCGACAAGGACGAGTACCCGCAGACCGCCGAGATCGAGATGCGCTGCGTGAACATCCTCGCCAACCTCTGGCACGCACCCGCCAGCGAGGAGGCGACGGGCTGCTCCACGACCGGGTCGAGCGAGGCGGCCATGCTCGGAGGTCTCGCGCTCAAGCGTCGCTGGCAGAAGCGGCGGACGGCGGAGGGGAAGCCGACCGACAAGCCCAACCTCGTGATGGGGATCAACGTCCAGGTGTGCTGGGAGAAGTTCGCGAACTACTGGGACGTCGAGATGCGGCTCGTCCCGATGGAGGGCGACCGCTTCACACTCTCTGCCGAGGAGGCCGTCGCGCGCTGCGACGAGAACACGATCGGCGTCGTCGCGATCCTCGGGTCGACCTTCGACGGGGCCTACGAGCCCGTGAAGGCGATCTGCGACGCTCTCGACGCATACCAGGCGGAGACCGGGATCGACGTCCCGGTGCACGTCGACGGCGCCTCGGGGGCGATGATCGCGCCCTTCCTCGACTCCGACCTCGAGTGGGATTTCCGCCTCCCGCGCGTGTCCTCGATCAACACCTCGGGTCACAAGTACGGGCTCGTGTACCCCGGCGTCGGGTGGATCGTCTGGCGCGATTCGGACGCTCTTCCGGACGACCTCATCTTCTGGGTGAACTACCTCGGCGACGACATGCCGACCTTCGCGCTCAACTTCTCGAGGCCCGGAGCCCAGGTGGTCGCGCAGTACTACAACTTCCTGCGGCTCGGATACGACGGCTACCGCCGGGTCCAGGGGTACTCGCGCGACGTCGCGACGGCGCTCTCGAGCCGACTAGCGGACCTCGGCCCGTTCGAGCTCCTCACGCGCGGCGACGAACTGCCGGTGTTCGCGTTCACGCTGAAGCCGGAGATCGAGAACTACACCGTCTTCGACGTCTCGAACGCGTTGCGCGAGCGCGGCTGGCAAGTGCCTGCGTACACCTTCCCCGAGAACAGGACCGACCTTGCCGCGCTCCGGGTCGTCGTCCGCCGTGGGTTCACGCACGACATGGCCGACATGCTCGTCCACGACGTGCAGCGACAGCTGCCCCGGCTCGAGAAGCAGCCGACGCCCGTGCACGACGAGGCGTCGGCACGCGCCTTCTCCCACTGACGTGTGCAGGTGGCTCGCATACTCGGGCTCGCCCGTCCTCCTCGAGGAGCTCCTGTACAAGCCCAAGCACTCGCTCATCGACCAGAGCCTCCATTCGACGATGGGCGCCGAGACGACGAACGGCGACGGCTTCGGCGTGGGCTGGTACGGGGTCGGCGACACACCCGGCGTCTTCCACAGCATCGAGCCGGCCTGGAACGACCGGAACCTGCGCGAGCTTGCGGGCCACATCCGCTCCGGGCTCGTCTTCGCGCACATCCGCGCCTCGTCCGGCTCGCCGGTACAGCAGACGAACTGCCACCCGTTCCGACACGGCAAGTGGCTGTGGATGCACAACGGGCTCATCGCCGACTTCCATCGCGTGAAGCGCGAGCTCGTCCTCGCGATCGACCCCGATCTGTATCCGGCCGTGGAGGGCTCAACCGACTCCGAGGTCTTCTTCCACCTGGCGCTCACCATGGGGCTCGAGGACGACCCGCCCGCCGCGGTCGAGCGCGCGGTCGGCTTCATCGAGGACGTCGGCGGTCGAGCGGGCGTCGAGCACCCGATCCAGATGACCGTGGCGACGACGGACGGCGAGAGCCTCTGGGGGTTCCGCTACTCGAGCGAGGGCGCGTCGCGGTCGCTCTTCTACTCGACCCGGGTCGACACGCTGCGCGCGCAGCACCCCGAGCTCGAGATCCTGCAGGAGCTCTCCGAAGAGTCGCGGCTGGTGGTCTCCGAGCCGTTGGGGGATCTCAAGGGCGCCTGGAACGAGGTCCCCGAGGCGCACTACGGAGTCGTGCGCGCGGGCGAGGACGACCTGCGGCCGTTCACGCCGCAGCGGCCGAGCTGACCCCTCTACGTCGCGGGCGCCGGCGCCGGAGAGCCCGCGGCCCGCTCTTCCTTCTCGCCTTCCGTCGCGAGCGAGATGACGACGGCGCCGAGCAGCGCGATCCCCAGTCCGCCGTAGGCCACGATCTTGTGCCACTTCGGCTCGGCGAGGCGCTCATCCAGGAGGAGGGTTCCGATGACGATGCTCACGATCGGGTTGCACACCGAGACGGTCGCCACCGAGGTCGCGAGCTTCCCGGTTGCGAGCGACACCTGCTGGACGACGAAGGCGAGCACCCCGGCCGCGGCGAACGCGTACGCCTCCCAGCTCGTGAGGACGGAGCCGAACCCGTCCTGCCCCAGGATCTCCACCGTCGGCTTGCAGAGCGACGCCGACAGCCCGTAGAGGACGCCGGCGCACGCGCCGTACAGCCCCGCCTTCCGCGTGATCGAGCCGCGCCCACCCATGACGAGAAGGACGGCGGACAGGCCACCGAAGACGATGACCGCGAGCGCCCACTCGTTCGCCGGCGCGTTGTCCTTCCCGTCGCCCGCGTCGCCGACGACGGTGAACACGGCCAGGCCGAGCACCACGATCACGGCGCCGAGAACCTCTCGCCGGTTGATGATCTGGCTCGTCAGGAAGTAGCCGAGTGGGAGTGCGAAGACGATCGTCGTGACGAGCAGTGGCTGGATGACCGCCAGCCTGCCGTGGGCGAGCGCGACGGCCTGAAAGCCGTAGCCGGCGAGTAGCGCGATCGTCCCCAGCAGCCACCACGTCTGTTTGACGAGCGCGACGAAGGACTTCGGCGAGCCGAACGAGACCTCGCCCATGCCGAGCGCGCCCTTCTGCTGCAACGTGGCCGCCAGGGCGAAGAAGAACGCCGCGACGAGAGCAAGGATCTCGGCCACGCTGCAGGAGCCTACGCCCGTCTCCGGACACGCGCAACGCGGCGCGCCTCGCCTGGAGCCGCCGAGCGAGAGACCCGGTGTCTGACACCGAGTGTTAAGAAATTAACATTCGTTGGCTCTGGCAAAGGGATTCCCGCGCAGCGAGGATGGGCTGGTGCCAGACACCGAGCAATCACGCACCGGGGAGCGCGACGATCTCGTCGACGAGCGCGAGCCCCTCGGGCCGATGCGTGATCAGTAGGACCGAGCGGTCCGCGGCGGCATCCAGGGCGTCCGTGACGAGAGCCTCCGCGGTCGCAGGGTCGAGCTGCGCCGTCGGCTCGTCGAGGATCAGCACCGGTGCGTCGGCGAGCAGCGCCCGCGCGACGACGAGCCGCTGACGCTGCCCTCCGGAGAGGCGCGCGCCCTCCTCCCCGACGAGCGTGTCCAATCCGTCCGGAAGCGACTCGACCCACTCGGAAAGCCGCGCCCTGGCGAGCGCGTTCCACAGCTGGCCATCCGTCGCATCCGGAGCTGCGAGGCGGAGGTTCTCGCGAATCGTCGAGTCGAACACGTGCGCGTCCTGGCCGGCGAGCGCGAACGTGCGTCGAACGTCCTCCTGCCGCAGCTCGCGGATGTCCCGCCCGTCGATCGTCACGCGCCCGTCGACGGGATCGAGGAAGCGCAGCAGCAGGTTGGTCACGGTCGTCTTTCCGACACCGCTCGGCCCGACCAGCGCGACGCGCCTGCCGGGATGAAGCGTGAGGTCCAAGCCGTCGAGCACCGTTCGGCCGTCCGGCCCGTAACGCGCAGACACGCCTTCGAGGGACACGACTCCGGCGCGAACGCCCAGTGCCGCCGGCGTCGCAGGATCACGCACCACAGGGCTCCGCTCGACGAGGTCGAGCACGCGCTCGCCGGCAGCCAACGTCCCACGAAGCTCCCGCGCCGCGCCCGGCAACGGAGCGATCGCATCGAACGAGGACAGGGCGAGCAACGTCAACGCGGCGATCAGGACGCGATCGAGCGTTCCCGCGTCGTGTGCCGACACCGCCACTGCGAGCACCGCGACCGTCGTCAGTCCCGCGACGAGCACCGACGCGGCATCGCCGACACCTGCGACCAGGGCATCCCGACGGGAGAGCCGCATGAGCCGGGCGTCGAGCTCGCCGATCCGTGCGAGCGCGTCTCGCTCACGACCGAACGCAACCAGCTCGGGCGCGCCGCGCAGGATCTCGACGAGCTCGGAGCTCAGGTCCCCGCGGGCCGCGGCCTGCCTTTCCCCCACGTACCGCGCAAGGCTCGCTGCGACGAGCGGAACGGCTGCGCCGCCCAGCAGCAGCCCGACTGCCAGGACGACTGCCGCCGCCGGCGATGCGAAGGCAACGGCGACGACGCATGCGATCGAGACGACGAGGGCCACCAGAGGCGGCGCGAGGCCGCGGAGGTAGAGACCCTGCAGCGAGTCGACGTCGGCCACGAGTCGGCTCACGAGGTCGCCGCGACGGTACGCGTCGAGCTCTGCGGGTGCGAGCGGCTCGATCCGCGCGTAGACGGACTGTCGGATCCGACCGAGAGCACGGAGCGTCACGTCGTGCGATGTGAGGCGCTCGAGGTAGCGAGCGAGCGGCCGTGCGAGCGCTAGGAAGCGTACGACCACGATGGTCGTCGTGAGCGCGAGGATCGGCGGCTGCTCGGCGGCGCGCGCGATCAGGTACCCGGCGGTCGCCATGAGCGCGACGCCGAACGCAACGGCGAGCGCGCCGAGCAGGATGGACACCGCCACACGACCGCGAGGGAGCTCGGCGAGCGCGACGAGTCGTCCGACCGTGCTCACGCGATCTCCAGGACGTCCGCGATCTGCCCGGCTTCGAGCCGGACCACCCGATCGGCGCGCGCAGCGAGCTCCGGGCGATGTGCAACGAGAAGCACCGTCTTCCCCACGCGTAGGCGCTCGATCGCGTCTGCGATCTGCCCTGCGCGCGCGGGATCGAGGTCTGCCGTCGGCTCGTCGAGGAGTACGAGCGGCGCGTCGCGGAGAAAGGCGCGCGAGAGCGCGATGCGGCGGCGCTCGCCGGTCGAGAGCTGCCGGCCGCCCTCGCCGACCAGCGTCTCGTAACCATCCGGAAGCGCAGCGACGAACTCGTGGGCCCCCGCGAGCTCGGCCGCCCTTCGCACACGCTCGTCGTCCGCTCCCGGCTCGCCGAGCCGGATGTTGTCGCCGACCGAGCCGCGGAACAGCGTCGGCCGCTGCGGGACGTATGCGACATGACGGCGCCAGTCCACGAGATCGACTCCCGAGAGGTCGACGTTCCCCACGAGGACGCGGCCCGCGCTCGGCCGCGCGAAGCCGAGCAGCAACGAGAGCACCGTGCTCTTGCCGACGCCGCTCGGCCCTACCAGCGCGACGGTCTCGCCCTGGCTGAGCTCGAGATCGAGCTCGTGCAGCACCTGCACGTCGCGGCCCGGATACGCGAACGACACGCGCTCGAACACGATCGACGCCCTCGCCGGATCCGGGGCAGGTGCGGTGCCGGAGCGCTCCGCATCCGTCTCGACCAGGTCCAGCATGCGCGTCGCAACCGCGGACCCGTCCGCACTCGCATGGAACTGCGCCGCGAGGTTGCGGAGCGGCAGGTACAGCTCGGGGGCGAGGACGAGCACGGTGAGCGCCGGCTCGAAGGCGATCCGGCCGTCGACGAGGCGGACGCCCACGACGACCGCGACCAGCGCGATCCCGAGCGTCGCGGCGAGCTCGAGGACGGCGCCGGAGAGGAACGCGACGCGGAGCGTCCCCACCGTCGCGCGTCGATACTCGTCGCTGACCTCGGCAATGCGCCCCACCTGCGCCCGGCCGCGGTTGAACGCACGCAGCGTCGGCAGGCCGCGCACCACGTCGAGGAAGTGGTTGGAGAGGAGCGCCAGCGTCTGCCACCGCTCGCGAGCGCGGCGCTCGGTGTACCGCCCGACGAGCCACATGAAGATCGGCACGAGGGGCAGCGTCAAAAGCATCGCGCCTGCGGCCACGAGGTCGATCGACGCGACGAGCACGAGCACCGCCAGTGGGACGACGGCTGCCAGCACGACCTGGGGTAGGTAGCGCGCGAAGGTCGTCTCGAGCGCGTCGACACCGGAGACTGCGGCGGTCGCGAGCTCGGCGCTGCGCACTCCGTCGAGCGCAGTCGGGCTCTGCGTGAGCCGCGCCTCCACGAGCTCCGTCCGCAGCTGCGAGACCACGTCGCCGGCAGCGCGCCGACCGACCACCTGGAACGCCCAGGCGCCTGCCGCCCTCGCCGTGACGACGACGGCGAACGCGATGAGCGACCACGTCACGGCCTGTAGCGACGCCCCGTCGAACGCGCGCGCGGCGACGCGTGCCAACAACACGGCCTGCGCGAGAACGAGAAACGCGAGCCCGATTCCAATGAGCGCGTCAGCGATCAGCAGCCGTCTAACCGCCCGCGCATGGCGGTACAGGCGTGGATCGAGGAGGCGCACGCCGCGAGGCTAGACGCGACGAGCGGCGGCAGGCCTCACCCCGTCGCCGCGCTCGCTCACCCAGTACCGGCCGTCGAGGCCGGATACGACCTCACGCGTGGTGCGGTGTGATGCCCCAGGTGCCGCGATGCGTCTCGCCCGGCTCGAG
>DASUFC010000125.1:0-9298 GCA_036274755.1 Gaiellaceae bacterium
TGAGTCGTTCTTGAGCGACCACGCACACGGTGACTCCACCAACGACGAAGGAGTGCACCGATGCAGGTCTCGAGAGGAACGGTCTCCGGAGCAGCAATCGCCGGCCTTGCGGTCTCGGCCGCGCTCGTGCTCGCATCCGCCCCCGCCGCGTCGAGCCGCCAGGAAGGACGGTTGCTCGTCACGAGCGCGCAGGCAAGGCGCCACGTCGGGACCGTGGAGCGCCCGCGCATGGCGCTACCGCAGCGAGGGGCGCCCTCGATCGCGGCCCTTACGACGACGGGCGTGATGCTCGGCGTCCACCCCACGTCGCTCCCATCCGACCCGAGCGGTCGAGTCCGCCTCGTCATCGAATCCGCGGACCCGGCGCAAGCCCGCGCGAGCGTGCGCGCCGTCGGGGGCCGGGTCGAGCGCACGGCCGCTGGGCTGGTTCAGGCGCTGGTCACCCCGCGTAACGCAACAGCACTGGAAGGCAGGGCGGGGGTCGACCGCGTCCGCGCCCCGTACGAGCAGATCCAGACGGCCGTCAGCGGAGAGGAGCTCGGCGTCGCACTCGCAACCGCGTGGCACGACAAGGGGTTCACGGGCAAGGGCGTGAAGATCGCCGTGATCGACGGAGGCTTCAAGGGCCTGGCCGACCGTCAGGCGTCGGGCGAGCTGCCGACGAACGTCGTCACGCAGGACTTCTGCGGCGGCCACCTCCTCGACGAGGAGGATCACGGAACTGCGGTTGCGGAGATCATCCACGAGATGGCGCCCGACGCGCAGCTCTACCTCGTCTGCGTCGGGACCGAGATCGACCTCGCGGCTGCGGAGGCGTACGCGAAGAGCCAGGGCGTCGCAGTGATCAACCACTCCGCCGGCTGGGAGGGCCCGTATCGGGACGACGGAAGCGGCCCGATCGGCGCGATCGTGGCCGACGCGCGCGCCAACGGGATCCTCTGGGTCAACTCGGCCGGCAACGAGGGAATGAACCACTGGTCGGGCACCTTCACGCCGAATGGCGGCTGGCACATGTGGGATCCGAACGGCGACATGGGCAACACGTTCATCTGGCCGAACGGCACGGACATCTGCGGCTTCCTCAAGTGGGACGAGTGGCCGGCGGGAGTCTCCGACTTCGACCTCGGTCTCTTCCTGTCCGGTGCGAACGCCCTGCTCGCGGTCTCCGAGGACGATCAAGGCGGCGGCCAGCCGCCATTCGAAGCCATGTGCTACCAGCAGACGAGCGGCCGAGACCTCGTCGTCTTCTGGGGGATCCGCGGCTATCGGGTGGCAAGCACGCCGCGCATCGATCTCGTCAGCTGGAGCGCTCCGCTGCAGTACGCGGTTGCCGCAGGCAGCGTCGCCACGCCGGCCTCGTCGCCCGCGACCCTCGCCGTCGGGGCGCTGTGCTGGCAATCGCGGACGCTCGAGCCGTACAGCTCCCAGGGCCCGACCATCGACGGGCGGGTGAAGCCCGACATCGTCGGGCACGACAGCGTGTCGGGAGGTACGTACGGCGGCTTCTCTTCGTGCCCGTCGGCCTTCGCCGGAACGTCGGCCTCGTCACCGGAAGTCGCCGGCGCGGCGGCGCTCGTCAAGCAGGCGTACCCGAAGCTCTCCCCGGATCAGCTGAAGGCGTACCTGATGCGAGCGAGCCGTGATCTGGGCGCTGTCGGAGTGGACACCGTGTACGGCGCGGGCGAGCTCCAACTGCCCAAGCCGCCCGACGTCGTCGCGCCGACGGCGTCAGCGCTCGCGAGTGCGGGCCGTAGGGGCCGGACGATGAGACTGTTCTCTCGGGTCTCGGACGACTCGGGCGCGGTGAGTGCGGTCGAGGAGATCAAGCTCGGTCGCCGCACCATCGCGCGCCTCGAGCCGATGTGGTTCGCGTCGGCAGCGAGCCCGAAGACCGTTGCGGTCGCCTGGAAGGTTCCCGCGTCCGCGGCAGGCGCCTACCAGCACTGCGTGCGAGCGGTCGACCGCGCCGGCAATTCGAGCGCGCAGAGCTGTGCCCGAATCGCCATCAAGTAGTCACCGGGTCGAGCGGGCGCCTCTCGAGCCGCCCGCTCGACTCTCTGCCCGCCGGGTCCATCGTTGTGCGCTGGCGGCCCCAGCTCACGCTTGAGCGTTTCTTGAGCGGGCTCGCGCATCGTCAGCATGGCAATCGCAACGCGTCGACCGTGCGTTCGGCCGGCGCAGGAAGTGAGGTTCGGCCATGAACGTCAAGAAGCGCTCGACGATCATCGCCTCGCTGCTGTGCGTCGCGCTCCTCGTCGCGACAGCCACGGTCGGCGCAGCGACGATCAACGGCACCGCCGGCAACGACACGCTGCGCGGCGGCGCGAAGGCGGACAAGCTGAACGGCAAGGCCGGCAACGACAAGCTGTTCGGAGCCGCGGGCAACGACGTGCTGGCAGGCGGCCCGGGGAACGACCTCCTGGTCGGCGGCCCGGGCGCGGACAGACTCTCGTGCGGGGCGGGTCAGGACACGGCGCGAGCGGACTCGAAGGACAAGGTCGCAGCGGACTGCGAGAAGGTCACGGGGATTCCCGTCACTCCTCCGCCGCCTCCGCCTCCTCCGCCTCCTCCACCGCCCCCTCCGGCCAGCCCGGTCACTTCAGGGTCGTGGAAGGGGCAGACGCAGAACGGCAACTTCGTGTTCTTCACGGTCACGGCGAGCAGGACTGTCACGGCGTTCCGAGTGAACGATCTGCCGGATCCATGCCAGCCATACGGCTCGCTTTCGGGCGGCGAGGACTTCGGGGACAGCGCCTTCACCATCGCCGCGGACGGGACGTTCTTGGCCGAGGGCCGCTGGGACGGCTCGCAGGTGTCAGGCGACTTCGAGTTGACGCACTGGGATGGGCGGATCACCGGGGCCTTTGGCACAGCGACGAGTTCCACGGGCACCGTCCTCATGAACTACGCGTTCAATTACCAAGGCACGCACTTCACGTGCTCGTCGGGAAACATCACCTGGACGGCGAGCCTGCAGCCCTAGCAAGCGGGGGGGTGGGACGTTCGCCGGCGCGCGTGTCCCGCGCCGGCGACCGTCTACGCGGCGACGAGCTCGGGCTGCGGCTCGGGCTCGTCGCCTGAGTGACGCCAGGTGACGCTCGCGAAGACGATCGCCATCCAGGTGATGCCGAGGACGACGGCGGTGAACAGCGGGACGATGCCCCAGCGCTCGAGCACCTGGCCGGCGGCGAGGAAGCCAACCGGCGCGGCGAGCGTGCTCGCGGAGATCGCGGCGGTCATGACCTTCGGGCGCAGCTCCGGGGGTGTCCGTGACGTGAGCACGCCGAGCGTCGGGCCGTTCACGAGCGGCGTGAACAGCGTCGCGAAGAAGAGCGCGGCGAACACGAGCGGCCACGGGGGCAGGAAGGGCAGCATCCAGAGAGGGATCGAGAAGGCCAGGATCCCGAACGCCGCGAGCCGGAGCGGCGGAACCTTCCGCACGACGAAGACCGCGAGGACGCTGCCGACGACGGCGCCGGCGCCGAGAGCTGCGTAGAAGAGCCCGGCGATCCACGAGCGACCGTCGAACTGGTCATAGGCGTACACCGGGAGCCCTGCGGAGAGGCCGGCGGTGAAGAACCCGAAGGCCGTGATGATCGCGGCGAGCGGCCCGAGCAGCCGATCCGAGGCGAGGAACCGCAGCCCGGCGAGGACGCCACCACCCCGCGCCGCGCCTGCGATCGCCTGCCGCCGCGGAACGAAGACGAACACGAGCAGGAACGCGACCAGGTACGTCGCCGCGTCGACGTAGAGCACGTTGGACGCGCCGAGGAACGGGATGAGGACGCCCGCCAGCGCCGGCCCGAGGAGCGCGGCCAGTGCGTTTCCGCCCTCGATCGTGCTGTTCGCCTGCGACATGCGCGTCTCGTCCTCGCCGACGAGCTCCGGGAGGATGGTCCGCTGGGCGGCGAAGTACGGCGGAGCGAACGCGCCGAGCAGCGCCACGATCGCGAGCAGCAGCCAGAAGTGGAGCAACCCGGCCGCGTAGAGGAGCGGAATCGACGCCAGGATCGGCGCCCGCGCGACGTCCGCGACCAGCATCGTCGTTCTCGATCCGAGCCGCTGGACGAGCGCGCCGCTCGGGATGCCGAGCACGGCCATCGGCAGGATCTCCGCCGCGAGGACGAGGCTCATCTTCCCCGGCGACCCCGTCGTGACGAGCACGAACCACGGAAGCGCGAGGTACGTCATGCGGGTGCCGAGAACGGAGATGGTCTCGGCAGCGACGAGGGCCGAAACCGCGGTCTTCTTCACGGGAGGCCCAGAGGTCGTCGCTGCCGAGTCGTCCATGGCGCGAAGATAATAAGACGTCTGTACGGTTTTGTAAAGTGCGACTCCGAAATGCCGAAGATCTCGGAGGAACGAAGGGCCGAACGCCGCGAGCAGATCCTCGAGGGTGCGCGCCGCTGTTTCGCCGAGAACGGCTACGAGGGCGCGACGGTGGCCAAGCTCGAGCACACGGTCGGGCTCTCACGCGGGGCGATCTTCAACTACTTCGCCTCCAAAGAGGACCTCTTCATCGAGCTCGCCGTCCTGGACAGCGCGCGGATGTCCGACGTCTGGATCAACGAGGGGCTCGAGGCCGTCGTTCGCGTCGTCGTGGAGCTCGACCCGGCGTGGCTCGCCGTCTACCTCGAGCTCTTCCGGCGTGTGCGCAACGATCCGGACTTCCATCGACGGATCGAGGAGCGACAGAAGTCGGTGGCGCCTGCGAACCGCGCTCGCATCGAGCAGGGGCAACGCAGCGGCGAGTTCCGGGACGACATCGGCGCCAAGGAGGTCGGCGCGTTCGTGAACCTCGTGCTGAACGGCCTCGCGCTCATGCGAGCCGGAGGTGAGGAGCTCCCGAGCACCGAGCTCGTGCTGCAGCTCCTTCTGGACGCTATCGGCCCAGACTCGGGCCGTACGCGCGCGCGTAGATCTTCTTCACAGCGGTGACGGCGTCGACGTAGTCGCGCGTCTCGGGAAAAGCGATCCCCGTTCCCGTCGCACGCCAGCGATCCACGTTCCCCGCACCTGCGTGATACGCGGCGAGTGCCGTCTCGACGTCGCCGTCGTAGCGGTCGAGCAGGTAGCGCAGGAGCCAGGTCCCGTAGCGCACGTTGAGATCGGGGTCGCGGAGATCGGCTTCGACGAACCCCGTCCCGCCCGTCGAGCGCGCGATGAACTCGCCCGTCTCCGGAAGGATCTGCATGAGCCCGATCGCGCCGGCACTCGAGCTCACGTTCGGGTCGAAGCGGCTCTCCGCGTACACGACCGCGGCGACCAGGGTGGGGTCGAGGTCGCGCTCGGCGGCGTAGGCACGGATGACGTGCTCGTACTCGAGCGGGTAGCGCGTGCGCAGGTACCAGTCCGGCTGGGCGTCCACGACCCAGGCGGCGGCACCGGCGACGACGAGGACGAGCGCTGACAGGAAGACGAGGATCCGCACTGCAGGAGTTCCCGGGCGCGTCGTCTCGCGGCCTGTCGCGCCGTGACTACCCGCCGTTTCGATGGTGGTGCTCGGCGGTCAGGGTAGCCATGACCTCGGCGACCCAGGCGTCGAGGTCGTCCGGCGTCCCGATGTTCACATACGTGAAGTCGGCGCGCTTCGCCTTCTCGCGGTCGGGCATGAGACGAGCCTCGCGGTCGTCCGTCCACCCTCCGCGACGCGCTTCGCGCAACTTCGTCGGTGCCGTGATCACGACGACCTTGTCGAAGCGCGCGTCCGCGCCGACCTCGTAGAGAAGCGGAACCTCCGTGACGCAGACGGCAGGCGGGTTCGGAAGCGCGGCGAGTTGCTCTCGCCAGCTCATGTACTCGCGCGACACGAGTGGGTGGAGGAGCTTCTCCAGGAAATCGAGTGCCTCGCGATCCTTGAACACGCGGACCGCGATGCGCTCGCGATCCGGCGCGCCGTCGCCTCCCAGGATCTCCTCGCCGAGCCGCTCGACGAGCTTCGTCTTCACCTCGGGGTCGGTTGCGAGCAGGTGGTGGACGATCTCGTCGCTCGACACGGTCGCCGCCCCGTGGCGGCGGAAGCATTCGAGCGCCGTCGACTTGCCGGCGCCGATCCCTCCGGTGATCGCGACCGCGAGCGGGCGGGGCAAGTGCTAGTCGGAGTCGGTCTCGCCGGCGTCGGCCTCGTCGGCCGGCTCGGCGGCGTCCTCGGCCTCGGTCTCCGAGGCCTCGACGAGGTCACCCTCGGCCTCGGGAAGCTCCTCGACCTGTCCGTCGACCTCGAGCACCTCGTCGGTCTCGGCCTCGGTCTCGGCCACCTCCACGACATCGGCTCCCGCCTCGGCATCGTCGAGCACCTCGACCGCAGCGCCACTCGGAAATGCCTCCTCGGAGAGCTTGAGGTCGGGCGTGGTGTGCACCGACTCGGCGCCGTCGGCACGCGGGACGGGGACGTCGCCTTCCTCCACGCGCTTCAACGAGAGCGAGAGCCGGCGGCGCTCGCCGTCGATCTCGAGGATTCGCACGTTCACCGCGTCGCCCTGCGAGACCACCTCGCGGGGATTCTCGACGTGGTGCGGTGCGAGCTCGGAGATGTGCACCAGCCCCTCGACGCCCGGGAGGATCTCCACGAAGGCGCCGAACGTGACGACCTTGGCGACGCGGCCCTCGACGACATCGTCCTCGCGATACGAGTCGACGACCTGCTGCCAGGGGTCGGTCTGCGTCTGCTTGAGGCCGAGCGAGATCCGCTGGCGGTCGCGGTCGATGTCGAGCACCTTCACCTTGACCGTCTGGCCGATGTCGAGCACCTCGGACGGATGGTTCACGTGGCTCCACGAGAGCTCGGAGATGTGGATGAGGCCGTCCATCCCGTCGAGGTCGACGAAGGCGCCGAAGTCGACGATGTTCGAGATCTGGCCCTCGATCACGTCGCCGGGGCTCAGGCGGTCGAGGATCGCCTGGCGCATCTCCTTGCGCTCGTCCTCGAGGACGGCGCGACGGGAGAGCACGACGTTGTTGCGCGAGCGGTTGAGCTCGATGACCTTGCAGCGCAGCTCCTTGCCCAGGAACTCGTCGAGATCCTGGACCCGGCGGATGTCGACGAGCGACGCCGGGAGGAACCCGCGCACGCCGAGGTCGAGGATGAGGCCGCCCTTGACGACCTCGATGACCTTGCCCGTGACCGGCTCGCCGGACTCTGCGGCCGCCTCGATGCGCTTCCACGCGAGCTCGAAGCGCGCGCGCTTCTTCGAGAGGATCAGTCGTCCCTCCGCGTCCTCCTTCGTCAGGACGAGCGCATCGATCTCCTCGCCGACCGAAACCTCGTCGGCGGGGTTCACCGAGCGCCGGATGGTCAGCTCTGCGACCGGGATGACGCCTTCGGACTTGTAGCCGATGTCGACGAGCACCTCGTCCTTGTCGACCCGCACGACCGTGCCGTGCACGACCTCGCCCTCGTTGATCTCCGGGAAGGCAGCGTCGTAGTCGGGGATGAGCTCCCCGTCGGGGCCTGTGATCCAGACGCCCTCTTCGGCGGCAGCAGGCTTTTCGGCGATGTCGTTCGCCATCGGATCGCGGAGTATAGCCGGATGCAGCGAAAAACCAGTTCGAGCGTTCGCCCCGCCGTCTGAGGTAGAACCAGCGCCGTGCAGCTCACGCTCGTACGCAGCGCCACCGTGCTCCTCGAGCTCGGCGGGAAGCGCCTTCTCGTCGATCCGATGCTCGACGACGCGGGTGCGCGCCCCGCGATCGAGGGCACCGGGAACACGGTCCGGAACCCGACCGTCGACCTTCCGTTTCCTGCCGAGGACGTCGTGCGCGACCTGGACGCGGTCCTGATCACGCACCGACACCGCGACCATCTCGACACGCGTGCGGAGGAGCTCCTGCCGCGCGACGTGCCCGTCTTCTGCCAACCGGAGGATGAGGAGGCGCTCCGCGACCTCGACCTCGACGTGCACCCGGTGGACGACGCGCTGGACTGGGACGGTGTCCGGATCACACGCACGCCAGGTCACCATGGCTCGGGCGAGATGGCGAAGCTGCTCGCCCCGGTCAGCGGATTCGTGCTCGACGACCTCTACCTCGCCGGCGACACCGTCTGGTACGAGGCGGTCGAGGAGACGATCGAGCGGCATCGCCCGCGCGTCGCGGTCGTCAACGCCGGGGGAGCGGAGTTCGCCGAAGGCGGGCTCATCATCATGGGCATCGACGACGTGCGCGAGGTCGTCTCACGCGTGCCGACCGTCGTCGCCGTGCACATGGAGGCGCTCAACCACTGCCACCTCTCGCGTGCCGACCTCCGCGCGGCGCTTCCCGCGGTACTCGTGCCGCTGGACGGCGAGAGCCTGGAGCTCTAGGGCCGTACGTTCTGGTTCAGGTGGAACAGATTGTCGGGGTCGTACTCCCGCTTCACGTCGACCAGCCGATCGTAGTTGCCCCCGTAGTTGGCCCTGATCCGCTCCTGGTCGTCTCCTGACATGAAGTTGACGTAGCCACCCTCCTCCGAGAGGGGCGCGGTGGCGTCGTAGTAGTCCCGGACCCACTCGATGTTCGCATCGTTGTCCGCCGGGTCGGGCCACATGCCGGCGATGACGGTCGCGAACGTCGCGTCGCGATACGCGAACGCGGTCGCGTCCGACGCGACCCGGTTGCAGGCGCCGTTGATGGGGTAGATGTGGACGGTCGAGTTCACCACTGGCACTTTCGGGCCGTGCTCGAGGTGGGCCTCGATCGCGTCGTCCGTGAGCTCCTTGACGAAGTTGGCCTTCCAGTAGTGCTGCAGCCCACCCGGCGGATACAGCGCGTCGAAGGCGCTGTTCAGCGCCGGATACGGCATCACTCCGACGTGCTCCGCGACGACCGGCGCCCAGTCGCGAATCGGCTGGAGCGCCCGCTCGCCGTCCTCGGTCGCCCCCGCCCAGCACGCGATGAAGGCCAGCATCGTCTCGCCGTGGCGCTCCTCGGGGATGAAGGGGAGCGGCGGTGCGATCTGCCAGGCCGGGAAGCCGCCGAGCTCCTCGGGCGCGTCCGCGATGAACTCGCGGTAGGCGCGGAGCACCGTGCCGGCGTCACTCGCGGCGAAGAACATCGGTCCGCCGTAGACCTCGGCCACGGGATGGAGGCGGAACTCGAACGCGGTCACGACTCCGAAGTTCCCGCCGCCGCCGCGAATGCCCCAGAAGAGGTCCTCGTTCTCGCTCTCGCTCGCAGGCAGCACCCGTCCGTCCGCTGTGACCACCTGGGCCGCGACGAGGTTGTCGCAGGACAGGCCCACGCCGCGCGCGAGATACCCGATGCCGCCACCGAGCGTGAGCCCGCCGACACCCGTGGTCGAGACGACGCCTCCGGTCGTCGC
>DASUFC010000126.1:0-2738 GCA_036274755.1 Gaiellaceae bacterium
CCAGGGTCTCGCCGGCTCGCTGATGATGCTCGAGGGCTCCATCGTGACCGTCGTCGCCCTCGCCTGGCTCTTCCTGCGGCTGGCGCAGGAGGGAGAAGTGCGTCAGAAGCTCATCGAGAACGGCGTCGACGAGCG
Source organism: Gaiellaceae bacterium (assembly GCA_036274755.1). GTDB lineage: Bacteria > Actinomycetota > Thermoleophilia > Gaiellales > Gaiellaceae > GMQP-bins7. The sequence goes on from DASUFC010000126.1 coordinate 136, forward strand.
GACCGCCCGGCGCGCGGTTCGCTACCGGCGGTGGAGCGAGCTCGCCTGAGTCACCGAGGCACGGCGCGGTCGTGTATTGGATGCGGACATGCAACCGATCGCACGCATCGTCTCCGGTCGGCGTTCGAAGTTCGTCGTCCTCGGGGCATGGCTCCTCACCCTCGCCGCGCTCGGGCCGTTGATCGGTCAGTTCGAGTCCAAGCAGCGCAACGAGCCCTCGAGCTTCCTTCCCGCAAACGCCGAGTCCGTGCGCGCGCTCGAGCTGGCGGGCCGGTTCCGGTCGGGCGAGGGCGTCGCCGCGATCGTCGTGTTCTCGCGAGAGGGCGGGCTCACGGCCGCGGATCGCGGGACGATCTCGAGAATTCAGGCGGAGCTCGTCGACTCGCCACCCGAGGGGGTCGTGGCTGTCGGCCCGCCGCGCTACTCCGCCGACGGCCAGGCAGCCCTCATCGTCGTCCAGATAGTCACCGAGGGAGACGAGCAGATCCTCGTCGACGCCGTCGGCTCTCTCCGAGAGACCGTGGCGCGCGCCGCGACCGACGGCCTCGACGCCGAGGTCACCGGCCCGGCGGGCTATTCAGCCGACGCCACCAAGGCCTTCGAAGGCATCAACTCGACCCTCCTCATCGTGACCTCGGCGCTCGTCTTCGTGCTGCTCGTCCTCATCTATCGGAGCCCGATCTTCTGGCTGCTCCCGCTCCTGTCGGTCTTCTTCGCGGAGGCTATGGTGCGCGGGATCGGCACGCTCCTCGTCGACGCAGGCGTCGTCGTGAACGGTCAGACCGGAGGCATCCTCCTGGTTCTCGTCTTCGGAGCCGGCACCGACTACGCGCTCCTGCTCACCGCGCGGTACAGGGAGGAGCTCCACCGCCACGAGGACACGCACGAGGCCATGAGGGTCGCAGTGCGGCAGGCCGGTCCCGGGATCCTCGCCTCCGCGGCGACGGTGGTCGCTGCGCTGCTGTGTCTCTCGCTGGCCTCGGTCAACTCGACGGCGGGCCTGGGGCCTGTCGGCGCGATGGGAGTGGCGGTCGCTGCGATCGCGATGCTCACGATTCTTCCCGCCCTGCTCCTCATCGGCGGACGCCGCGCGTTCTGGCCCTTCGTCCCGCGGTTCGACGCAGCGGAAGGAGAGGGGACGGCGTCAGCGTGGCGGCGCGGTGTGTGGGGCCGCCTCGGCGCCTGGATCGAACGGAGGCACCGCGCCGTGTGGATCGCGACGACACTCGCCCTGCTCGCCGTCGCGCTCGGGACGCTCACGCTCGATTCGAACCTGACGACCGCGAACGCGTTCCGCGGCGAGATCGACTCGGTCGCGGGGCAGCGGCTCGTCGAGCGCTCCTTCCCGGCGGGTGCAAGCGCCCCGACGACCGTCGTCGTGACCGACCCCGCCCGGCTCGACGCCGTTCGCGCGGCAGCCGAGAAGGCGCCGGAGGTCGTCGCCGTCGGACCCGTCGAGACCGGGCCTGCGGGAGTGCTGTTCACGGTCACCCTTGCGCAGGATCCGTTCAGCCAGGCCGGGTTCGAGCTCGTCGGCCCGCTGCGGAGCCGACTGCGCGTCGCCGCCGGGGATGCCGTGCTCGTCGGCGGCGCGACCGCCGAGGAGGCGGATCTGCGAGAGGCGGTGCGCTCCGACACGCTCTTCCTCGTCCCGCTCGTCCTGCTCGTCGTCTTCCTGATCCTCGTGCTCCTGCTGCGCGCGGTCCTCGGGCCCGTGATGCTGATCGCGACCGTCGTCCTGTCGTTCCTCGCAGCTCTCGGACTCAGCCTGCTCGTCTTCGAGGTCTTCGCGGACTTCCCGGGCGAGGATCCGAGCTACCCGCTCTTCGCCTTCATCTTCCTCGTCGCGCTGGGCATCGACTACAACATCTTCCTCATGGCGCGCGTGCGCGAGGAGGCCGCCGCGGGCACGCCGACCAAGGAGGCGATGTTGAAGGGCCTCGCGGTCACGGGCGGCGTGATCACGTCGGCCGGGGTCGTCCTCGCCGGCACGTTCTCCGTCCTCGCCGTGCTCCCCCTCGTGGCGTTGACCCAGATCGGGATCACCGTCGCCCTCGGCGTCCTCCTCGACACCTTCGTGGTGCGCTCGATCCTCGTCCCGGCGCTGACGTTCTCCCTCGGCGAGCGGACGTGGTGGCCCTCCCGGCTCGCACGCCGATGATCGGCTCGATCTGGGGCCTCCTGCTCGTCGGGCTCGTCCTCGCGTCGAGCGTCATGGCCGTGCTCTGGTGGGTGCAGGTGCGGTCACGCGACGCCAGCCACGTGGACGTCGCCTGGGCGGCTCTCATCGCGTGCGTCGCGATCGTCTACGCGCTCCTCGCGGACGGCGACGTCGGTCATCGTGTCCTCGCGGCTGCGCTCGCGTCGCTCTGGGGGTTCCGCCTCGCGGCCTACCTCTACGCGACCCGCGTCCGTGGCAAGGAGGAGGACGGCCGCTACCAGTCGCTCCGCGAGAAGTGGGGCGCGCGCGCCAACCGCAACTTCTTCTGGTTCTTCCAGTTCCAGGCGGTGTTCGTCGTGTTCTTCTCGCTGCCGTTCGCGCTGATCGCGCTCGACCCGGACTCCGAGATCTCCGCGCTCGCCTGGATCGGCATCGCCGTCTG
>DASUFC010000127.1:0-2643 GCA_036274755.1 Gaiellaceae bacterium
GCCGAACATCACGACGTTCCGTCCTCGCGGGCCGCCGAACGAGTGGCTGGCGGGATCGGTCTCCTCGTACGCCTCCACCTCGACGATCCGCCCGCCGACCCCGTCGACGAGGAGCGTCCAGCCGATCAGCCCGGGCGCGGCATCGCGGACGCTGCCCGCCACCAGCTCGTCGAACGTCACTCGCCCGCTTCGAAGAGCTGCGGATGGCGGGCAAGCGTCGTCCGGCGGTTGCGCCGGCCGCGACCGCCGCTCGGCTCGACGTGCTGCTCGATCTCCTCGAGGATCGTCTCCTGCGTGCGCGACGCGACCACCGGGTCGGGGATGCCCTCCACCCAGACGAGCGTCCGCCGGCCGCTCCCGCGCTCGCTGCCCACGATCGGCTCGAGCGCGTAGATGCGGTCGGCCCGCACGTACTTCCCGAACCCGAGGAACACCATCCCGTGACCGGCCACGACCCTAGTATGCCTGTCCTGTGAGAATGTGGTACTGTGATCCTGTGAAGAACATCACGGTCTCCGTCCCCGACGAGGTCTACCGGGCCGCGCGGATCAGGGCCGCTGAACGCGGTCGCTCGGTCAGCGCGCTCGTGGCCGACTACCTCCGCACCCTGTCGGACGAGGAGCTCGAGCTCGCACGCCTCGAAGCGCAGAGGCGGCGGATCGTGGCGGGAATCAAGCACTTCAGCGCGAGCGACCGTCTCGATCGCGATGCGGTGCACGAGCGTGGCGTTCGTTGACACGAACGTCCTGCTCTACGCGGTTTCGCACGAGCCGGGTGAGCATGCGAAGGCGACGAGGGCGAACGAGATCCTCGATTCGAGGGACGTCGAGCTCTCCGTTCAGGTGCTTCAGGAGTTCTACGTCCAGGCGACGCGCTCAACGCGACCCGATCCGCTCCCGCACGACCAGGCCGCCGCTTTCGTCGAAACACTCCTCGGGTTCCGGGTACAGGAGCTGAGCACGCAGATCGTCAGGACCGCCCTGGCGACGCGCGAACGCTTCGGCATCTCGTACTGGGACGCCGCGATCCTCGAGGCCGCGCGCGCCCTCGGATGCGACGTCGTCCTCTCGGAGGACCTCGCCGACGGCCAGGACTACGACGGCGTCCGGGTGGAGAACCCCTTCCGTGGCCTCTAGCTTGGTCGTTGGTCGATCGATGCTCTGACCCGGCGTACGATCCGTCGGTGGGCGATCCGCAGGCTCGGCTACGCTCGCCGCGGTCATGGCCCGCGTCTACCTCTCCCCTCCGCACATTGCCGGGCGCGAGGCCGAGCTCGTGGCGGACGCGATCGAGTCCAACTGGATCGCGCCGCTCGGCCCGCACGTGGACGCGTTCGAAGCCGAAGTGGCCGCGGTGGCGGAGGTCGAGAATGCGTTGGCGCTGTCGAGCGGCACCGCCGCGCTCCACCTCGCGCTCGTCGTGCTCGGGATCGGCGCGGGCGACGAGGTCGCGTGCTCGGACTTCACCTTCGCCGCCAGCGCGAACCCGATCGCGTACGCCGGCGCGACACCGTTCTTCGTCGACGCGGACGAGGCGACCTGGACGATCGATCCCTCGCTGCTCGACCGGGCGATCTCCGACCGGCGCGCTGCGGGCGCGCGCGTCCGCGCCGTGATTGCGGTCGACCTCTACGGCCAGTGCTGCGACTACGACGCGCTGCGGGAGGTCTGCGAGCGCCACGACGTCGTCCTGATCCAGGATGCGACCGAGTCGCTCGGGGCGACGTACCGGGGCGAGCCGTCGGGCGGGCAGGGGGCCGTCGCGGCCTTCTCCTTCAACGGCAACAAGATCATCACGACGAGCGGCGGCGGGATGCTCCTCTCTGCGAACCGCGAATGGATCGAGCACGCGCGCAAGCTCTCGACGCAGGCGCGCGAGCCGCTCGTGCACTACGAGCACACCGAGGTCGGCTTCAACTACCGGATGAGCAACCTCCTGGCCGCGCTCGGGCGCGCGCAGCTCGAGACGCTTCCGATGCGCGTGGCCGCGCGCCGCCGGATCCGCGACCGGTATCGCGAGCTGCTCGACGGCGTCCCGGGTGCCTCCTTCATGCCCGAGGCGGAGTACGGGACGTCGAACGCGTGGCTCACGTGCATCGTGCTCGACCCTGACGCATTCGGCGCCGACCGCGAGACCGTTCGCCTGGCGCTCGAGGCCGAGGACATCGAGGCGCGGCCGCTCTGGAAGCCGATGCACCTGCAGCCGATCTTCGCGTCGCGCCGCACGTTCGGCGGCGAGGTCGGTGCGCGCCTCTTCGAGCACGGGCTGTGCCTGCCGAGCGGGTCGTCGCTGACGGACGCCGACCAGGAACGTGTGGTCGCGACCGCGTTGTCGGCCCGCAGGACCTAGCGCGACCCTGGCGGCTGGTGTCCGACTTCAAGTCGGACACCAGCCGAAGCTCAGGCCCTACGCCGGGGCGGCGACGGTCTCGACCACGTCGAGCCAGTGGCTCCACTGCTCGGTGCGGCCGTTGACCACGTCGAGGTACGTCCGCTGGAGCTCGAGCGTGACGTCGCCCACGCCGAGCTCGACGTCGTCGATCGCGCGCACCGGCGTGACCTCTGCCGCCGTGCCCGTCATGAAGACCTCGTCGGCGAGGTAGAGGTCGGTGCGGATCACGTCGGCCTCCTCGACGACGTAGCC
>DASUFC010000128.1:0-2988 GCA_036274755.1 Gaiellaceae bacterium
CGCCGTGGAGAACTACCTGCGACGGGGCATCCGCGGCGCGCGCTTCCGTGTCGACAGGCGGCTCGACCGGGCCGCGGTCTCGCGCGCCCACGACGTCCTCTACCTGTCGGACGCATGGACCGAGGCGACCTGGCTCGGCGCGCAGGCGCTCAAGAACCCGCTCGACCTCTGGGTCTACCAGGAGATCATGTTCGAGACACGGCCGGAGCTCGTCGTCGAGACCGGCACGTACCGGGGCGGGAGCGCTGCGTTCCTCGCCTCGATGTGCGATCTGCTCGGCGAAGGGGAGATCGTCTCGATCGACGTCGAACAGGTGCGCCAGGACTATCCGAACCACTCGCGGATCACCTACCTCGGGGGCCGCTCCTCGACCGACGCAGACGTCCTCGCCGAGGTCCGTGCCCGCGCCGAGGGGAAGCGGACGCTCGTGATCCTCGACTCCGACCACTCGCAGGCCCACGTCGAGGCCGAGCTTGCTGAGTACTCCGGTCTCGTCCCGGTCGGCGGCTACGTGATCGTCGAGGACTCGAACATCGGGCAGATCCGCAAGGACCTGCTTCCCGGGCCGCTCGAGGCGATCGAGACCTTCCTCGCGACGACGAACGCGTTCGAGATCGACCGCTCGCGCGAGAAGTTCCTCATCACCTTCAACCCGAGCGGATACCTCCGCCGCGTCCGCTAGATGGTGCTCGGCTCGAGCCGGTCGCGCGAGGATGCCTCACCGCCCTGAAAGGCGCGACTGGGTCGTCGCGGGCGTCGCTGCGGTCGCGCTCGCGATCGTCCTGACCTGGCCGTGGGCGATCGAGCTCTGGAGGGGAAAGGCGTCGGGTGATGCCGGCCAGTTCACCTGGAATGCCTGGTGGGTCGCACACCAGGTGCTGTCGCTGCACAACCCGTGGTGGACGGATTACCAGTTCGCACCGGTAGGTGCGTACCTCACAGCGCACACGCTCGAGACGCTCTTGTTCGCCGCTCTCGCGCCGCTGACCACGCTCATCGGGCCGATCCCCGTCTACGGGCTCACGATCATCGGCCTGCACGCGGCAGCCGCGGTCCTGATGTGGCGCCTTGCGTTCGCGATGGGGCTGGGTCGCGTCGGCGCCGCCACCGCGGGCATCCTGTGGGCGTCGTCCCCGATCGTGGTGTTCAAGGCGACGGCACACCTGAACCAACTCGTCTTGATCGCGGCACTGCCCGCAGCGTTCCTGGTCTGGCGTCGCCTCGTACGGACGGCCCGTATCCGCGACGGAGTGCTCCTCGGTGCTTTCCTCGGCGCCGCCGTCCTGACCGATCCGCTGGTCGCTGCCTACCTGCTCCTCTCGCTCCTTGCGGCCGAGGGGTACGTCCTGTTCGGCTCACGCTCGCAACCGCTGCGTCGACGGGGGTCGGCGCTGCTCGCCGGTGCCGCGACCTCCCTGGTGGTCGGGCTCCCGTTCTGGGTGGCGACGGTTCACGCCGAGTCGAGCGGCCACTACGGCGCCACGCAGAGGGAGCGCGTCGCGACCGCGCAGGCCCTCAACGCCGATGTCGTCGAATTTTTCCTCCCAAGCCCGTTCGGCCGGGTCCTCCAGGGGGCATACGGCTGGGCTGCCGACCGGCTCGGAGGCTTTGCCGACCACGCCGTGGACACGCCGGTCTCGCTCGGCTATGCGACGCTCCTGCTCGCGCTCGTCGGACTTGCCGCGACGTACAAGAGCCGGCGAACGCGGTGGCTCGCTGCGTCGGTTCTGGTCTGTGCCGTCCTCGCGCTCGGCCCCTCCCTCAAGCTGGCCGGCCAGGTTCACGCGCCTCTGCCGTTTGGGCGCGGGGAGCCGATGTCCCTCGCGCTCCCAGGCAGCTGGCTGACGCAAGCGCCGGTGCTCCGTGACCTACGGGTTCCCACGCGGTTCATGATCCTCGGCGCCTTCGCGGCGGCGCTTCTCGCCGGTATCGGAGCGCGAGCCATCATCGGCGAGCGCCGTCGCCTCGGCGCCGCCACCCTCGTGTGTCTCTGCGGGATCGCGGTGGGCGAGGGGATTGTCACGATGCGGGGAGACGCCGACCCGGCGGGCAAGCGTGTCGCGCGTCTGATCGCGGACGACCCGCGTAGCGGCATTGTCGTCGACGTGCCTCTCGGTTGGAGCGACGGCTTCGCCACCTTGGGCTGGAGCCCGTCACCGAGCCGCCCGCTGCTCCAGCAGACGATCCACGAAAAGCCGATGGCAGCCGGGTACATCTCGCGGATCGATCGTGCGCGGTACGACCTGCTGCTCGAGCATCCGCTCTATCGCGCGATTCTGCTCCGGCAAGCCAGTGACAAGAACGCTCCTGACGTCCGTCCTGCCACGGAACGAGCGGCGCGCGCCGACGCCGACGACCTGCGCGCACGGTGGGTCGTCGTCTGGCCGGAGGCGGATCGGCGTGTCCTGCCCTTCCTCCGGCGGATCGGCTACCGCCAGGTCTCGGACGGAGGCCGCGACGTACTCCTGTTCACGCGGAGGTGACCTGGCCGGTCGTCCGGCGACAGACCGCTCGGCGGAGCTCGTCGTTCGAAGACGCGCCGACGACGCGCACCGGCCCCTCGGTTCGCCAGAGGACGAGGTTCGCGGCGGTACCCTCGGCGATGCGCCGGCCCTCGAGCTCGAGCCCGGGCTGTGTGAAGACGTACTCGGCTCGAAGCGGCGTACCGGGGGCGAGCTCGAGGAGGCCCGACGACGTGACGTCGACGCTCGGCAGTGGGATCCCGTCCGGGACCGAACCGTTGACGTACACGGCGCGATCGACCGTCTCGTTGAAGAACTCGGTGAGGAAGAGCGCGTGGCGCTCGAGCGACGACCCGCAGCTCGCGTCGATGTAGAGCTTCGTCACCCTCGCGTCGTGCGGGATCCGGTCATCGATCCAGGCGCGGTCGAGACCGCCCGCAAAGACCTTGTCCTCGGGCGCCTCGATGATCCGCTCCCACGCGAACCACGACATCGCGGCGAACGTCCCCGCGATCGCTAGCGGCAG
>DASUFC010000129.1:0-18784 GCA_036274755.1 Gaiellaceae bacterium
CCCGCGAGCTTCCTCGACACGGCGGAGGAGCTTCAACACGAGGGGCTGCTCGACAACGCGCGTCTCGTGGTGGAGAAGCCGTTCGGAACCGATCTCGTCTCGGCGCGTGAGCTGAACCGGCGTCTCACCGCGCTCGTGCCGGAGGAACGGCTGTATCGGATCGACCACTTCCTGGGGAAGGAGCCGGTACAGGACATCATGTTCCTGCGCTTCTCGAACGCGCTCTTCGAGCCCGTGTGGAACCGGGAGCACGTCGACTCGATCCAGGTGACGATGGCCGAGGACTTCGGCGTGGACGGGCGCGGGGCGTTCTATGACGGCGTCGGCGCGCTACGCGACGTCGTCCAGAACCACCTGCTGCAGGTGCTCGCGCTCGTCGCCATGGAGCCGCCGAGTGGAGACGACGGAGCCGTCTCGCGGCACCGGCTCGACGTCTTCAAGTCGATGCCCTCGCTCGATCCGGCGCACGTCGTGCGTGGCCAGTACCAGGGGTACTCGAAGATCGACGGTGTGCGGCCGGGCTCTGACACGGAGACGTTCGTCGGGTTGCGGATGACGATCGAGAACTGGCGCTGGGCGGGCGTCCCGGTGCTCATCCGGGCGGGGAAGGCGATGCCGACGACTGCGACGGAGATCGTCGTGCGCCTTCAGCAGGTTCCCGAGCTGCGCTACGGAGCGCACAGGCTGGCCTGCCCGGGCCACGACGACATCGTCTTCCGCATCGGCCGCGACGCGGGCGTGACGATCGACCTCTACGCGAAGACGCCCGGTCGCGAGCAGACGCGAGAGGTGTCGCTCGACGTCTCGTTCCTGGAGGAGCTCGGAAGCCCGCCGGGGCCGTACGAGCGTCTCCTCACCGACGCGCTGCACGGGGACACGACACTCTTCCCCCGCTGGGACGTGATCGAGGAGACGTGGCGCATCGTCCAGCCGCTGCTCGACGACCCGCCTCCGGTGGAGACGTACCGACGCGGCACGTGGGGGCCGCGTCGCGTCGCGAATCTCGCGCGGCGTCACGGCGGCTGGCGCGAGCCGCGGTAGCGCTGGCCGGGCGACGCTCGCGTCGTCCTCGGCGGTAGTTTCCGGCCATGGGCTGGGCCGAGTGGGCGAGGAACGTCGAGATCGAGCCGTCGATCTACGCGTCCGACTTCTCCCGGCTCGGCCAGCAGCTCGAGACGTTGCACGGGGCGGGCGCGAGGGTGTTCCACTTCGACGTCGGAGACGGCCACTTCATCCCGGAGATCACGATCGGGCCGGTCGTCCTCGCCTCCATCTCGCCGCTCGTCCGCGGATGGGGAGGCCGCCTCGACTGTCATCTCATGGTCGCCGAGCCCGAGCGCCACTTCGAGGCGATCGCGAAGGCCGGCGGGGACAGCGTCACCTTCCACGCCGAAGTGGTGGACGACTCCGCCCGGGCTGTCGCTGCCGCCCGCGCCCTGGGGCTCGGCGTCGGTCTCGCGTTCAACCCCGAGACGTCCGTCGACGATGCGGTCGCGAACGCCGACGGCGTCGACCTCGTCCTCTGCATGTCGATCCATCCGGGCTACTCGGGGCAGGCGTTCATGCCGGACGCGCTCGAGCGCGTCGCGGCGCTTCGGCTCCTGCTTCCCAGCGGCGTGCGGGTGCAAGTCGACGGCGGCATCAATCGCGACACCGCTCGCCTCGCACGCGAGGCGGGGGCGGATCTGCTCGTGGCCGGAAGCGCCGTCTTCTGGAGCCCTGATCCCGCCGAGTCCTACCGTGAGCTCGTGGGAGCGGTCCGTGACTGATCTCCTCGAGGTGCGAGAGCCGGCCGGCGCGTTCGAGCGCATCGAGGGCTGGCTCGCCGAGCGTGGCTTCTTCGCGCCGGGGGGCGAGGAGCTCCGCGCAGACCTCTTCCTCGGCTACGGCCTGTCGCAGGAGATTCGGCGTAGCACGTCGCCCGCTCCGCCGGAGCCGTGCCGCTCGCTGCCGCTTGCCGCGTGCAGGATCGCGGCTGCACCTCCTCCGCTCGAGGCCGCGCGGGTCGAGGTCGGCGAGTGGGAGCAGACGTGGAGCGCAGACGAGTACGGCGCGGCCGTGGACGAGGTTCGGGCGGCGATCGGGCGCGGGGACGTCTACCAGGTGAATCTCGTGCAGCACTTGCGCGCGTCGTTCGCCGGGGATCCGCGCGCTCTCGCGCCGCGTCTCGCCCCGTTGCGACCTCTCGAGCCGACGCCGTTCGCGACCGACGCCTGGGCTGTGGTCTCGGCTTCTCCCGAGCTGTTCCTCTCCCGCCGCGGCCGTCGTCTGCGCACGATGCCGATCAAGGGCACCCGGCCGCGCGGCGCCGCGAGCGAGCTCGTCGGCTCCCCGAAGGACGCCGCGGAACACGTGATGATCGTGGATCTCGAGCGAAACGACCTCTCTCGTGTGTGCGAGGCCGGATCGATCAGGTGGCCGGAGCTGATGGCGGAGCACGAGCTCGCGGGGGTCGAGCATCTCGTCTCGACTGTCGAGGGCACGCTGCGGCCCGACGCCGGGTTCGCCGAGATCCTCGCGGCGACGTTCCCGGGCGGCTCGATCACCGGCGCTCCGAAGATCGCGGCCGTCGACCTGATCGCCGAGCTCGAGCCGGTCGGTCGCGGTGCCTCGATGGGTGCTCTCGGCCGCGTTCACGGCAACGGCGACTTCGAGCTCGCCCTGACGATCCGGACGTTCGCGATCGCGGACGGGTGGATCCACTTCTGGGTGGGGGGTGGGATCGTCTGGGACTCGGACCCGGTCGCCGAGGTGGAGGAGTCGTGGACGAAGGCGCGGCCGGTGCTCGCGGCGATCGGCTCCCGCGTGCCCGAGGTCGTCCTCGCGTGAGCGTTCTCGCGCTCGCCGTCACCGGGCGCGGTCTCGTCGATCCGAGCGAGCCCGTCATCCGCGCAGACGACGAGGGGCTCCTTCGCGGGCGCGCCGCATTCGAGACGCTACGTGTGTACGGCGGGCGGCCATTCCGGCTCGAGGAGCATCTCGACCGTTTGACCGGATCGGCGGCGAGCATCGGGCTGCCGGCGATGGAACGGCGCCGCCTTCAGGTCCTCACAGGCCTCGTGCTGCCGAAAGCGGACGGCGGCGACGCTTCGCTGCGGCTCGTCTGGACGGCAGGGCCCGCCGGCCGCGCGCCGGCGGCGTTCGCGCTGCTGAGCAGCATTCCCGACTGGATCGAGGAAACGCGCGAGCGCGGCGCGTCGGCCGTCTCGCTTCTCGGGGTACGCGCGTCGGCGCCGTGGCTCCTGCCCGGGGTGAAGTCGACGAGCTACGCCGTGAACATGGCCGCCGAGGCCGAGGCGAACCGCCGCGGCGTCGATGAAGCGCTGTTCGTCGACGCGGACGAGCTCGTGCTCGAAGGCACCGTGACGAACGTCTGGTGGCGCCGGGGAAGGACGCTCTACACGCCCGGGCTCGAGCTCGGGATCCTCGCGGGCGTGACCCGGGCAACGCTGCTCGAGCTCGCACCGGAGTGCGGCTACGCGGTCGAGGAGGGCTCGTTCCCGCTCGAGCACCTGCTCTCCTCCGAAGAGGCCTTCACGTCGTCGTCGGTCCGCGAGCTGATGCCCCTCGTTGCGATCGACAACCGGCCGTTCGAGCGCGGCCCCGCAGCGGACGAGCTCCAGGCGGCGCTGCGTGAGCTCGCAGCTAAGGTCTGACAGTGGCCGAGGAATCCGTCCGGCTCGGAGGAATGGCGCTCCAGAACGGCGTGCTCGTGCACGGGCCGACGTCGTGGGGTGTCGCGGTCCGCGACCGCGACGGAGCTCTGCACGTGGCCGCGGGACGCAAGCCGTATCTCGCGCCGATGGCGCGCAAGCGGATCCCGATCCTGCGCGGCCCGATCCTCCTCGCGGACGCGTTCGCGTTGCTGCCGATGGTCCGCCGTGCCGTCCCGCAGGCGAAGTTCCCGTTCGAGCGACCGAGCGTGCTCGTCTCCATTCTCGGAACCGCCCTGGTCGCGCGCAGCCTGCGCCGCTCGCGGCTCTCCGCGTCGGCGCGTGAGCTGACGGCCGCGGGAGTCGCCTTCGTCCCGGCGGCGATGGCGCTCCGCGGCCCCGATCTCGCCGCGTACCACGGCGCCGAGCACATCTCGATCGGGACCTACGAGAATGGCGGCACACCGGCGCCGAAGGAGCATCCGCGCTGCGGATCGCAGCTGATCGCACCGATGGTCGCGTCCTCGATCGCCGCCAACGTGGTGGCATCGAAGGCGCCGTCCGGCACGCGCGGGCTCGTGCGCGTGCTCGGCACCGTCGCCGCGGTCGGCGGCTCGGTGGAGCTCTTCTCCTGGGTCGCGCGCAATCCGGCGAACCGCCTCGCGCAGCTCCTCGCGCGCCCGGGCTTCGAGCTCCAGCGCCACCTCTCGACGGCGGAGCCGTCCGGCGACCAGCTCGCGGTGGCGAACGCCGCCCGCGACGCCTGCCTCGAGCTCGAGCGCCAGCCGGCCTAGCCCGGCTCGAACTCCAGACGGGGCCGCCGCCTGCCGATAGGCCAGGTGGTGGATCTCCAGAACACGCTGCTCACCTGGCTCCCGATCATCTTCTTCGGGATCGTCATCATCCTGCTGCTCTACACGATGCGGTTCATGCCGCGCGCGAAGCCGGCGCCGGTCGTGCGCGGGTCGCAGGTCGAGGTCTCGTGGGCGGACGTGGCCGGGCTCGACGAGGCGAAAGCCGAGCTCGAGGAGGTCGTCGAGTTCCTGCGCGACCGCAAGCGGTTCGAGCGGCTCGGTGCACGCGTCCCGCGGGGCATCCTCCTGCACGGCCCGCCGGGTACCGGGAAGACGCTGCTCGCGAAGGCGGTTGCCAGCGCCTCGGGCGCGAACTTCTACTCGCAGAGCGCCTCGTCGTTCGTCGAGATGTTCGCCGGCCTCGGCGCCGCGCGGATCCGCAAGCTCTTCGAGGAAGCGCGCAAGCACTCCCCCGCGATCATCTTCATCGACGAGCTCGACGCCGTCGGCACGGCGCGCGCCGGAGGAGGCTTCCACCGCGAGCACGACCAGACGCTGAACCAGCTCCTCGTCGAGCTCGACGGTTTCAACGCGCGCGACGAGGTGGTCGTGATGGCTGCCTCGAACCGGTTGCAGGACCTCGACGCCGCCCTGCTCCGGCCGGGACGCTTCGATCGGCAGGTGCTCGTCTCGGCGCCGGACGTGGCAGGGCGGGAGGCGATCCTCGCCGTGCACACGCGCGACAAGCCGCTCGACAAGGAGGTCGACCTCGAGACCATCGCGCGGCAGACAGCGGGCCTCACGGGCGCGGACCTCGCGAACCTCTGCAACGAGGCCGCGATCTTCGCGGGCAGGTCGAACGAGCGCTACATCAGGCAGTCGGATTTCGACGCGGCGATGGACAGGATCGTCGCCGGTCTCCAGCAGCGGCGCGTCGTCTCGGAGAAGGAGAAGCGTATCCTCGCGTACCACGAAGGCGGCCATGCGCTCATGTCGCACCTCGTCGGGGATCTGTTCCCGGCGCAGAAGGCGACCATCGTCTCGCGCGGCCAGGCACTCGGGTACACGCTCAACACGCCGGCGGAGGATCGCTACATGCACACGCGCGAGGAGTTCCTCGACCTGATGATGGTGTACCTCGCCGGACGCGCCGCCGAGGAGATCGTCTTCGGGCGCATCACGAACGGCGCTGCCAACGACCTCGAGCGCGTGACCGACATCGCGCGCTCCATGGTCTTCGAGTTCGGCATGTCCGAGGTGGCGGCCTCGCGGACGATGCGCGCCGACAACTACGCGCTGTCGGAAGAGACGAAGCGACTGCGCGACTCGGAGCAGGCACGCCTCACGGATCACGCGTACGAGGAGGCAAAGCGCCTCCTGCACAAGCACCGCGTCGCGCTCGACCGCGTCGCCCAGGCGCTCCTCGAGAAGGAGACGCTGGATCGGTCGGAGCTGCAGGACCTCCTCGCGGACGTCGCTCCGGAGTCGCGGTCGTCGGAGACGATCGGGATGATCCGGGCGCTCCCCATGCGCGACTGAGTGCTCCGGGTCGCGAGCGGCACGCGGGTAGCATCGCCCGCGTGCGCGGTATCCACCATCTCGGCGTCGCCGTCACCGATCTCGACGAGGCGATCGAGACGTACTCGTCGCTCTTCGGCGCGCGCCTCGAGCAGCGGGAGGAGCTCGTCGAGCAGGGCGTCGAGGCCGCTGCGCTCCTCGTCGGCGAGAGCCGGTTCGAGCTCGTGACTCCGACGGGAGAGGACACACCCGTCGGCCGTTTCCTCGCCCGTCGCGGCCCGGGAATGCATCACGTCGCGCTGCAGGCGGACGATCTCCGCGCGACCCTCGACGAGCTCGCGGCCTCGGGCGCACAGCTCATCGATACGGTTCCGCGCCGCGGCCTCTTCGGGCTCGAGGTCGCGTTCGTCCATCCCGATTCCGTCCACGGCGTTCTCACGGAGGTGGTTGCGAGTGGCTGACGATTTCGTACGCGTCGAGATCGGCTTCGAGGGCGGTCAGATCCTGAGCTGGCTCGTGACGGCGGAAACGGCCGAAGGGCTCGACGGGAAGCTCGTAGCGGGTGGCTCGGGCACGTATGTGCTCGACTCCCAGGAGGGGACGATCACGATCGTGCTCGCTCGCGTCGTCTACGTGAAGCGCCACGCCCGCGAGTCACGGGTCGGCTTCGCCGGGTAGCGGTGGCGCTCCGGGTCGGCATCGTCGGCCTCCCCAACTCGGGCAAGACGACGCTCTTCAACGCGCTCACGCACGCCGGAGCGCAGGTGACCGCGTACTCGGAGGTCGCACAGAAGCCGAACCTGGGGATGGCGGTCATCGCGGACGACCGCCTCGACCGGCTCGCCGAGGTCATCGGGTCGAAGAAGACGACGCCGGCGGCGATTCGCATCGTCGACGTCCCCGGTCGCGCCGAGATCCCGGGTGAGCTGCGGCAGGCCGATGCGCTCCTCGCCGTCCTCGACGGTTTCTCACAGGACGCCGACCCGGCCGGCGACCTGGAGACGCTTCGGCTCGAGCTGATCGTCGCAGACCGCGAGCACGTGGATCGCCGGCTCGAGCGGGTCCGCAAGGAGGCGAAGTCGGGCGATCGTGCCAAGCGCCAGGAGGCCGACCTCACGGAGCGGTTGCTCGCGCATCTGGACGAGGGCAGGCCGCTGTCCGAGTGGACGGGAGAGCTTCCTTCCGAGCTCGAGCCGTTGACGACGAAGCCGTTGATCCCCGTCGAGAACGGCCCGAACGGCATCGACTGCGCGCTCGAGATGGAGCTCGCCGAGCTTCCCGACGCGGAGGCCGCGGAGTTCCGCTCGGGCGCCTCCGCCCTGGACGACGTCGTCCTTCGGCTCAAGGACGCACTCGGGCTGATCACCTTCTTCACGGTCGGCGACACCGAGGCGCGCTCGTGGACGCTGTCGACGGGCCAGACGGCCCTCGAGGCCGCCGAGTCGATCCATTCCGACATCGCCCGCGGGTTCATCCGCTGCGAGGTGATCCGCTGGGACGATCTCCTCGAGTGCGGCTCGCACGCAGAGGCCGCGCGTCGCGGTCTCCAGCGGCTCGAGGGGAAGACGTACGCGATCGAGGACGGCGACGTCCTCAACATCCGCTTCAACGTCTGACGCGGTCAGCCGGCTGCGACGAGTGCGGCACCCGCGAGCGCGACGGCACCGGCGACTCGTTTGGACACGCCGAGGCGCTCGCCGAGCACGAGCCAGGCGAGGACGACGGTCGTGACCGGATACAGGCTCGAGAGCACGGCGACGATGCCGATCGCGACGTGGGTGGACGCCAGCGCGACGAGCACGTTCGCCCCGGTGTCGAACACGCCGACGCCGGCGACGAGCGGAAACGCCCGGCGCGGTGTCGTGAGCGCAGTCGCCGTCAGGAGGGCCGCGACGACGGCGACCGGGAGGGAGGCGGATCGTGCCGCCGCCACTGCCCACGCGGCGCTCTCGTCCGAGCCGGCGTCGATGCCGACGAAGAAGAGACCGAAGCCGAGCGCCGCGACGACCGCGAGCCCCGCACCGGCCGCGATACCGCCGCCTTCGGTGGACGCTTCACGAGACAGGGCGACGATGCCACCGACGACGAGGACGATCCCGAGCCACTGGGCGGCGCCCGGCGTCTCTCCTCGCGCCGCGTCGACGCCCAGGGGAACGACCGGGGAGGCGGCGGAGATGGGGGCGACGATGCCCATCGCACCGATGGCGAATCCGCGGTAGAGCGCCGCGAGGCCGGCGAGTGCCGCGATCCCTCCGGCTGCGGCCGGGAGGAGCTCGACGACCCCGGGGAAGGCGTCACCCGAGATGCCCACCCACACGGAGACGCCGAGGAGACCGACTGCCTGCGAGACGACGAGCACCGTCAGCACGGCGAGGCGGCGGGCAGCCAGTCCGCCGAGGAAGTCGCCGACGCCCCAGCCGAGGGCGCCGGCGATCGCCAGGACGGCCGCCATCAGAGGAGGTTCGCGTGGGACGCGGCCGCGAAGCGGCCGCCTTCAGGCATCTTCCCGCGACCGGGATCTGCTCCGGCAGATTCCGGTCTTGCGCGGTGCATCAGTCGTCGCCGACGGAACGGGTTGCCGCCTGCGCGTCGAGCTGGTTGGCGTGGTAGAGGACGGCAGCCTCGGCGGTACGCGCCGCGGCTCGATCGTGATGCGTCGCGACCGCGTGCAGCAGCTCGGCGAGGACTGCAGGGTCGAGGTCGCGCGCGCGCTCTTCGATCGTCCGCAACCCGAGGTGGACGTGCCCGAGCAGCCGGCCCTCCTCGGACTGGCGGAACGCCGGCCCGGGGCCGAGCTCGCGGATGCGCCCGACGTCGTGGAGCAGCGCGGATGCGAGCAGGAGGTCGTGCCGCAGCCGGGGGTGCAGCTGCGAGGTCTCGCGGCACAGCGTCGCGACTCCGACGGTGTGCTCGAGCAGGCCGCCCGCATAGCCGTGGTGCCCGTCCGCCCCGGCCGCGGGAAGCGAGCGCAACGCGCTGCGGATCGCGGCGTCATCGACGACCGACGACACGACTGCGCTGAGCCCTGCATGGGTGATCTCGGAGGCGAGGAACTCGAAGAACCCGTCGAGCTCGTCCGCGTCACGTCGCATGGTCGGAGTCAGCGCGGAGGCATCGGTGCTCTCGGCGGGCTCGACCGCACGCACCTGGACCTGCAGCCGACCGCCGAACCGCTCGACCCGGCCGAGGACGCGCACGGCGTCCCCCTCGTCGAAGCGCTGGTCGAGGAGCTCGACGTCGTTCCAGACCCTCGCCTCGACCCGGCCGCTCGCATCGGCCAGCTCGAGCGCGAGGTACGCGGCGCCGTTTCGCGTGCGGCGACGCTCCTTCTTCGTGACCGCGAAGACGCCCTCGACGGTGCGGTCCTCGGCGAGCTCCGCGATGGTCGTCACAGGTCGAGTCTATGGAGAAGGCACGTTGGTACGCTCGCCCGCGATGGCCGACGTGACGCCGTTTCGCGCCGTCCGCTACACCGGCGCGGCCGGCCCGTTGGCGGACCTCGTCGCGCCTCCGTACGACGCGGTGGACGACGCGCATCGCGCCGTGCTGTACCGCCGAAGCCCGTACAACGTCCTTCATCTGACCTTGCCCGACTCGGCCGAGGAGGCGGCGCGTCTCTACGCCGACTGGGTGGACCGCGGCATTCTCGCGCGCGACGACGACCCGGCCGCGTGGCTGGCCTCCGAGGCGTACGTCGGTCCGGACGGGGTGGCCCGCGAGCGTCGTGGCGTGATCGTCTCGCTCCTCGCGGAGCCGTTCGAGACGGGAGCCGTCCTCCCGCACGAGCGCACGCACGAGCGGATCCGTGACGACCGTCTGCGACTGCTCCGCGCGACGCGTGTGCAGCCGGAGCCGATCCTTCTCCTGACCGACGGCCCACTCGCCGTCGAGCTGCCTGCCGGTTCGGCGGACATCGAGGTGGACGGCACGCGGTTGTGGCGCGTCGACGAGCCGCGCTTGGACGGCGGTCAGCTCCTGATCGCCGACGGCCATCATCGGTACGAGTGCGCTCTCGAGCTCTCCCGTGAGGAGGACGGAGACACACGGATCCTTGCGCTCGTCGTGGCGAAGGACGATCCCGGCCTGCGCGTCTTCCCGACCCATCGGATCTTCCGCGACCGACCCGACCTCGCCGAGCTCCGCGAGGGCGAGCCTTGCAAAGACCTGGACGAGGCGCTCGCTCGTCTGCGCGCCGAGTCGTACGACCGGTCTGTTGCGGTCGGCTATCGGCGGGACGGTGTCGAGCTCCTCCGCGGCGCTGAGGGCGAGCTGGACGTCCAGCTCGTGGACAGGCACGGGCTCGACGGCATCGCGTACGCACCGGTCCTGGACGAGGCCGTCTCGGCCGTCGAACGAGATCTCGCCGACGTCGCGTACCTGCTCCGCGAGCCACGCGTGGACGACGTCTTCGCAATCGCCCGCCGCGGCGCGCGGATGCCGCAGAAGAGCACCTACTTCTTCCCCAAGCCCCTGTCGGGCCTCGTGCTGCACCCTCTCGATCCGTGACGCCGTGGCTCGAGACCTGCCGCGCGTGCGTGCGCGACATCCGCGGCGTCCTCGACGCGCTTCCGACGCGAGCCGAGCGCGAGCCGGTGCTCGCACTCGGGCAGGGAGGCGACGATACGACCGCGATCGATCAGGCGGCCGAGGACGCTGCCGTCGGGCGGCTCCAGGAGCTCGACGCCGACTTCGTCCTCGTCTCCGAGGAGCTGGGCACGAGATCGTTCGGGGCGGGCGGCCCGTGGACCGTCGTGGTCGACCCGATCGACGGCTCCGTCAACGCCAAGCGCGGGATCCCGTTCTTCTCCTTCTCGCTCGCGGTGGCCGAGGGAGGCACGATGGACGACGTCGTCTTCGGGTACGTCTACGACTTCGGGTCCGGTGAGGAGTGGACGGCCGAGCGCGGAGGGGGTGCGCTCCTGAACGGCGAGCCGCTCGGGCCGCAGCTGCCGAAGGACTCGATCGAGATCCTGTCTTTCGAGGGGACGACGACAGAGACCATCGCCGCGAACGTCCAGGCGTCGCTCGGTGTCGCCGTTCGCCTGCGCGTGATGGGCTCGCTCGCGCTCTCGCTCTGCCACCTCGCAGCCGGGCGAGTGGACGGTGTCGTGTCGTTGAAGGCAGCGCGTGCTGTCGACATCGCGGCCGCGCAGCTGCTCGTCCGTGAGCGCGGGCTCGCGGTCGAGTTGTTCGAGGATCCTCCGTTCGGGTCGGCGCCGCTCGATCTCGGCGTGCGCTCCCGGCTGGCCGCCGCCGGCTCGGCAGAGCTCGCGGACAGGCTCGCCCGCGTGCTCTCCGCCTAGGCGGAGGCAGTCGGATTCTGCGGCAGCGGCGTGGGTGCCGGCGGAGGCGAGGAGTCGACGCCGTCGCCGCACACGATCGCGCCCGGTCCCGAGACGTTGCACGTCACGTGCGTGTTCATGCCGGTCCAGATCCCGGCGAGGTAGGCCCCGGCGCAGAGGATCGTGACGACGAGCAGGAGCAGCGGGCGACGCAGCCGCCCGACCCATTCGGGCCGGCTCGCGCGCGCGACGTTTCCCGCCTCGATACCCAGGTCCGACACGTTTCCCGCTCCCCCTTTCCCCTTGCGTCGAATGCAACTCGGGCGTCGCTCGCTGTCAAGTCCGCCGAGGGCTCGCTGGTACGCTCGCCGGGATGAGGCCAGACCGCGACGCGATCCTCAAAGCGCTCGAGAACGTCATCGATCCCGAGCTGCGGCGACCCGTGACCGAGCTCGACATGGTGCGGGACGTCCTCGTCGAGGACGACGGCTCGGTCAGCGTGACGATCGCCCTCACCGTTGCCGGCTGCCCGCTCCGCGACTCGTTCACGGAGCAGGTCACGCGGTTCGTCGGCGCGGTCGCGGGTGTCACGCGCGTGCGGCTCGGGTTCGACGTCATGACGCCCGAGGAGAAGGCGGCGCTCGTCTCGCGCCTGCGCGGCGGGCACTCGGCCGACAGGCAGATCTCGCTCTCCCCCGCGACGCGCGTGTTGGCGGTCGCATCCGGGAAGGGCGGGGTCGGCAAGTCGTCGCTCACCGCGAGCCTCGCCCACGCCCTGTCGGAGCTCGGGGAGAGCGTCGGCGTGCTCGACGCCGATATCTACGGGCACTCCATCCCGCACATGCTCGGCGTCCACCAGAAGCCGATCGCGGTCGACGAGATGATCGTCCCGCCGGTCCGCGGCGAGCTGAAGCTCATGTCCATCGGCTTCTTCCTGGACGAGAACGCGCCGATCATGTGGCGCGGCCCGATGTTGCACCGCGCGCTCGAGCAGTTCCTCTCGGACGTCCACTGGGGAGACATCGACACGCTTCTCGTCGACATGCCTCCGGGCACGGGCGACGTCGCGATGTCGCTCGGCCAGCTCCTGCCGCGCGCGGAGGCCCTCGTCGTCACGACCCCGCAGCCTGCCGCCCAGCAGGTCGCGGTCCGCGCGGCGCAGATGGCCCAGAAGACGGGCATGCGTGTCGTCGGAGCGGTCGAGAACATGTCGTACCTCGCGGGGTCAGGTCAAGAGCTGTTCGGGTCGGGGGGAGGACAGGCGCTCGCGGACGAGGTGGGCGTGCCGCTCCTTGCACGCATTCCGCTCGACCCGCTGCTCCGCGAGGCGGCGGACGCAGGCGTGCCGGTCGGAGAGCTGGCTCCGGGCTCCGAGGCGGCCCTCGCCATAGGAGAGCTTGCAGACGCGGTGGCGGCGTCACGAGCCGGGGTCATACGCAAGCCACTGACGGTTCTGTCGTAGGGTCGGCCGCGTGCGCGCGGCAGCGTTCTTCGACCTCGACCGGACGCTGATCTCGCACTCGAGCTCGCTCGCGCTCGCGGGGCCGTTCGCGAAGCGCGGGCTGATCGGGCGTAGGGACGTGCTGAAAGCAGCGCTCGCGCAGCGGGTCTTCACACGCTTCGGAGCGGGTCAGCGGCGTGTGGGCCAGACCGCGGACAGCGCGATGTCGGTCCTGCGTGGCTTGTCGGTCGAGGTCATGCGCGAGATTGCGGCCGAGGCGTGGGAGCCGGTGCTCAGGCCGCTCGTCTACCGCGAGGCGCTCGACGCCGCGACGGAGCATCGCGAGCAGGGCGAGCTCGTGTTCATCGTGTCGGCCGCGCTGCAGGAGGTCGTCGAGGAGATCGCGACGCGCCTCGACTTCGACGGCGCGATCGCATCGCGTGCGGAGACTGAGGACGGCACGTTCACGGGTCGGCTCGAGCGTCGGCTCTACGGACAGGCGAAGGTCGAGGCGCTCGTGCAGGTAGCGGAGGCGCGCGGGATCGAGCTCGCCGCGTCGAGCGGCTACTCGGACTCGGTGTCGGACGCTCCGTTCCTCGAGGCGGTCGGCTCGCCGGTTGCGGTCAATCCCGACCGCGCCCTGCGCCGGTACGCCGCCGATCGCGGCTGGCCGGTCGTGCGCTGGCACGAGAAGGCGTTCCCCTCCGGATGACAGCTGAGGAGGCACGCCGCAGGCTCGCCGCCATGGGCTTGGGTCAGGATGCCGTCGCCGCCCTTGTCGCACACTTCGAGTACGCCGAGGCGCACGGGAAGACCTGGCACGGGCTCTCCAGGGTCGCGTGGCTCGAGACGCTGGACGTCGATCCGGGCGCGCGGCCGCTCCTCGTCGAGTCCGAGGAGGGGTTCGAGCGCTGGGACGGCCACGGCTCGCTCGGCTATCTCGTGCTCGAGGAGATCGTCCGCGCGACCCTTGCCGCTCCACCGGCACGCTCGCGAGTCGTCGTCGCAGGTCGTTGCTTCCCGTCGGGAGCGCTCGGGTACTGGGTGCGCCGGCTCGCGGAGGGAGGGCTCGTCGCCGTCCTGACGGCCACGTCTCCGAGACGCCTTGCCTCGCCAGAGGGCGGCACTCCCCTGACGGGGACGAATCCGCTTGCGATCGCCATCCCGTCGAGCGACGGGCGTCCGATGGTGACGGACGTGTCGATGGGCGCCGTGACCCACGGAGCAGTGCTCGCCGGTGAGGCGTCCCCTGCTGAGCTCGTCCCGTTCGGCGCCCAGCACGCGCACAAGGCCTTCGCGCTCGCGGTTGGGCTGGAGCTTCTCGTGTCGGCGCTCGCCGGGCACGAGCACGGCGCCGTCCTCGTCGTCGCACGGCCCGACCACGACCCGGTGCCCGCGTTCCGCCAGCTTGCGGGAGACCTGCGGCTGCCGGGAGACGCCTAGCGCGCGCCCGGCCCGTACGTCATCTCCGCGAGATCGATCTCGAGCAGCGCCTCGTCCTCGACGACGGCGCAGGCGACATCGCCGAGAGAGAGCGCTGCATGGACGTCCTCGGCCGTCGCGCACCGGATCACAACCGGCGTTCCGGCGTGATGCGCCTCGTGGATGGCGTCGAGATCGGTCACGTCGTCGAGCACGAGCGCTTCGGCGAGGTCGACCGTGCCCGCGAGGGCGATCTCCGGCACCTTCCGGCCGGTCGCGCCGAACCAGCGCTCCCGCATCAGAGGACGAGCGTCTCGCCGGGCTCCGGCGCCAGGATCTCGACGTCGTCCGAGACCAGCTCGCGCAGCCCATCCGGTGTCCCGGTGAGGAGACCGAAGGTGCCGTAGTGGCTCGGGACGACGCGGCGCGCGCCGAGCAGCTCGATCGCGACCGCGGCCTCACGCGGGCCCATCGTGAAGTGGTCGCCGATCGGCAACACGACGACATCGGGCTCGTAGAGGCGGGCGATCAGCGCCATGTCGCCGAAGACGTTCGTGTCGCCCGCGAAGTAGATCGTGAACCCGTCCTCGAGCTCGAGCACCACCCCGCAGGACTCGCCCGCGTACGAGCCGTCCGGAGCGCTCGAGGAGTGGTTCGCGTGCGTGAGCGTGTACCTGATGCCGTCGACCGCGACCGTCCCGCCCTTGTTGATCGAGTGCGCCGACCCATCGTCGGCCACGCCCTGCCCGGTCAGCCAGCCGCGCAGCTCGACCTGCGCGACGACGGGGCAGCCGAAGCGCTGGTGGATCGACACCGCGTCGCCGACGTGGTCGCCGTGTCCGTGCGTCACGAACACGAGATCGCAGCGCTCGGGATCGACCTCCGCCTCCGGGCACCTCGGGTTGCCGTGGAGGAAGGGGTCGACGTACACGCGCTGCCCACCCGGCGTGTCGATGCGAAATGCCGCGTGCCCGAGCCACGTGAGCTCCGTCGCCATCGGGCGAATCCTAGAAGGGGAGAGACGACGCGGCGTCCGCCGCAGCGTCGAGGATCGGCTGGACGACGAAGAACGAGCCGACGGTCACGGTGACCGCGGCCGCGATCGTCAGGCCCAGCGCGGAGTCGCGAGGCGGCGAGCCTCCCGCGACGGCGAGTGTGAGCTCCGTGCCCGAGCGCATGTACAGCCAGCGCACGACGTTGAGGTAGTACGCGAGCGACACCGCCGTGGCGGCCACGCCGATCAGGACGAGCCACCACTCTCCGGCGTCGTAGGCGGCCGAGAACACGAAGAACTTGCCGAACAGGCCGCCCGTCAACGGGAAGCCGGCCATTCCGAGCATGAACGTCCAGAGCGCCACGCCGTGGTATGGCCTCTCCCAGCCGAAGCCGGCCAGCGACTCGAGCGTCACGGGCGCCTGCAGCTCGCGCTCGCGTGCGGCGACGACGGCGAACGCTCCGACGGACATCGCCGAGTACGGGACGAGGTAGTAGAGGAGCGCCTCGCCTCCGCGCTCCGAGTTCGCGGAGACCGCCATGAGCAGGAAGCCCGCGTGCGAGATGGAGGAGTAGGCGAGGATCCGCTTCAGGTCGCGCTGGGCGAGTGCTCCGAGGTTCCCCCAGGCGAGCGAGATGGCGGCCAGCACGGCAACGGCGATCGTCCACACGTCGCTCTGCTGGGGGAAGGCGGTGACGAGGACGCGGAGCATCGCGACCATCGCGGCGGTCTTCGTCGCGGCCGACATGAACGCCGTTATCGAGGTCGGCGACCCCTGGTACACGTCGGGCGTCCACATGTGGAACGGCGCCGCGGAGACCTTGAACGCGAGCCCGGCGAGGATCATCGCGAGTCCGGCGAAGAGGAAGGCGTCGCTCGTCGGATCGGCCGACCCGATCTGCTCGAAGCTCAGCTCACCGGTCGCGCCGTAGACGAGCGCTGACCCGAACAGGAGCACGGCCGACCCGAAGCCGCCTACGATGAGGTACTTGAGACCCGCCTCGAGCGAGGTGGCGCGCTCGTTGTCGAACGCAACGAGGATGTAGAGGCAGAGCGAGAACCACTCGAGACCGAGGAAGAGCGTCATCAGGTCGTCCGCGCTCACGAAGAACGCCATGCCCGCGCCGGCCGTGGCCAGAAGCGCGTAGTACTCGGCGTGGTTGAGGCGGCGGCGCTCGCCCCAGGACGCGAGCACGACGGCCGCGCCGGTCACGCCGAGGATGACCTGCGCCATGGAGGCGAGCTGGTCGCGCGTCATCGAACCCTGGAGGAGCGTCTCCGGCGATGGCGAGCGGTCGAAGAGGACGACCGCGAACGCGACGGCTGCGGCGAAGCCCGCGAAGGCGGCGGTCGCGGCGACCGCCTTCTGGATCCACGGCGGCAGCACGATCGAGAGCAACGCGATCCCGGCGCCCGCGAGGAGCGCGAGCGACGGCGACAGTGCGAGCCAGTCGACGCTGGGCGTGTCGATCATCCGCCGCCTCCGTCCGGATAGGCGGACCAGCCGGCGGCGGACTCGCCCGAGAACGAGCTCTCGCTGACGAGTGCGGGCCAGACGGAGAGCCCGAGCGCGACGAGGAGCAGGGGCAGGACGAGCGCGAGCTCGCCGAGCCTGAGGTCGAGGGCCCCCTCCTCGACCGCCCGTCCCCGCTTCTCGTGCAGGATCGCCGAGATGACACGGAGCGTGTACATCGCCGCCAGCACGACTCCGAGCGCGACGACGACCGAGTAGCCCCAACCCTGGGCGTACACGCCGGCCATGATCAGGAACTCGCCGGCGAACGTCGCCGAGCCGGGAACCGCGAGCGCGATCATCCCCGCCACGAGCACGATCGTCGCGAGTGTCGGGCGGCCTCGCGCCATGCCGCCGAGCTCGGAGAGCTCACCTGTCCCGCAGCGACGCTCGACCATGCCGACGAGCAGGAACATGCTGGCCGAGATCAGCCCGTGCGCGACCGACTGGAGGACGGCGCCGTCGACGCCGAGGCTGTCGAACGAGAAGATCCCGAGCGTGATCAGTCCCATCTGGGCCATGGACGAGTACGCGATCACGCCGCGGAGGTCCGGCGACCGGAACGCGAGGACCGATCCGTAGATCAGGCCCGCGCTCGCGAGGACGAGGATCAGCCCGGAGAGGTCGTCGGCGGGATCCGGGAACTTCGGGAGCGCGATCCGCAGGAACCCGTACACGGCCGTCTTCGAGATGACGGCAGAGAGCACCGCGGCAACCTCGACCGGCGCCTGCCGGTACGCGAGCGGAAGCCAGCCGTGGAACGGGAAGAGTGGGGCCTTCACGGCGAAGGCGATCGCGAAGCCGAGGAAGATCCAGGTGTTGTCGCTCGTCCCTCCTGCGGTGAGCGAGAACGTCCCCTGCGTGACGCCGTACGCGACGACCGACGCGAGCATGAGCAGCGACCCGGCCATCGTGTAGATCACGAAGGTCACCGTCGCCGCCTGCCGCCGCTCGCCGCCCCACACGCCGACGAGTACGTAGAGCGGGATGAGCATCGCCTCGAACGAGACGTAGAAGAGCAGCAGGTCCTGGGAGACGAACGTCGCGACGACGGCTCCGAGGAGGAAGAGCATGAGCGCGTGGTAAGCACGTGAGCGGTCGCGCCCGACCCACATGGCGTAGCCGATCGCCGCCGCGAAGACGACGACGCTCACGCCGACGAGCCAGATCGAGAAGCCGTAGAAGCCGACCGAGTAGGAGATCCCGAGGCTCTTCACCCACTCGTGCGACTGGTCGAGCTGGAGCCCGCCCGCGTCGTAGTCGTAGCGGGCCGCGGTCACGATCCAGAGAGCGACCTCCATGAGCGCGGCCAGAAATGCGAGGCCTGCGGTCGACTCCTTCGGCAGCGGGAGAATCGCGACCACGAGCGCCGCGGCGATCGGGAGGACGATGAGCGCGGTGGCGAGCATCGCCTAGCGCACCGCCACGAAGACCACGACGAGGACGCAGACGCCGAACGCGACCGCGATCGCGTACGCGCGCAACAGGCCGGACTGCACCCGACCGACCTCACCCCCGGCCTGGAGCGTGCCGGCGCCGATCTCGTCCAGCGAGCGCTCCACGACGGGCTCCTCGACGTTGCGCCGGAGCCCGACGGAGAGCGCGGCGGCGGGGCGGTAGAAGAGCGCGTCGTACGCCTCGTCGAAGTAGAGCTTGTGCTCGAGGACGCGCCAGATGCCCGCGTTCGACACGACCTGTCTACCGGCCTCGAACGCGCGGCGCGCGAGAAAGAAGCCGATCAGCGCGAGCGTGACGGCGACCGCGCTGATCGCGTAGTCCTCGGTGACGGTCGCCTGGACGAGCGGCTCCGCCGTCTCGTCGATCCAATGCAGGAACGGCTCCCAGACCCCGGGAATCACCACGAGCCCGCCGATCGTCGCGAGCACGGTGAGGACCCAGACCGGGATCGTCATGGATCGCGGCCCCTCGCCATGCCCCTCGTGCGCGTGCTCTCGCACGAGGTCGCTCTGCTCGCCGCGCCAGACGGCGAAGTAGAGGCGCGTCGTATACAGGCCCGTGAGGAGCGCGCCGACCAGGCCCGCGGCTGCGAGCGTGTAGCCCAGGACGCCGCCGCTCGCGAACGCGGCCGAGACGATGCCGTCCTTCGACCAGAAGCCCGAGAAGATCGGTATGCCCATGAGCGCGAGCGCGCCGGCCGCGAAGCAGA
>DASUFC010000130.1:0-4845 GCA_036274755.1 Gaiellaceae bacterium
GGGGACGAGCTTCGGGGCGCCGAACCCGCTGGAGCTCGAGCTGGCGCGTCTGATCCAGGAGGCGATCCCGAGCCTCGAACGGGTCCGCTTCGTGAGCTCCGGCACCGAGGCGACGATGAGCGCGCTCCGCGTCGCGAGAGCGTTCACGGGCAGGTCGAAGATCGTGAAGCTCGCCGGCTGCTACCACGGCCACGCCGATCTCCTGCTCGTCCAGGCGGGGTCCGGCGTCGCGACGCTCGGGCTGCCGGACTCCCCCGGTGTGACGCCCGGCGCGGTCGCCGACACGTTGACGGCGCCCTACAACGACGTCGACGCGATCGGGGCGCTCTTCGACGAGCACGAGGACATCGCAGCGGTGATCGTCGAGCCCGTCGCAGGGAACATGGGGCTCGTCCTCCCTCAGCCCGGGTTCCTCGACGGGCTCCGCGAGCTGACCACCGCTCACGGCGCGCTCCTCGTCTTCGACGAGGTCATGACGGGCTTTCGCGTGCATCCGGGCGGTGCGCAGGCGCTCTACGGGATCACGCCCGATCTGACGACCCTCGGCAAGGTCATCGGCGGTGGGCTCCCCGTGGGCGCCTACGGCGGCCGACGCGAGATCATGGAGCTCGTCGCTCCCTCCGGGCCCGTCTACCAGGCAGGGACGCTCTCGGGCAACCCGCTCGCGATGGCGGCCGGGATCGAGACGCTGCGCGTTCTCTCCGAGCCGGGCGTGTGGGACGGGCTCGAGCACGCGTCGGCGCGCCTCGAGGCGGGGCTCCGAGAGCTCGGCGGTCTGCAGGTCGGTCGGGCGGGCTCGATGTTCGGCGTCTTCTTCGCGGACGCGCCCGTGACGGACTGGGAGACCGCGAAGGTCGCGGACACGCAGCGCTTCGCCGCGTTCCATCGGGCCATGCTCGACCGCGGTGTCTACCTGGCCCCGTCGCAGTTCGAGGCCGGCTTCGTCTCGACGGCGCATGGCGACACGGAGATCGACGCGACGCTCGCCGCCGCCGAGGAGTCGCTCGCGGCGATCTGAGCCAGCGGTCTACGCTTCCGGGCCGTGAAGGTCCTCCTCGTGACGATGTACTTCCCGCCTGCGGGCGGGGGAGGAGTGCAGCGTCCGCTCAAGCTGGCCCAGTACCTGCCGGCGCTCGGGATCGAGACGCACGTGCTCGCGCCAGACGACCCCAAGTGGGTGCATCGGGATCCGGATCTGCGCGTCCCGACCCAAGCCTGGGTGCACCGCGCGCGGTACCTCGGTCCCCGCGCCCGCAAGCCCGCGGAGGAATTGCGTGCCGCCGACGGCCTCGAGCGCGCGCTCGTCCAGGCGCAGGTCACCGCGCGACGCCTCCTGCTGCCGGATGCGAGCGTCACCTGGAACCTCACCGCGATCCCCGCTGCGATCCGGATCGCCCGGCGGGAGGGGATCGACGCGGTGATCACGACGTCTCCGCCGCCGTCCGTCCACTTCGTCGGCGCGGCCGTCCAGAAGGCGACCGGTGTGAAGTGGATCGCCGATCTGCGCGACCCGATCGTCGCAAACCAGCACCGTCGCGATGACTCGACGGCTGCGCGCGCACGCCAGAAGGCCGTCGAGCAGGTCGCACGCCTCGTCGCGTCGCAGGCGGACGCCGTCACGTGCGTCTCGGAGGCGATCGCCGAGGAGGTACGAGGGCTCGACGCCCGCGGCGTGGTCCGGGTCATCGCGAACGGCTGCGACTTCGACGACTTCGCCGGCCTCGAGTACGTCCCCGGAGAGCGGTTCCGCATCACGCATACGGGGAGCTTCTTCGGGAGCCGTGACCCGAAGCCGTTCCTGCAGGCCTTCCGCGACGCCGACCTCGACGCGGTCGTCAGGTTCGTCGGCGACTTCCGCTCGGCCGACCGCGAGTGGGCGGACGCGCTCGGCCTGGGCGACCGGCTCGACCTCGTCGACTACCTGCCGCGCTCGGATTCGCTGCGCCTTCAGCGCGACTCGGAGGCGCTGTTGCTCCTCGTCCCGGAGGCCGGAGGACGCGGGCGCGGCGTGCTCTCGGGGAAGGTCTTCGAGTACATCGCAGCCGGCCGCCCGATTCTCGCCGTGGTGCCGCCCGACGGCGCGGCGGCGGATCTGATCCGCGAGACCGGCTCAGGGGTCGTGGCCGCACCCGACGACGTCGCAGGGATCAGGAGCGCGCTCGAGGAGCTGCACGCGCGCTTCGCGAACGGCGGCCTTCCTGCCGTCGAGCTGTCCGACGACGACCGCGATCGGCTCTCGCGGCGCGCGCGCGTGGAGGACATGGCGACGCTGCTCGAGGAGATCGCATGACGAGTCACGCACTCCCGCTTCCGCAGAGCGCTGCTCGCGAGCGGCTCATCGTCCAGCCGGTGCTCGAGGGGCTCTTCCTCCTCACGATCTTCACGGTGACGTTCCACAAGCTCCAGTGGGAGCTCGCAGGCTCGCTCACGCTCTCGGACGTGCTCACGACCGTCTTCCTCGTCCTCTTCGCCTGGGACCGCTTCGAGCAGAACGACGGCCGGTTCACGCGCACGGCCTTCTGGGCATTCGGGTTCTTCTGTGCGTTCGCCCTGCTCTACCTCGTCGGCTTCTACAACCTCGACACGTCGCAGGCGCTCGCCCAGTGGGCAAAGGGAATGGTGAAGTTCGTCCTGCACTTCGGCTTCCTCGTCACCGGCGTCGCCCTGCTCGCGCGGCGCGGCATCCGCTTCTACTGGCTCGCGCTCGCGGCCTTCCTCGGCGGTATCGGGATCGATGCCGTCTACGGCGTGATCCAGCTCGTCTTCGCCGAGGCCGGCGTCAACCTCGACCAGCTCCTGATCCAGCCGATCACGTCGCGGCAGACCGGGATCAACGTGTTCGGCGCCGTGGGCGGGACGCAGGAGGTGTTCCGTCCGAACGCGCTGACCGGGGACCCGAACCATCTCGGGATCGAGCTCATGGTCCCGATTCTCGTCCTCACGCCGCTCTACCTCCGTCTCGAGCCAGGGCACAGGCTCCGCACGCCGCTAGCGATCTCGCTCGCGTTCATGCTGATCGTGGAGCTCGCGACGTTGTCCCGCAGCGCGCTCCTGGGCCTCACCTGCGGTGCGCTCGTGCTCGTCCTCCCCTATCGGCGCCACCTGCGTCGCCCCGCGTTCTGGATCCCGCTCGGTGCGGTCGCGGTCGTCGTCGCCTCGGTGATCGTCGTGCGCCTCGACTTCTTCCTGACCGTGCTGCGGGCACGCACGAACACGAGTCGCGGCGCGGCGTCGCCGCACTTCGCGGTCTACTCGTTCGTCCCGGACATCCTCTCGACGCACCCGTTCCTCGGGCTCGGCCTGAACAACTTCGCGGTGTACTACGAGTTCGTCACGGGGCGGCCGGACTTCGGCCCGCACTCCTTCTACGTCGCGACGATCGTCGAGACGGGGATCGTCGGGGCGGCGCTCCTTGCCGTGTTCCTCGTCTGGGTCTTCCGCCGGCTCGGCGCAGCGCGCCGGATCGGCCGCGAGCTCGGCGCTGCGGGCGACCCGCTGGCCGCGAGGATCCGCCCGGTTGCCTGGGGGATGACGGCGGCGCTCGTCGCGACGCTCGTCTCGAACGTCTTCTACCTGACGATGACCTTCTACTACTTCTACGTCTTCGCGACGCTTGCCGTGACGCTCGCCGTCGTCGCCGCTCAGCCACGGCGCGAATGAGAATCACCGTCCTCACGACGTCGTATCCGCGCGGTCCGGACGACGTCGCGGGGATCTTCGTCCGCGATGCGGTGGAGCACCTCCGAGCGGCCGGAGTCGAGGTCGACGTCGTGTCGCCTGCGACGTTTCGCCACTTCGGGCTCGCGTACGGGCACGGAATCGTCGGAAATCTCAGGCAGAGGCCGTGGAAGGCTCTCCTCGTCCCGGCCTTCCTCGTCTCCTACGCGCTCGCTGCGCGGCGGTCGGCCCGTGCGTCGGACGTCGTCCACGCACACTGGCTCCCGTCGGCGGTCGCGGCTCTCGCGACGCGCAAGCCCTTCGTCGTCCAGCTCTGGGGAACGGACGTCGAGTTGGCCCGCCGGGTGCCCTGGCTTGCCCGCTGGCTGCTGCGGCGGGGGCGCGTGACCCTGTGCCCCTCCCAGGCGCTCGCAGGCGCGGCCTCCGAGCTGGGTGCCGCGGAGATCAGGCTCCTGACGCCAGGGGTGCGCATCCCCGAGACGGTTCGCGAACCGGACGATCCACCGCACGTCCTCTTCGTCGGTCGGTTGTCGGAGGAGAAGGGACTCGACGACTTCCTGCTTGCAACGGAGGGGGTTCGGCGGGTGATCGTGGGCGACGGCCCGCTGCGCGCCCGCGCGCCCGAGACGGTCGGCTTCGTTCCGCCTGCGGAGCTCGACGCCTACTACGACCGCGCCGCGGTCGTTGCGTGCCCGTCTCGGAGGGAGGGGTACGGCGTCGTGGCTCGCGAAGCGATGGCCCACGCCCGGCCGGTCGTCGCGACGGCGATCGGAGGGCTGACCGACGCCGTCGAGGACGGAATCACCGGTCTTCTCGTCCCTCCACGCGATCCGGCCGCGCTTCGCGCAGCGATCGTCGAGCTGCTCGACGATCCGGGCCTGCGCCGGCGACATGGTGGCGCGGCGAGGCGGAAGGCGCAGGAGGAGTTCTCGTGGGACGCGGCGACGAGAGCGACGATCGCCGCCTACGAGCACGCTCTCCGCTGATCGCCGGACGGGGGCGGTCGAGCGCTCCGAGGGGCGGGACGCGACCGCCTCGGCGGGTAGATTCGCCGCGGTGTCGTCAGGGCGTCTCCGCACGGCCGTCGCGCTCCTCGGCGTTCCGATCGGCCTCTTCTTCCTCTGGCTCGCGGTTCGCAACGCGGATCTGGACGCCGTGTGGGACACG
>DASUFC010000131.1:0-14417 GCA_036274755.1 Gaiellaceae bacterium
GGGCGACGTGCCGGACGGCGTGGCGGTGGTCGACCTCATCGGGAGGCGGGTGCACGGCGAGGGCGGCGCGGTTCTCGACGCGGTCCGCGAGTTCTGCCGCAAGCGCGGCATCAAGCTCGAGCCCGGGCCGTGGAGCTACCCGGGCGGCCTCATCTAGTCCGCCAGCGCAGCCTCGGTGCGGGCCGGCGGCAGGGCCGCGACCATCGCGGCGACGGCGTCCCTGTTCCCCTCGACGGACACGGCCTCGAGATCGTGGTCGACCATGAGCTTGTAGAAGTCGGCCGGCGCGCCGAGGACGACGGCATCGGGGTCCACCAGCGGTCCCTCGACGATCTCGCGTCCGTCGACCGCCGCGATCTCGTCGCCGATCCGGAACTCGATGCGCGCATTCGTCGGAGGGAGCGCGATGCAGAGCGCTCCGGCGAGCCAGCCCTCGGCGAGGTCGCCGGTCGGGGCCGGCGGGCCGAGCGAGCGCGCGCCCCAGTGCGCAAGGACGTGGAGCACGTCTCGGAGGCCCGTGCCGTACTCGGTGAGCTCGTAGACCCACGATGCGGCCGGGGGCTCGAGCCGGCGGCGCTGCACGACGCCGCCCTGTTCGAGCGCCTTGAGGCGGGCCGCGAGGATGTTCGTCCCGCACCCCTCGAGGCGTGCGTGGAGGTCCGAGTAGCGCAGCGCGCCCTCATGGAGGAGCTCCCGGACGATGAGCAACGACCAGCGCTCGCCGACGAGATCGAGGGCGTGCGCGATCGGGCAGTACTGGTCGTACTTACGGGCCACGCGTCCAGTGTAGCGGCTTAACTTTCGAAATGGAAGGTTTTACTTGCATAACGCAAGTCGATTCCTGTAGGGTCGGTTCGTCGTACTGACACACGAAGCCGAAACTCCGGGGGTCTTTCCAATGGTCGGATCAGACAGACGAAAGTGGTTCGCACTGGCGCTCATCCTCGCCGTGCAGTTCATGACCATCCTCGACATCGCGATCGTCAACGTCGCCCTGTCGTCCATCCAGACCGATCTGGGGTTCTCGCAGGAGAACCTCCAGTGGGTCATCAGCGCGTACGCGCTCGTCTTCGGCGGGTTCCTCCTCCTCGGAGGCCGCTCTGCCGACTTGCTCGGACGCCGGCGCGTGTTCATGTTCGGGACACTCATCTTCACGCTGGGCTCGCTCCTGAGCGGGCTCGCATGGAGCGAGGCCTCGCTCATCGCGTTCCGCGCGTTCCAGGGACTCGGGGCCGCGACGATCACGCCGGCGGCGCTGTCCATCCTCGTCGCGACCTTCAAAGAAGGCCGTGAGCGCAACATCGCCCTCGGCGGCTGGGGGGCCGTCGGCGGCGTGGGTGCCGCGTTCGGCGTCCTCTTCGGGGGCATCCTCGTCGACTTCCTCTCGTGGCCGTGGATCTTCTTCGTCAACGTGCCCGTCGGGATCGCCGCGCTGGTCCTGAGCCCGATCCTCCTCTCGGAGAGCCTGGACAGGCGCGGCCAGGGCTTCGACGTTCCGGGCGCAGTGCTCGTGACGGCGGGTCTCTCGACCCTCGTCCTCGGGATCACGCAGGGGCACGGCTGGGGTTGGGATTCCGGCCGGACGATCGGGGTCTTCGCCCTCTCGGCCGTGCTGCTCCTCGGCTTCATCGTCTGGGAGAACCGCGTGACGGATCCGCTCGTCCCGTTCTCGATCTTCCGGCTGCAGACACTGACGGCCGCGAACATCGTCGGGTTCATCCTCGGGACGGCCCTGTTCGCGATGTTCCTGATGCTGTCGCTCTACATGCAGCAGGTGCTCGAGCTGTCGCCGCTGCAGACGGGTGTCGGCTACCTGGCGGTTGCGGGCACGGCGATCATCTGGGCGAACGTCGCGGCGGCCGCGGTCACGCGTGTGGGAGTCAAGCCCGCGCTCGTGTTCGGCATGGCGCTCTTCACGCTCGGGCTCCTCTACTTCACACAGGTGTCGGCCGACGGCTCGTACTGGACGGATCTGTTCCCGGGCTTCCTGATCATCGGGCTCGGAATGCCGTTCGCCTACGTGCCGATCACGATCGCCGCGGTCGCCGGCACGAAGCAGGACGAGGCCGGTCTGGCCTCGGGCCTCATCAACACGTCGCAGCAGATCGGCGGCGCGGTGGGCATCGCCGTCCTCACGACGATCGCCGTGTCGCACACGGATCACGCGTTCGCGACGGGCGCGCAGCCTCCCGTCGCCCTCACGGACGGGTTCGCTGCGGCGTTCTGGGCGGGTGCGGGGATCTCGTTCGCCGGGCTGCTGGTGTCGATCTTCCTCGTGCGCGGGCGCGACCTCCAGCACGGAGAAGCGCACGTCCCCGAGCCTGCGCTCGAAGCAGCCGCGTAGTCGAAGTGCGTAACCGGAGTCCGCATCGAGCGGGCTCCGGTTTTTGCACATTTGTTTCCGGTGCCTGACACCGATTGTTAAGGCGACGCCGCGTCTTGGCTCAAACACAGGCCTCGCCGGGAGGGCGCGAGTGACCGGTGTCAGACACCGTCGATGTCCGGCCGGCGCCCGCGAGAGGTTCCGGCTCCACGGGTTTGGGGGTAGGTTCCTTCTCGATGCGCTTTCGGAAGGACGCCCGGCTGGACACCTCGCAGGTCGAGGACTACCGCGGCCAGCGGACCGGCGGCCTGCCGGGCGGCATCCCCGTCACGCTCGGTGGTGGCGGCGGAGTCATCGCGATCGTGGTCCTGCTCGCGTTCCTCTTCCTGGGTGGAGGCGGAGGCCTCGGCGATCTTGGATCGCTCGCCGGGCAGACCGTCGGCCCGACGGGTCAGCCGTCGGGTGAGCTCGCCCAGAACTGCCGGACGGGCGCCGACGCGAACGAGCGGGAGGACTGCCGCATCGTCGCCGTGATCAACAGCGTGCAGGAGTACTGGGGCAAGACGGTCCGGAACTACGAGCCGGCGCGGACGCGCTTCTTCGAGGACGGGATCCAGACGGGGTGCGGCGCGGCGTCGTCGGCGACCGGCCCGTTCTACTGCCCCAACGACAGGTACGTCTACATCGACCTCGGCTTCTTCGACCAGCTCCAGTCGCAGCTCGGCGCGCGCGGCGGGCCCCTCGCCGAGGCGTACGTCCTCGCACACGAGTACGGCCATCACGTCCAGGACCTGACCGGGACGCTGCGTCGCGCGAACGACGACACCGGCCCACAAGGCGGGCAGGTTCGGGTCGAGCTGCAGGCCGATTGCTACGCGGGCTTGTGGGTCGGTCACGCGCTGGACACGGGCTTCGTCGAGGACATCACGCGCCAGGACGTCTCGGACGCGCTCGACGCGGCGGCAGCTGTCGGTGACGACCGTATCCAGCAGCGAACGCAAGGCAGGGTGGTCCCCGAGTCCTTCACGCACGGTTCGTCCGAGCAACGCCAGAGCTGGTTCGTCCGCGGTGTCGAGGGCTCGGGCCCGAACAGCTGCGACACGTTCACGGGCCGCGTCTAGTGGAGCTCGACGGCACGTCCTGGACGCTCGTCTCGGGCGTCCCGGTTCCGCACGACATGACGGTGCCTCGCCCGACTGCTGCCTTTGCCGACGGGCGGATCTTCGGTACGTCGGGCTGCAATCGCTACACGGGCGGCTACACGTTCGACGACGGCTCGTTCACGCTCGGTGTGCTCGCGACGACCCGGATGGCGTGCCCGCCACCCGCGGACGAGATCGAGCGGTCGTTCCTGGCGGCGCTCGAGCGGGTGACCGGAGCACGGCTCCACGACGCCGAGCTCGTCCTCGAGCTCGACGACGACGCCGAGCCGCTCGTGTTCGAGCCTGCCGGCGAGGAGGTCTAGGGGCCTGACTCGGGTCGTTCCGGCTCGGACGAGCTTTGAAGCTCCTCCCGCGCGCGCTTCTCGCGCGCATGCGCGCGGTCCCTCGACACCACGAGGTACGCCGCGAACGCGATCAGCCCGGCCGCGACGAATGCGCCCACGAGCGACGCTCCCCGGAAGGCAGGCGCCTCGACGTCGAGCGTGCGGTCACCCGCATGGGCCGCGTTGCCCGTCCCGAGGACGATGCTCAGCGTCATGAGGTTGGGCAGCGCGAGGAAGATGCCGAGTGCGAGAGCGACGACGATCGTCTTCCAGGTTCGGCGCCACCGCAGGATGAGCACGATCAGGACGATCGGCAGGAACGTGAAGACGAACCCGTAGACGAGCCCGAGCACCGTGCCCTGCGTGATGCTCCCGTCGACCTGGTGACCTATGCGCTGGGCCCACCAGCGCGGAACCGTCGCCGAGGCGGCGAGCACGACCAGTACGAGCGCAACGACCAGGCCGACGACCCAGAACGCGCGCCGGCCCCGGTAGCCCATCGCATCGAGCTCCCGCGAGGTCGATTCGCCCGTCACGAGCGAGAGCGTAACGACGTACCCGTGGCGATATGTTCCACCGGATGAGCGACGCCCTCGCCACGACCGTCGTCGGCAGCTATCCGCAGCCCGAGTGGCTGATCGACCGGGAGCGGCTGGGGTCGCGGCTGCCGCCTCGTGTGCGGGCGCGCGAGTTGTGGCGCGTGCCGGAGCAATACCTCGAGTCCGCGCAGGACGACGCGACCCGGCTCGCGGTTGCGGACATGGAGCGTGCCGGTGTCGACATCGTCACGGACGGCGAGATGCGGCGGGAGAGCTACTCGAACCGCTTCGCAACCGCGCTCGAGGGCGTCGATCTCGACACCCCGGGGGTTGCGCTCGACCGGACGGGTCACCCCAACCCCGTTCCGCGCGTGGTCGGCCCGATCCGTCGGATCCGCCCTGTCGAGGTCCGCGACGTGGAGTTCCTGCGCTCCATCACCGACCGGCGGATCAAGATCACCGTTCCCGGCCCGTTCACGATGACGCAGCAGGCGCAAAACGACCACTATTCGGATGCGCGGACGCTCGCGCTCGGCTACGCGGAGGCGGTGAACGAGGAGCTTCGCGACCTGAAGGCGGCGGGGGCGGACGTCGTCCAGATCGACGAGCCGTACCTGCAGGCGCGTCCCGAACCGGCTCGTGAGTACGCGCTCGAGGCGATCAACCGCGCGCTCGAGGGCGTGGACGGCGACACCGTGCTCCACACCTGCTTCGGGTACGCGCACATCGTCCACGACCGCCTTCCCGGCTATCCGTTCCTGCACGAGCTCCAGGGGTGCGTCGCGACGCACCTGTCCATCGAAGCCGCCCAGCCCGACCTCGACCCCGAGGTGCTGCGCGACGTTCCCGACAAGGTGATCGTGCTCGGCGTGCTCGACCTCGGCGCGCCGGAAGCCGAGACGCCGGACATCGTCGCCGGCCGGATCCGGCGAGCCCTGACCGTCCTTCCGCCGGAGCGGCTCGTCGTCGCGCCCGACTGCGGGATGAAGTACCTGTCGCGCGACCTCGCCTACGCGAAGCTCGAGGCGATGGTCGCCGGCACGAACATGGTGCGTCAGGAGCTCGGGTTGTGACGATCGGGCGTGCCGCGCACTCCGTGACGGGCATCAGCCAGGCGTATCCGGATCGAGTCGAGGTCCGCGGCAGCGATCTCACCGGCGACCTCATGGGCCGCCTCACGTTCACCGAGTACTTCCACCTTCTGCTCACCGGTGAGGAGCCCACGGAGGATCAGCGCTTCTTCCTCGACCTCCTGCTCGTGTCGATCGCGGAGCACGGGATGATGCCCACGAACGTCGCGGCCCGGATGACGCTCGCCGCGGATCCGGACGCTCTACAGGGAGCGGTCGCGGCTGGCATCCTCGGCGCCGGATCGGTGGTCCTCGGGACGTCCGAGGAGTGCGCGCGGCTTCTCGTCGAAGGTGCGGCACGGGTCGACTCGGGTGAGGAACCGGACGGCGCCGCGCGGTCGCTCGCGGAGTCGCTCCTTGCCGCCGGCACGAAGGCACCGGGCTTCGGGCATCCGGTGCATCGGCCTGTCGATCCTCGCGCCGAGCGCATCCTCGAGCTCGCCGACGAGCGGGGTGTGAGCGGGCGGCACGTCGAGCTCGCACGGCTCTTCGGCGAGGCGGTGCCGGCGGTCTGGGGCAAGGCGCTCCCGATGAACGTCTCCATGCCGATGGCCGCGGTGCTGCTCGATCTCGGGTACCCGATGACGGTGGTGAAGGCCGTCCCGATCCTCGCGCGAACTGCCGGGCTTCTCGCGCATCTCGCGGAGGAGCAGGAGCGGCCCCTGGGCTTCTACATGGCAGGCAAGGCGGAGGAGGCCGTCGCGTACGAGCCGGGCGCCGGCCCGTGATGCTCGAGCCGGAGGTCGAGTCGCGCTCGCGGGAGGAGCAGCTCGCGCTCGACGACGCGAGCTACCGCGCGCAGCTCGGGTATCTCCTCGAGCGCTCGGCGTTCTATCGCGAGAAGCTGTCGCTGACCACGCCCGAGGATGCAGGCGGGCTCGCCGACATCGGCCGACTCCCGCTGACCGAGAAGCAGGAGCTGAAGGCGACGGCAACCGCGGACAACCCCGTCGGGACGCATCTGTGCGCCGAGCGCTCGGCGATCGTCCGCATCTACTCGACGAGCGGCACGACGGGGACTCCGAGCTACATCCCGCTGACGGCCCGCGACCTCGACGACTGGGTGACCGGGTCGGCGCGGAGCTACGCGGCCTCCGGGATCGGCGCCGGGCAGCGGATCGTGTCGACGTACAGCGCAGGCCCATTCGTGGCCGGAGCCGCGCTCGCTTCCTTCGACCGCATCGGCCTCTGTCACATCCCGGTGGGGACCGGGAACACCGAGCGGCTCGTTCGCGCGATCGAGCTCCTGCGCCCCGAGGCAGCGGTGCTGACGCCCTCGTACGCCGCCTACCTCGTCGAGTGGTGCGGTGAGCGTGACATCGATCTCCGCAGCTCGAGCGTCGAGCGCGTGCTCGTCGCGGGCGAGCCGGGCGGGGGAGAGCCCGCGCTCCGCGCGCTCCTCGAGGAGGGCTGGGGTGCGCGCGTGACGGAGGCCATGGGGATCGGCGACATCGGGATCTCGCTGTGGGGCGAGTGCGAGGAACAGGACGGGATGCACCTCGGCGCGCGCGGCTTCGTCCATCCCGAGCTGATCGACCCCGGGACGGGGTCCGAGATTCCGCTCGAGGACGGCGCGTCCGGAGAGCTCGTCCTCACGCACCTCCGACACCAGGCCGCGCCGCTCCTGCGCTTTCGGACGCGTGACCACGTCTTGGTGCGGACGAGCCCGTGCCCCTGCGGGCGCACCGCGCCGCGCGTCCGCTGCATCGGCCGGACGGACGACATGCTCATCGTCCGCGGCGTCAACGTCTTCCCCTCGGCCGTTCGCGACGTCGTCAGCGGCTTCGCTCCGCGCGTGAGCGGGCACGTTCGCCTGCGGCCGACCGCAGAGGGCGTGAAGCAGGAGCCTCCGCTGCCGATCGCAGTGGAGCTTGCCCGCGGTGCGGAGCCGGACGATCGCCTGAGCGAGGAGATCCGTGCGAGACTGCGTGCCGTGCTGGTGGTGTCGACGACGGTCGAGCTCGTCCCCTGGGGGAGCTTCGAGCGATCCGAGTACAAGTCGAAGCTCGTCGAGCGGTAATGGTGCGCAAGCTCCAGACCCAGGGCGTCCACCACATCACGATCAACGGCGCCGACCGGCAGACGGCGATCGACTTCTGGGAGGGCGTCCTCGGCATGCCGTTCGTCTTCGAGCAGCCGAACCTCGACAACGCCTCCGAGAGCCACCTGTACTTCGATCCGGGCGACGGCCGCCTCATCACCGTCTTCACGAACGAGGAGCGCCCGGTCGAGCAGAAGACGGCTCCGCGTGAGCCCGGCATCGTCCACCACCTCGCGTTCTCGCTCTCGCAGGCCACGTTCGCGCAGACGGTCGAGCGGCTCGACGAGCGCGGGATCGAGCATTCGGGCGTGAAGGATCGCGGCTTCATGGACTCGATCTACTTCGAGGACCCGCTGGGGCTCCTCGTCGAGCTCGCCTCGTACCGGTTCGAGCCGCCGCACGGGCACACGCATACCGACGTCCTGCTCGAGGCGCACATGCTTCGCGTCGAGCGCGGCGACCACAACATCGACCGCGAGCACCTCGCCGACGCGATCGAGCGCCTCGTCACGCGATCGCAGGCATCCCTCTCCGACGACCGCTCGCCAAAGAATCCGTACCGCTAGGAGGATCCGGCACATGGCAACTCACACCCTGAGCATTCTCAAGCCGAGCGTGAACAACCTGACGGTCCGCATCTTCGTCCGGGCCGCAGGGCTCGACTTCGAAGAGGTCGACGTCTGGGGCAAGAAGTCGACGCCCGAGTTCCTGTCCAAGGATCCGGCCGACCTCACCCCGCTGCTGGAAGAGGAGGGGCTGCCGAACGGCTCGCTCTGGGAGAGCTGCGCGATCATGCAGTACCACTGCAACAAGCACGGCCTCGATCGCTTCTATCCGACCGATCCGGGCAGCCGGGCGATGGTCGACAGCGCGATGTTCTACTTGATCGGGACCTTCTACCCGCTCCTCGCGCGCGCCACGTACCCGGCGCTCGGCTTCGCTCAGTACGCCGGTGAAGCCGCCACGGCCGACGTGTCCGACGAGCTCAAGGAGCAGGCGCGCAAGGACGCCGAGGCCGCGCTCGCCACTCCGCTCGAGGCATTCAACGCGTTCTTCCTCGCCGGGAAGCCGTTCGTCGGGGGCGACGAGCCGTCGATCGCGGACATGCGCTGGGCGGCCACGCTCGAGTTCCTGCGTGCGATCGACTACGAGTTCCCGGCCTGGGCGGAGGAGTACCTGGAGCGCATGGAGTCGGCGCTCGGCGACGCGTACTCGGAGCCCGTCGCCGACGTGCGCGGCTACATCGACTACGTGAGGTCGCAGTAGGCGAGGGCGCGCGTCAGCCGGCCGGCGGCAGGAAGCGCACGTGCATGTGGTTCTCGTGGCTCGGATACGGGACCACGACTCCGCCGGGCCCGCGCAGTCCCGCGTGGTAGCCGACGAAGACCATCTCGACGTTCAACCTGAGGAAGCGATCGAGGAGGTCCTGCGCAAGCCGCCGGTCGATCTGGTCGGTCGAGGTCGGCGCGCGGAGCCGGCCGTCCTTCCTCGGGTAGTAGACGTCGACGTCGAGCCCGTTCTGGTGGGAGCGGTGCTCGTCCATCGGCCCGCCGCCGCGAAAGCTGATGTCCCCGACCACGACCCGTGGCGCGTCGGGGTGCGCCGTGCGGTACCTCGCGATCGCGTCCAGGAGACTGCGGATCACGTGCTCGTTGCCGAACAGGCGATGCGGCAGGTTGGGGACGCTGTCGGTGACCGGATCCCACGTGACCCAGTCGGGGCCCTCGACGGGGAGCTGTGTGCCCCCGGTCAGGTAGCCGGCGTAGGGGAGCCCGTGGGACGTCGCGACGTCCCACCGCACGTGGGGGTAGGCCGCGGCCGGTTTGCGCAGCGGCCTCTGCGCTGCGCGTCGGCCCGCGTCCGCCTGTGGCTCGTTCGACCGGAAGGTCGCGCTCGGCGGGTCCTCGGCGAGCGGCTCGCCGGATCGTGACGCGCTCCCGAGTTTCGGTGCGGCGAGGGCCACGATCATCGCCGGGCCGACGACGAGCGCAGCGGTCCGCGTTCGTCTGACGTCGCGTCGGCGCCGGAGATGGGCGCGTCGACGGCGTGACGCCGAGAGACCGTCCGGGATCGGCTCGTCGAGCGCATCCGTTGGCAGCTGGAAGAAGGAGGGTGCGTTCGCCGCGAACGCGGCTGCAGGCTCGGCTGCGTGCTCGCGAAACCAGAGCACGTCGACGTCGAACCAGATCTCGCGGTCGCGCCAGCCCATGAAGTCACTGCGTTCGGCCGGACCGGCGCATGTCCTACCTCGTCGCGCGTTGCGCGCCTCCCGTCGCTACCCGGAACGGCTCAC
This sequence comes from Gaiellaceae bacterium, assembly GCA_036274755.1. Classification (GTDB taxonomy): domain Bacteria; phylum Actinomycetota; class Thermoleophilia; order Gaiellales; family Gaiellaceae; genus GMQP-bins7. The sequence goes on from DASUFC010000131.1 coordinate 9,813, forward strand.
GCCGAGATCGTCGAGCAGGCCGTCGTGCAGGTCGTAGACGAGCCCGTGGACGCCGAGCTCCTGGCCGCGGTTCCACGCGTCCTCGACGATGGTCGTCTCGCAGACGTTCGAGACCTGCTCGATCACGTTGAGCTCGCACAGGCGGTCGAGAAGCCGCTCCTCCGGGAGCGCGGCGAGCTCGTCCGCGTACCTGTCCTCGACGTCGCGCACATGGCGCAGCCAGTTGTCGACCAGCCCGTGGCGTGCGTTCACGTGGGCCGCCGAGACGCCCCCGCAGCCGTAGTGGCCGCAGACGACTACGTGCCTGACCCGCAGCACGTCGACCGCGTACTGCAGGACGGACAGCAGATTGAGGTCGCTGTGGACGACCAGGTTCGCGACGTTGCGATGGACGAAGACGTCGCCTGGCGGAAGATCGACGATCTCGTTCGCGGGCACGCGGCTGTCCGAGCAGCCGATCCAGAGGTATTCGGGCGCCTGCCGGTCGACGAGCGACGTGAAGAAGGCAGGGTCCCGCGCGACGGCTGCGGCAGCCCAGCGACGGTTCCCGGCGAAGAGCTCGTCGAGGCCGCTCACGCGTCGCTGGTGCTTCCGACGCTCAGCGTGGCATCCACGGTCCGACTCCACCGATCCGCTCGACCGAGATGCGCAGCACCTGGCCTGGCGGCGGGTCGTCCATCGGCGGGAACCGGACGTCCGGGCCGAGGTAGACGTGAGCCAGGCGCTGCAGCAGGTCCGCAGCCCCTCCCTCGGAGATGCGGGCTGTGCCGTGGACGACGAGGTACTCCTTCAGGCCCGGCGGGTGCACGGTCGTGCCCTCGACCGACAACGCGACTCTCGGGTCACGCGCGACGTTCCGGAGCTTCCGCTGGCCGGAACGCAGATGCCCGGACACGATCTCGTCGCCCTCGAGGCCGACCCACACGCACGAGACCTGAGGCGAGCCATCCGCGTTGATCGTGACGAGGTGTGCGAGCGCGTCCGACTCGAGAAGGTCTCTCGCACTGGTGGGGAGGTGCATGGCGCTGTCCTATCAGGTCACGGTCGAGCGCCGAAGAGCCGCTTCTCCTTGCCGAGGTGCGGCGCCCACGAGATCTGCGGCACGCCGGCGAAGTCGAGGTAGGCACGGAGCGCCTCGCGCATCGCATCGACGAAGCCCTCGGCTCGGCGCGGGGCGAAGTCGTCCTCCCACCAGGAGCCGATGATCTCGAGACGCCCGGCGTCGCGGTCGATGCGCGGCTCGATCCGGCCGACGAAGCGGTCGCGGAAGAGGATCGGCAGCACGTACCAGCCCCACCGCCGCTTCTCGGGCGGGTGGAAGAGCTCCCAGACGTAGTCGAACCGGAACAGCGACTGCAGGAGCGGCCGGTCCCAGACGAGCGCGTCGAACGGCGGGAGAAACGCCACCGACGGCGGCGGCTCGGGAGGCGCGACGAGTAGCTCGAGCTCATCGCGCACGACGTAGCGGGTCGTGCGCACTCCCTCCACCGAGACGGCCACGATCTCGCCGCCCCCCACGAGGTCGTTGCGAAGCGCGGTTCTTCCCGGATAGCCCGGAAGCCTCGGGTCGGGCTTCGCAGTCCCGAGGCCGCCGAAGACGTCACCGGACCCGCTTGCACCGAGCAGGCCGTGCGCGCGGTAGCGCGAGAGCATCTTGTGGCGCATCTGCTCGAGACGCGGGATCTCTTGCGCGAGCACGTCGGCGGGCAGCAGGCGCTCGATCAGGTCGTAGTAGCGGCGGGTGCCGTCGCGCCGGGCGAGCCCGAGCACGGTCAGGGCCGAGTACGCCTCGAGCACGGCACGCACGACGTTCGTCCGAGCTCCGAACCAGTCGGTCGCCTCGCCGTGCGCGCGCTCGAAGTCGCGGGACGAGAGGGGGCCATCAGCCCGGACGCGCTCGAGGACACGCTCGGCGACCTCCGCGTTCTCGGCGATCGTCCGCTCCGGGCCGCGCCCCAGGATCCCACGAAACCACGGGAACTCCTCGGTCGGGACGAGCGAGAGCCCCTTGTTGTAGGCCTCGAAGATCCGCTGTTCGCGGTAGAGCTCGTCGCACCACGCCGGCGCGTAGCCGGCGACGCGCGCGTGGAGCACGAGATCGTGGGTTCGTCCGGCGACCGCGATCGGGTCGTACTGGATCGATCCGAACCGGCGGAGGAGCTCCACGACGCCCTCTGGGCCGCCTCCGAGCGCCCGCGCCGGCGCGAGCGCGTGGCGGGCGACGAGGAACCGGCGCGCCGTCTCGGCGGAGACCTCTACCGCTGAAGCCAAACCGCGTCGAGCCTACCGCGCGTCTCGTGGCCCGCTGCGCTAGCGTCGCGCGCATGTGGATCGCCGGTGTCCGGGTGAGCGTGCCTGCGGCACGCCTGCTCACGCAGATCCTCGACGACGCCGGTTATGCGGCGACCGGACGGACGATCGCGAACGCGATCGCGATCCAATCGTCGGAGCCGGTGCTCACCGTCGAGGACTGCGAGGCCATGCTCGCCGCGCTCGGGCCGACCTGCCCCTCGGGCCTCGCACGGCTTCGTCGCGAGCTGCTCGAGCAGCAGCGGCTGCGGTGGAAGATCCAGGGCGGCTGAGCGCCTCGTATTAGGGTTCCGCCGATGGAAGGGAGATCGCAGAAGCACCTCGCGCTGATCATCGCGCGCGAGCTCGCGTCGCAGCTCGCGACGGCCACCTTCGTCGCCGATGCAGAGGGCAATCTCGTCTTCTACAACGAGGCCGCGGAGTCGATCCTGGGACGCTCGTTCGCCGAGGCGGGGACGATGCCGGCCGAGGGCTGGGCCTCCCAGTTCGTCCTGGAGGATCTCGACGGCACGCCGATGCCGCTCGACCGGATGCCCGCCGGGATCGCGCTGCTCGAGCACCGGCCGGCGCACGGACAGCTCTGGATGACGGGCCTGGACGGCGAGCGGAGGATGCTCAACATCACCGCCGTCCCGCTCTTCGCCTCGGCGACGGAGTTCGTCGGCATGGTCGCCCTCTTCTGGCAAGCGGACGACGCGTGACGTGTCGTTCCAGCTGAAAGTCTGGGGCTGCCGGGGATCCATTCCGACACCCGGTGAGGCGACGGTGCGATACGGCGGCAACACGCCGTGCGTCGAGGTGCGGACGAACGACGGCGGACGCCTGATCCTCGATGCGGGGACAGGCCTGCGCGGGCTCGGCACGGAGCTCGACTCCGACTCGGCGCCGTTGCACCTCCTCGTCACGCACCTGCATCTCGACCACGTCGAGGGATTGCGCTTCTTCGCTCCGTTCTGGCATGCGGCCCGCGAGCTGCACATCTGGGGACCGGCCTCGCCGGTGCGCTCGCTCGAGAACCGGATCACACGGGCGTTCTCGCCGCCGCTGTTCCCCATCGAGCTCGCCGACACGCCGGCGCACGTGATCTTCCACGACGTCCCATCCGAGCCCTGGGAGCTCGAAGGCATCCGGATCGAGGCTCGGACGGTCTCGCACCCCGGGCCGACGCTCGGCTACCGCCTCTCGACCAACGGGACCTCGATGGCGTACATCCCGGATCACGAGCCCGTCCTCGGTGTCGAGCTGTCGGCGCTCCAGACGGACTGGATCTCGGGCTACGGGCTCGCCGAGGGTGTCGACCTGCTCTTCCACGACTGCCAGTTCAACGAGTCCGAGTACCCGTCCCGGGTCGGCTGGGGGCACTCGAGCGTCGCACACGCCGTCGATTTCGCGCGTCGAGCGGAGGTGAACCAGCTCGTGCTGTTCCACCACGATCCGGATCGCTCGGACGATGGCGTCGAGCTGATCGTGGAGCGCGCGGCCGAGCTGTGGGGCGATCGCTCGGAGCGCGCGCCCGTCGCGGCCTCCGAGGGCATGACGCTCGAGCTCTCGTAGCGCTCGCCGGCGCGGGGCGAATCGGACCGTCAGTCGCCGAGCGTCGCGGCCGCCGGGCCGCCGAGCGGCGGACGGTGCCCTTGGCGCTCGGTCGTTCTGGGCTCGTCCGTCGCGGGGTCACGATCGCGTGCGATCTGGCCTCGGATCCTGAGCTCGTCGGCATCCTCCTGGGCTCGCGCCTCGAGGGTGATGCGACGGGTGAGAACGGTCGCGTGCTCCTTGAGGCGATGGACGTCGACGAGGTCGTTCGCCCGGAGCGCGGCGGCGCTCTGCTCGTAGGCACCGCCCGTGCTGAAGAGATGGGTGAGCTTGAGCATGAGCGCGACGAGGTCGATGGCGATCAGGAACGCGAGGAAGAACGTGACGTACTTCTTCACGGAGGGGTTCGCGGCTTCCACGCGGTCGAGAGCCGCCTGGCGGGCGAGGAAGTCGCGGTCGGCCCGGATCGTCGCGACGCGGTTCGCGATCTCGGTCGCCTCGGACGCCCTCCACACCGCGATCTTGCGGTGGTTCGCGTCGATCGTGGCCGCGATCTGCGGGCGGGCGCGCTTCAGCTCGGCTGCTGCCGCGGCTGCCCGGCGGGTATCGCGCTTGTAGAAGGGCCCGCGCCCGAGCTTGTGCGTCTGCGAGCAGGCTTGGAGCCCGGCCTCGCAGTCCGCGAGGAAGCGGCTGTTCGTGACCTGCTGCTGCAGGCGTGTCTCCCTGGCCTGCGCCGCGGCGATCTCCTTCTGCGCGGCGGCG
>DASUFC010000132.1:0-8016 GCA_036274755.1 Gaiellaceae bacterium
AGGCGGCGAGTGCGAGTTCGTTCTTGTTCGCACTTGCTTTGGTGCCGGTTGATTTACGAGGCCAACCGGCGACCTCGGCTCGCAGCTCTGCCGGAGAACCGACCACGTCGAGACCTGATCGCCCCCGTATGTGTCTTAAGGAACGCAGCTTAGCTGCCGATAACCGTGTCGGCTCACCTGCGGCTGGTTCTGGGAATCGGGCCAATTGCTGGGAAAACGAGGCGAAAGGACACGGCAGTGGCCCTGATGATGGAGGAGAAGTACGACGACCTTGCGGGCCTGCGCGAGCGCGCCAAGGCCGAGGTATCGAAGGTCGTCATCGGGCAGGACCGCACCGTCGAGCTGCTGCTCATCGCCGCTGTCGCGCACGGGCACGTACTGCTCGAGGGCCCGCCCGGCAGCGCGAAGACGCTCCTCGCGCGCGCCGTCGCCCACATGCTCGGCGCCTCGTTCAAGCGCATCCAGTTCACGCCGGACACGACGCCCGTCGAGCTCAACGGTCAGAACGTCGTTCGTGCCGGCGAGCACCTCTTCATGCCGGGCGCCGTCTTCACGAACGTGCTCCTGGCCGACGAGATCAACCGCACCCCGCCGCGCACCCAGGCTGCGCTCTTCGAGCCGATGGGCGAGCGCCAGGTCACCGTCGACGGCAAGGCCCACAAGCTTCCGGACCCGTTCCTCGTCATCGCAACGCAGAACCCGCACGAGCACGAGGGCGTGTTCCCGCTTCCGGAGGGCCAGCTCGACCGCTTCCTCTTCAAGATCGAGCTCGACTACGCGGATGCGGAGTCGGAGCTCGCAATGCTCAACCTCCCCCACAAGGGCATCGCGCCCGACATGCTCGGCGAGGTTCGGCCGCTGCTCGGCGTCGTCGGCCTCGACAAGGCTCGCCTGGAGCTGGAGCACACGGACGTGCCCGAGTCGGTGGGCCGCTACATCGTCGCCGTAGGGCGGCGCACGCGCGAGCTCCCGGGCGTCGAGCTCGGAGTCAGCTCGCGCGCGATGATCCACCTGGTCAACGCGTCCAAGGCGAACGCGCGGCTCAACGGCCGCGAGAGCGTGACGGTCGAGGACGTCCGCGAGATGGCGCCCTTCGTCCTCCGTCACCGCATCTCGGTGCAGGACGGCACGAACGTCGACACGGTCCTGCTCGACGCGATGTCGGGCGTTCCCGCGGCGGTTCCGCCTCCGATCTCGCCCGTTTCCTAGTCGCAGTCCCTCATCCGAGGGGTTGACTCCCCCGTTCGGGGGGCGAATAGTGGGAACGAGGCAAAAGCGGCTGGGGAAGCCGATTGGGAGCCTCGTTCGGACCGCGCTACCATGGCGGCGCCGAGCACCGTCAGCCGAGCGGGGAGGGAACGATCGTGTCACTGCTTGTGGAGGCCCCGTACGAGAGCCTCGTCGACCTGCGCGAGCGCGCAAAGCAAGAGATCTCGAAGGTCGTGATCGGACAGGAGCGCGCCGTCGAGCTGCTCCTCGTCGCCGCGCTGGCGCGCGGGCACGTCCTGCTCGAAGGCCCTCCGGGCAGCGCGAAGACGCTGCTCGCGCGCGCGACCGCGCACATGCTCGGGGCGACCTTCAAGCGCATCCAGTTCACCCCCGACACGACTCCCGCCGAGCTCACGGGCGTCAACACGCTGCGCATGGGCGAGCAGATCTTCTTCCCGGGCTCGGTGTTCACGAACGTGCTCCTCGCCGACGAGATCAACCGGACGCCTCCCCGCACGCAGGCCGCGCTGCTCGAGGCGATGCAGGAGCGCCAGGTCACCGTCGAGGGCAAGGCGCACAAGCTCCCCGACCCGTTCCTCGTCATCGCGACCCAGAACCCGTACGAGCATCGCGACGTGTTCGAGCTCCCCGAGTCCCAGCTCGACCGCTTCCTCTTCAAGATCGAGCTCGATTACGCGGATGCGCAGAGCGAGTACGAGATGCTCGACCTGCCGCACAAGGGCGTCGCCCCCGACATGCTCGGCGAAGTCCGGCCGCTGCTCGGCGTCGTCGGTCTCGACAAGGCGCGCGACGAGCTCGACGCGACGGAGCTCCCCGAGGAGGTCGGCCGCTACATGGTCGCGCTCGCGCGGCAAAGCCGCGATATCGCCGGAGTCGAGCTCGGCGTCAGCTCACGCGGGATCATGCATCTCGCGAGCGCGGCGAAGGCGAACGCCCGGCTGAGCGGCCGCGAGGAGGTTACGGTCGAGGACGTCCAGGAGATCGCGCCGTACGTCCTCCGGCACCGGCTCATCCTGGCGGACGACCTCACGCCCGACGACGTGCTCCGCACGCTGATCGAGCAGGTTCCCGCGCCCGAGCGGGCCTACTCGCTGAGGTAGCTCTTCGAGCGACGAGGGCCGGGGTCGCAGCGACCCCGGCCTGTCTGTTTCGGCCACTCAGGTGTCAGGCACCCGCCCTCGACACCGCTCAACCATGCGGCCTTCGGGCGCCGGTGCCTGACACCGAACGTTCATTTCTCAACGTTGGCGCTTCAGCGCCCGCTCGATGTCGCGCTGCGCATCGCGCGCGGCGACGAGGCGCCGCTTGTCGGCCCGCTCTCGCCCGCGCGCAAGCGCAATCTCGACCTTCACCTTCCCGTCCTTGAAGTACATGCTCGTCGGGACGAGGGTCAGTCCCTTCTCGCGCACTTTCCCGTACAGGGAGTCGATCTCGCCGCGATGGAGAAGGAGCTTGCGGTCACGGTCCGGCTCGTGGCCGCGGCCGCCCGCCTGCGCGTACTCGGAGATCGACGCGCCGATCAGCCAGGCCTCACCCTGGCGCACGTCGACGTACGCCTGACCGAGCTGGACCTGACCGTCGCGGGCAGACTTCACCTCCGTCCCGGTGAGGACGAGGCCGGCCTCGACGCGCTCGAGCAGCTCGTAGTCCCGCCGAGCGCGGCGATTGTCCGCGATCAGCTTCGTGCCCCCGGCTTTCGCCACGGCTAGTCGTCGTCCGGCAGCGCCGAGGCGAAGCGCCGCGCGACTTCCCGCAACATCGCGAGCGCAACCGTGGGCTCCGACTCGATCAGCGCAAGTGCCGTGTCGCGTGGCACCGCGAGGCAGCGCATCTCCGTCGCGGCGCGGACGCGCGCGTTCCGACGCCCGCCCGGCGCGAGCAGCGTGAGCTCGCCGAAGAACGTCCCCGCCTCGAGCTCGACGGCCCCTCCACGCCATTCGACGCTTGCCGTCCCGTCGAGGATCACGAACATCCCCGACCCGACGTCGCCCTCCAGCGCGATGAGCTGCCCCGCGTGCGAGACGAGCTCGCCGGACTCGTGCGCGATCCGTTCGAGCCCGGCGTCGCTCGCGCCTGCGAACAGCGGGATCGCACGAAGCTCGTCCGGAGTCACGCGGAGTTCATATCACGCACGCGCGGCGATGCCTGCGCAGCGGTCGCAGAGCGGGAACCACGGCGCGCACGAGCGGCCGCACGAGCGGCAGCGCCCGATCGTGGGCGATTCGACCTCGACTCGCAGCCGGGCGACGACGCGGGCCGCGGCCGCCTGCTCGAGAGCGGCAGCCCGCTCGATGGTGACACCCCCCACACCGGGGTACTGGAGCGCGAACCAGCGCAGGATGCTGGCCTCGCGACCGGCCTGCTCCGCGTCCTCGAGCGAGGAGCCGCGAAGCCGCGCGGTGTCGAGCAGGAAGGTGAGCTGCGGTCGAGCGACCCGATCTCCGGTGATCGCGAGCGCGAGCGTCGCGAGCAGCTCGAGCGCGTCCTCGTCGACAGGGGCGTTGACGAGCTTCCACGTATCGTGCAGCGACAGCCGCCGCCCGCGTTCGGAGAGTCGGCGCTGGACGCCCTGGAGCCGGAGGCGAAGGGGCTGCAGCGACTCGACGGCGAGCCAGCCTTCGGACGCCCACTCCCGCAGCGCAACCCGATGCCAGGCGACCAGCGCGGCGTCGAGCTGGATGGGATCCTCCACACCGAGATCCGCGAGCTGTGGCCGGATGCGCGCCTCGTCGACCACGCGGAAGCCCAGGTGGCCACCCGGCAGGGAGACGTGCGGCTCGAGCCCGGCCTCGACCAGCTCCGCATCGGCGCGCCCCCAGCCCAGGCCGGCAAGCACCCCGACATGGCCGCGCTCGACGAGCCCGAAGCGCCCCGCGCGGCCCGCGATCTGCGCCAGCTCCCAGGGAAGGAGATCGCGGCGCTCCTCGCCGTCGAACTTGTTCGTCTCGGCGAACAGCAGCGTCTCGCAGGGCAGGTTGACACCGTGCCCGAGGACGTCCGTCGCGACGCACACGTCCGCCTGACCGGACAAGAAGCGGTCGATCTCCTCCCGCCGGGACGCGAGCGGCATCGCTCCGTACAGGACGGCGACGCGTCCGGGGTGAAGGCGGTTCACCTCGCCCGCGAGCGCAATCACCGCGCGGCGGCTGAACGCGACGACGACCGTTCCGGGCGTCAGCGACCGCAGCGTCCGCTCGCCGACGAACTCGAGCGGGAGCTTGCGATCGAAGACCTTCAGCTCGTGCTCGGGAAAGGCCCGGTCGATCAGCGGCAGCGCGTCGAGGGCGCCGAGGAGAAGGATCTCGCGGTACTCGCCCGCGAGCAGGAGACGCGTCCATGCCGACCCGCGCTCCGTATCGTCCGCCCACTGCACCTCGTCGAGGACGAGAAGCTCTCCGGATTGCGGCGCCATCTCGACCGTCGAGCAGATGACAGGTGCGTGCTCGTTGACCCGCTCCTCGCCGGTGACGAGACCGACGTGCTCGGGCCCGATCCACTCGCCGAGGCGCCGATGCGCCTCCTGCGCGAGCATCCGCAGCGGGCCGGCGTAGACCCCCGCGCGCTGGTCGGCGAGCTCTCGCAGCGCCGCGTGCGTCTTGCCGGAGTTCGTCGGCCCGAGATGCGCAACGACGCGCTCCGGCTCCACCCGTCGGGACGGGAGCGTGACCGTGATGCGCTTCTCAGCCGCCTGAACCGCGTGCGCGGGACGACGGCGCGCGCGAACCGAGCGGCTCGGCCGCTTCTGACGCCCTCTCGGCGATCGGCGCCCGCGCATCGCGGCACCGTAGCGACCGGCGCCTACGTCAGCGTCCCGGCTCTCAGACGCGCAGGAAGCGCCGGAGCGTGAGCCCCGAGCCGAGCGCGCCGATCGCAAGCCCGCCCAGGATGAGGATCGCCGCGGTGTACGTGAAGGCCATCGCGCGCACCTGAGGATCGTCCTGAATGTGGCCGAGGATCTGCGGGACCGCGACCTCGCGGCCGACGAAGAGCAACAAGACCGCCGCGACGGACCCTGCGAGGCCGGTCAGAACGCCTTCCAGCATGAAGGGTCCGCGGACGTACCAGTTCGACGCGCCGACGAGCTTCATGACCTCGATCTCGCGCCTGCGAGCGAAGATCGACAGCCGGATCGTGTTGGCGATGAGGATCGTCGACGCGGCGAGCAGGATGACCACGATGATCCCGAAGACGACCTGGATCCCGCGCGCGATCTGCAGGATCCGCTGCGAGACCTCCTTGCCGTATCGCACCTCGTCGACCGCGGGCAGCTTCGACTTCTGAATCGTGACGGCGATGGCCTCGGTGTCCTCTCCGCGCTTCGGGACGATGTCGAACGACGCCGGCAGCGGGTTCGAGGCGAGGTTCGCGGTGAGCTCGGGGTTCCGCTTGCGCATGATCGCGAGCGCCTCGTCCTTCGAGATGAAGTTCACGCCGCCCGGCTTCACGCGCGGGTCCGACTCGATCTTCACGCGCAGCGCGTTCACCTGCTTCGTCGTCGCCTGGTCGGCGATGAAGACGTGCACGGCGAGCTCGCGCTTCTTGTCGTCAGACCACGAGACGAGCCAGGTGCCGAGACCGATGAAGACGCCGATGAGGAACATCCCGATCAGCACCGACAACGCGGAGGCGACGGTCGTCGAGACGTTGGCACCGATCGAGCGAAGCGCCTCGGCGAAGACCACGCGGATCTTGTTCATTCCTCGGCGTACCCCCCACGCCGCTCGTCACGAACGAGCTTGCCGGCCTCGAGCGCGATGACGCGCTTGCGCATCTTGTCCACCATCTCGCGGTCGTGCGTGACCATGAGGATGGTCGTGCCGGTGCGGTTGATGCGGTAGAGGAGCTGCATGATCCCGACGGACGTGTCGGGGTCGAGGTTCCCGGTCGGCTCGTCGCAGATGAGGAGCGGCGGATGGTTGACCATCGCGCGCGCGATCGAGATCCGCTGCTGCTCGCCGCCCGAGAGCTCCTCGGGCCGCGAGTTCATCTTGTGCGGCAGGCCGACGAGGTTCAGCACCTCGGGCACCTTCTTGCGGATCTGCGCGTTCGACTCGCCCTGGACGCGGAGCGCGTAGCCGATGTTCTCGGCGGCGGTCCGGTTGGGCAGCAGCTTGAAGTCCTGGAAGACGCAGCCGAGGTTCCGGCGCAGGAGCGGAACCTTCGAGCCCTTGAGCCTGGCGAGGTCGCGGCCGCCGACGAGGATCCTGCCGGAGGTGGGCTCGACCTCCTTCAGGAGCAGACGGATCATCGTGGACTTGCCCGAGCCCGACGCGCCGACGACGAAGACGAACTCGCCCTTCTCGATCACGAACGACACGCCGTCGAGAGCCGTCACGTGGTTCGTCTCGTAGACCTTCCGGACGTCCTCGAGGACGATCATCGAGGTGCCGGTCGATCTCTCGTTCTCCGGCTCGGGCGCGGCGGTCGTATTGGGCTCGGCGAGTGCCGTCATCTGCGCTGTTTCCGTGTCTTCCGTCACCGGGAGAGAACGCTCACACAGCCTGCGCGCAGGCTGCACCGGTTCGTTGGGGCGCTGCAGTGTAGCCGACGTTCTTCCTGCACTCTTCTGCTTTCGCAGAACGGGATCCACTCTCGCGAATCCCGTCCGCGAAGATCCCTGCCGTCCGCTGCGCGGCCGTATGCGCTCGAAGCCACCATCACCCCTAGACGACCTGACCGGCGGCCTTGGCGAGGAGGTACGCGCGGACGAACCCGTCGATGCCACCGTCGAGCACGGATTGCGTGTTCCCCACCTCGAAGTCGGTGCGGTGGTCCTTGACCAGCTGGTACGGGTGCAGCACGTACGAGCGGATTTGACTCCCGAAGCCGATGTCCTGCGCGGCGCCGCGCTCGCGGGCGAGCTCGGCCTCCCTCTTCTCCTCCTCGAGCTCTGCGAGGCGCGAGCGCAAGATGCGCATGGCGGTCGCCTTGTTTGAGGTCTGTGAGCGCTCGTTCTGGCACTGGACGACGATGCCGGTCGGAAGGTGCGTGATCCGCACCGCGGAGTCCGTCTTGTTCACGTGCTGGCCGCCGGCACCGCTCGAGCGGTACGTGTCGATGCGCAGGTCGCCCTCGTCGATCTCGATCTCCCCCTCGTCCTCGAGCAGCGGTGCGACGACGACCTGGGCGAACGCCGTGTGCCTGCGGTGCGCAGAGTCGAACGGGGAGAGGCGGACGAGTCGATGGACGCCGCGCTCCGCCTTCAGCGTGCCGTAGGCGTTCTCACCCTTCACCGCGACCGTCGTCGACTTGAGGCCCGTCTCCTCGCCCGGGCTCGCCTCGAGGACCTCGGTCTGGAAGCCGCGATCGGCCGTCCAGCGCAGGTACATGCGTAGCAGCATGTCCGCCCAGTCCTGGGCGTCGGTGCCGCCCGCTCCCGCGTGGATCTCGAGAACGGCGTCGCCCGCGTCGTACGTACCGGTGAAGAGCGCGTCCTCGCGCACGCGGTCGAGCTCGCGTTCGAGCGAGCCGACCATCTCCGCGATCGCGGCCTCGTCCTCTCCGAGCTCGAGGAATGCCTGTGCGTCCTCGTACTCCGAGCGCAGGGCCTCGTAGCCGTCCAGCTTGCGGCCCACGCGCGCGTGCTCCGTGGACACTCGGGCGGCCCTCGCCTGATCGTCCCAGAAGTCGGGCTCGCCCATCTCGCCCTCGAGCTCGGCTCGCCGCGCGGCTAGCGCATCCGGGTCAAAGGTAATCACGGACCCAGGCGAGCTGGGCCCCGATCTCCTGCAGGCGCTCGTCGAGCGGCTTGCCGTCGGGCTCGGACATGCGTCAAGGGTAGCCGCG
>DASUFC010000133.1:0-6188 GCA_036274755.1 Gaiellaceae bacterium
GCCCGCGCGTGTGCTGCGAAGCTGCTCTCGCAGCGCGCGAACGTGATCTTCACGACGTGCGACGTCGACTTCGCCGCTCCGGTCGTGCAGGAGGCGATCAACAGGGGCGTTCTCGCGGTCGCGCCGTGCATCGGCACCGACCAGATGGGGCCGAAGCGCTTCGGGGCGAAGGGCCGGCTCGCGTTCTCGTTCGGCAACGTGGCACAGGACGAGGGCTCGGCCATGGCGCAGTACGCGTGGAGCAAGGGGTGGAAGTCCGCGAGCCTCGCGACAGACACCGTGATCGTGTACTTCAAGGACGTCGTGAAGGCGTTCAAGGCCCGGTACACGCAGCTCGGCGGCAAGATCGTCGACGAGGAGACGTACCAGTCGCTCGGCTCGACGAACATCACGAACGCCGTCACGCGTCTGAACGGGAAGAAGGCCGATGTCATCGTCACCGCCACGGCCGGTGCGTTCGGTGCGCTCCCGCAGATGATCTCGGGGCTGCGGACGCTCGGCAACAACACGCCGGTCCTCAACTCCTGGGCCGGTGACGGGGTCTACTGGGTCACGAAGGAGCCGCAGGTGACGAACTACTACTTCGTCACCTTCGCGTCGATCTTCGGCGACGACCCCGTGCCTGCGATCAACACGCTCGCGAAGGCGCTGAAGGCCGGGACGGGCGGGTTCGTCACGGGCTCGGCCGCGATCGACGGCGTCGCCACCGCGATCCGCCGCTCGGGCGGCTCGACGAACGGCGCCCGGCTTGCGGCGACGATGGAGAAGTTCAGGAAGGTCCCGACGCTCTCGGGGCTCGTCAGCTTCTCACCGCAGCTGCACACCGTGTTCGGCCGGCAGTACCGCGTGATCGAGATCCAGAACAACAAGGGCAAGCGCGTCGGAGCGGTCGTCGCGAAGGTCGTCCCGAAGATCTGACCGGGACGGCGACGATCGGCGCGGAGGAGCACCCGCAGGAGCAGCGGCGGCCCGGAGGAACACTCCGGGCCGCTGCTCTCTCGCGCTCGTTCGACGGGGTCGCGGCGGTCCGCGAGGTGTCGCTCGAGCTCCAGCGGCACGAGGTTGTGGGGCTGATCGGGCCGAACGGCGCCGGCAAGTCGACGCTCGTCAACCTCCTCACGGGTTTCGACCGCCCGAGCTCCGGGAAGGTCGAGCTGCTCGGCAGGGACGTCACCCGGTGGAGCGCCAGCCGGCGCGGCCGCCACGGGCTCGCCCGGACGTTCCAGCACAGCCATCCGTTCCGCTCGTTGTCCGTGCGCGAGAACGTCGAGGTTGCCGCGCTCGGCTCAGGCGCCACGGCGGCCGCGGCACGGCGCAGGGCGGACGAGCTTCTCTCCCTGCTCGGCCTCGACGGCGACGCGGAGGCGCCCGCCGGGGCGCTCGCGCACGGGCACGAGCGGCGGCTCGGCGTGGCGCGCGCGCTCGCGACGCAGCCGAGCTTCGTGCTGATGGACGAGCCGGCCGCGGGGCTCCCCGAGGCCGAGGTGCCCGAGTTCGCCGCGGTGGTTCGCTCGGTACGCGACGACCACGGCGCAGGCGTGCTCCTGATCGACCACAACATGGCGCTGATCATGGACGTCTGCGACCGGATCGAGGTGCTCGACCAGGGCAGGACACTGGCCGCGGGCACGCCTGCCGAGATCCGGGCCAATCTCGACGTCGCAGCCGCCTATCTCGGCGAGAGCGCCGTTCACGAAGGCCCCTCGTGAGCCCACCTCTCGTCGTCTCCGACCTCGAGGTGCGCTACGGGTCGGTCGCAGCGGTCCGCCGCGTCTCGTTCGAGGTCCCGCCGGGCGAGATCCTGGGTCTGATCGGCCCGAACGGGGCCGGGAAGTCGTCGACGCTCCACGCGATCATGGGCCTCGTGCGAGTCGCGGGTGGCGACGTCCGGCTCGGGGACCGCTCGCTTCGCGGCCGCTCGCCGGAGGTGATCGCGCGCAGCGGCATCGCGCTCGTCCCCGAGGGACGCCGGATCTTCGGGGAGCTGACGGTCGACGAGAACCTCCGGCTCGGGCTCAGCGCACGCCGCTCCATGGAGGGGGCTGCCGAGGACGTCGAGCGCGCTCTCGAGCTCTTTCCGATCGTCCGGGAGTTCCGCTCGCGCCACGCCGGAGCGCTCTCGGGCGGCCAGCAGCAGCAGCTCGCGATCGCCCGGGCTCTCGTCTCGGCGCCGGACGTCCTGCTTCTCGACGAGCCCTCGCTGGGGCTCTCGCCGACGATCACGGACGCGGTCTTCGAGGCGCTCGCCGCGATCCGCGACCAGGGGCTCGCCGTCCTGCTCGTCGAGCAGCGTGCGCAGCGGACGGTCGCGCTCGCGAACCGCTGTCTCGTCCTCGCGAACGGCGAGGTTCGCCTCGCGCTGACGCCCGACGACGCGGCCGACACCGAGCGGATGATCCACGCCTACCTCTCGTGAGCGGTCTCCTCGCCAGCGGCCTGACCGACTTCCTGCGCTCCGCGGTCGATCCGCAGGTGCAGGTCGACGCGATCGGCATCGGCGCCGTCTACGCGCTGATGGCCGTCGGGATCGGCCTCGTCTTCGGCGTGCTCCGGCTCGTCAACTTTGCGTACGGGCAACTCGTGATGGCCGGGGCGTTCGCGCTCGCGTTCGCGTCCGACCGCGACTGGCCGGTGTGGGGCGGCATCGTCTTGTGCTTCGCTGTCGTGATCGCCCTCTCGATGGCGATGGAGCGCGTCGTCTTCCGCCCGCTCCGGACGCAGTCGGCGGCGACGATGCTCGTCGCGACCTTTGCGGTTGCGTTTCTCCTGCAGGCGATCGCGCTCGTCATCGACCAGCGCGACGACACGCTCGGTGAGCCCGCGGCGTCGCTCGCGCGGCTCAATCTGCCGTGGGTCATCTTCGGAACCGACGTCAGGAAGATCACGGTGGTCGCGATCGTCACCGCCGCGGTCTGTCTGTTGGCGCTCGTCCTGTTCCTCGAGCGGACGACGGTCGGCCTCCAGATGCGGGCGGCGGCGATGGACTTCCAGACGGCGCGGCTGCTCGGCGTCCGTGCGAACCGCGTGATCGGGTCGGCCGTGTTCCTCTCGGGCGTCCTCGCGGCGATCGTCGCCGTGATGCTTACCGTCCAGCAACCACTGGTCACCTCGACCTTCGCGCTGCGCGAGACGATCGTCGTGCTTGCGGGCGTGGTCGTCGGGGGGATGAACCGGCTTCTCTCCGCGACCCTCGGCGGGTTCGCGATCGGCTATGCGTCAGGGCTGCTGGGCGGTGCTCTGCCGACCGAGCAGAGCCAGTACCTGCCGTCCTTCCTGTTCGGGCTCGTCATCCTCACGTTGCTCGTCCGGCCGGCCGGCCTCTTCACGCGCGGCGGCGGACCCGTGGAGCGCGTATGAGACGCGTGCGCACGACCGTGCCGCTCGCGTTCCCGCTGGCGCTCGTCGTCGCCACGGGCGTCCTCGGCACGTTCTTCGACCGCTCGACCGAGATCTACTTCATCAACTCCCTCGTATCGGTGTCGATGGTCGTCGCGCTCTACGTGTTCGTCGGCAACTCCGGCGTCCTCTCGTTCGGGCACATGAGCTTCGTCGCGATCGGCGCCTGGACGGCGGGCGTGCTCTCCGTCCCGGTCGAGGAGAAGCCTGCGACGATGCCGTCGCTCTTTGGCTTCCTCGGCGACTCGACGGTGGGGAACATCCCGTCGCTCCTGCTCGCCGCGCTCGTGGGAGGCGTCTTCGCGCTCGTCGCTGGACTGCCGTTGATGCGGCTCTCCGGCCTCGCTGCCGGCATCGCGACGTTCGCGGTGCTCGAGATCACGAGCAACATCCTCCGCTACTACGAGAAGATCGGGCCGGGGCTCAACGTCTTCTCGTCCGTCCCCGAGACGACGGACCTCCAGCAGGCCGCGATCGGCGCGGCGGTCGCGATCCTCGTCGCGTTCGGCTATCAGGTGAGCCGCTTCGGGCGCCAGCTCCGCGCGGCGCGCGACGACGCACCGGCGGCGCGCGCGGTCGGCATCTCCGTCTACCGGCAACGGCTGATCGCGTTCGCGCTCTCAGGCGCGCTCGCCGGGTTCGCCGGTGGGCTCTACGTTCACTTCCTCCCGATCAACGTCGACGCCGTCTACCTCGATCTGACGTTCCTCACGCTCGCGATGCTCGTCGTCGGAGGGATGACGAGCCTCTGGGGCGCCGTCGTCGGAGCGCTCGCGGTGTCCGGGCTCGACTCCGTGCTGGCGGAGGCCGAGAACGGCCTCGGCGGGATCGACCTTCCCGCGGGGAGCCGCACGATCGTGGTAGGCGCGCTGATGGCGCTCGTCCTCATCCTTCGGCCCGAGGGGATCACCGGCGGCCGCGAGGTCCGCCTGGGACCGCTCCTGCGATCGCGAAGCCAGAAGGAAGGAGCCGCATGAGGATCTGCGTGGTCGGGTGCGGGGCCGTCGGGTCGCTGTTCGCGGCGAACCTCGCGACCCTGGAAGACGTCGAGGTGTGGGCGTTCGATCTGAACAGAGCGCATGTCGACGCTATCAAACAGAACGGCTTGCAACTCGTCGGCGCCGGCGAGGTCCTTGGTCGCCCGCACGCGACGAGCGACCCGACGGAGATCCCGGCGTGCGACTTCGGCATCGTGGCGACGAAGGCGATGCATGCCGACGCCGCCATCGCAGCGACGGCGCATGCGTTCGCCGACGGAGCCGTCGCAAGCGTCATGAACGGCGTCGGCAACGAGGAGACGCTCGCCCCGTACGTCGAGCGAGTCATTCGCGGGACGACCTTCCCGGCGGGGAAGGTGCTCGAGCCCGGCGTGGTCCAGTGGGACGTGAAGGGCGACACGACGTTCGGCCCGTTCGAGCCGAGGCCGATCCCCGTCGAGGCGATCGCGCCGCTGGCCGAGGCGTGCACCCGCGCCGGCATGCCGACGACGGCGGTGACCGACGCGCGGCCCGGGCAATGGCGGAAGGTGATCTTCAACGCGGCAACGAACCCGATGGGCGCGCTCACCGGGCTCACCCACGGGCGGCTCTGCGAGCGCCCCGACCTGCGCGCCGTCGTCTCAGGCCTCGTCGACGAGGGGAAGGCGGTCGCGGCCGCGCAGGGGATCGAGCTGGACGCCGATCCCGAGGAGCTGATCGACCACGCGGCGCGACCCGACGTCGCCTACGGGCACAAGGCCTCGATGCTCCAGGACGTCGAGGCGCGCCGGATGACCGAGGTCGACTACCTGAACGGCGGCATCGCGCGCTTCGGGCGCGAGCTCGGCGTGCCGACACCGCTGCACGACACCATCACCGCACTCGTCAAAGGGGTTGAGGCTTCATGGGAACAGCAGTAGACGGTGTAAGGGACAGACGGAAGTCAGTCCCTTACGCAACGCGCATCGAGCTCGACAGGCGCTACGCCAACGTCCGGGAGGCGATGGCTGCCGCTGAGCTCGACGGCCTCGTCGTCGCCGGCAGCGAGTACTCGGGCTTCGAGGGCGCAGTGACGTACATGTCCGGCTTCCAGATCGTCCACCGCTACGCGTACGTCGTCGTGCCAGCCGACGGCGACCCGTTCGTCGTCTTCCCGGCGGAGGCGCGCTACGTCGGCGAGCACGGCACCGCGCTTCTCGAGCAGCGGTTCGACCCGCACCCGGGCGCAGCCATCGCCGCGCATGCGAAGGATGCGGGCTGGAAGCGGATCGGCGTCTACGGCCTCGACTACGTGATGACCGTGCGCGACTACCGGCCGCTCGAGGGATTCGAGATCGTGCCGTTCGACGTGGAGTTCGACCTCGCTCGTGCCGTCAAGAGCGAGACCGAGCTCGAGAGCGTGCGCGACTCCGTGCGCATCAATCGGCGTGGCTTCGAGCTGTGGGCCGAGGCCTACGCGCCGGGGCGCACCGCGGCCGACGTGATGGCGGCCGCGGAGGAGTACTTCATCGCCGAGGGCTGCGGCCGGCTGACGATGAACATGGTGCTCACGGCGCCCGGCCGCTCGGGAGTCGCCTTTCCGGAGTTCAAGATCGCGCGGAAGGAGGAGGTCCTCGGCGACTTCGTCCTTCCCTCCCTCGAGGTGGCCGGCCCGGGAATGCACTGGGTCGAGGTCTCGCGGGCGGTCGCGGCGGCGGGCACGGAGCTGTCGGACGACACGAAGGCGATGGCCGAGGCATACGACGAGTACTTCGCAGCGGCGAAGGGCGCGATGCGCGCGGGCGCGACGTGCCACGACGTCCACATGGCCGTCTC
>DASUFC010000134.1:0-2147 GCA_036274755.1 Gaiellaceae bacterium
CCTGAATCGTGCCGCTGAGGGCGAGCGTGGCGAGGGTGGCCGCGAGCACGGCGAGCACGCAGTCGCCGGCGATGAGCATCCGGCGCACGTCGATCCGGTCGGCCAGCGAGCCGCCGACGAGGCTGAGCACGGTGACCGGCAGCGTCTGGACGAGCGCGAGCGCGCCGACGGCGATCGGCGAGTGCGTCAGGTCGAGGACGAGCCAGTACGCCGCGATCTGCTGCATCCACGTGCCGATGAACGAGAC
This sequence comes from Gaiellaceae bacterium, assembly GCA_036274755.1. Taxonomy (GTDB): domain Bacteria; phylum Actinomycetota; class Thermoleophilia; order Gaiellales; family Gaiellaceae; genus GMQP-bins7. The sequence continues at coordinate 248 of DASUFC010000134.1, forward strand.
CGCGCTGCCGGCGAAGTAGAGACGGTAGTCGCGGTGCCGCAGGCTCGCGAACGTGCGTCCGCCGAGCCGGGCGAGCATCAGCAGCAGTCGCTCAAAGGAGCGCGGAGCGGTCGATCGGCCGGCCGAGCACGAAGACGCAGTCGCCCTGCTCGGTCGGGGGAATCGCCTTCGTCACGACGACGTAGCCGTCCATCGGCGCCTCGATCTCGACGGGAGGCCGGTCGGGGCGGTCGATGAACCACAGGCGCCCGACGGGCTGCCCGGCCGAGACGGGGTCGCCCGGCTCGAGGAGCGCCTCGAAAAGGCCGTCCTCGGGCGCGACGACGATGGTGGCGGGATCGCGCCCGTCGAGGATCGCCGCGGGCGGGAGGCCGAGCGACAGGCGGGTCTGCGCCTCGCCCTCGAGGACGCCGACGTGGCGGAGGACGTTCTGGAGGCCGCTCCACGCGAGCCGGTGGACGGGCGCCGGGACGCGGCCGCCGCCGCCGAGCTCGGTGGTGATCACGAGCTTCCCCTGGTTCTCCGCCTCGACCGGGAGGAGCCCGTGCCCGTTCACGTCGATGTAGAGGAAGTGCCAGTCGGAGTTCCACGCCTCCATGCCCTCGAGCATCGCCTTGCGCTGGGCGGGGTCGTCGACGACGTGCATGTGCGAGCAAGGCAGGAACCAGGCGCTGCGCCCGCCCGAGTGCATGTCGATCACGACGTCCGCCATGGGGAACAGCACACGCGTGAGGTAGTCGGCGAGCTGCTCGTTCGGGGGACCCTCGGGGTCGCCGGGGAACGAGCGGTTGAAGTTCGCGCCCGAGGGCCAGTTGCGCGTGTTCGCCTTCGACGCGGCGGGTGAGAGGACGGGGATCACGATCACGCGGCCGGAGACCTGCTCCGGCTGGAGCTCCTGCAGGAGCCGCAGCGCTGCGACCTGGCCCTCGTACTCGTCGCCGTGGTTCCCGGCGAGGACGAGCACGGTCGGCCCGTCGCCGTTCGCGACCTGCGCGATGTGGACGAAGGTGCTCGCCCAGCCGGCGGTGTTCGTGATCTTCGCGAGCGAGAGGTGGCCGACCTGCTTCCCGTCGCGCGAGAAGTCGACCGTGCAACCGACCGGAGAGTCGATCACGGGCGGGTCTCCAGGAATCGCGTGACCGCGACCTCCGTCGCCTCGAGCAGGCGTTCGACGTCGGCATCCGTGTGCGCGTACGAGAAGTGCGACCGCTTGAGGTTCAGCGGCAGCTCGAAGATGCCCTCCTTCATCAGCTCGCGCCGGTAGCCGACGAACAGGTCGACGTCGTTCGCGAGCAGGTCGTCGTAGCTGCGTACAGGGCCTTCGAGGAAGTACGTGAGGAAGACGGAGCCGTAGCCGGAGACGACCGCCGGAACGCCAAGCCGCGAATACAGCTCGGCGAGCTCCGCGCGCGTCCGCTCGCCGAGCCGGAAGACGTGCTCGTGCACCGGCTCGCGCTGGAGCTTCTCGATCGTCGCGAGCGCCGCGGCGGCGGTCGGCGGATGGCCGTTGAAGGTGCCGGCGAAGAAGGCGGGACGGCCCGGCGTCGTCGAGAACAGGTCCATCAGCTCCGCCGAGCCCCCGAGCGCGGAGATCGGCCAACCGTTCCCCATCGCCTTGCCGAGCGTCGTCAGGTCCGGCGTCACGCCCGCGATCGACTGGTAGCCGCCGAGCGCGTGGCGGAAGCCCGTGATCACCTCGTCGAAGATGAGGACGGTGCCGTGTTTCGTCGCGAGCTCGCGTAGCCGCTCGAGGAACCCCTCCTCGGGCAGCACCGCGCCGATGTTGTGCGGGATCGGCTCGAGGATGATCGCCGCGACGTCGTGCTCGGTGAGCGCGCGCTCGACGTCGTCGGCGTCGTTGAAGCGGCACACGATCGTCGCCTCGGTCACCTCGGGGAGG
>DASUFC010000135.1:0-19495 GCA_036274755.1 Gaiellaceae bacterium
CGAGTGTCGCGATGAGTGCGGCCGCGAACTGCAGGTTTGCGCGCTCGAGCGTTTCGTTCGCATCGGAGAGGTCCACCGCCAACTGTCGCTGCTCCTGGTACAGACCGTAAAGCCGCTGCGCTGCCATCGCGGGAACGAGGAACAGTGCCAGCGTCCAGGGCGACACGCGGACGTACATGTAGGCGAGCAGCGCGACGATCGGTGCGTACACCGGCGCAGATGCCAATACAACCGGGACGAACGAACGCATGACGTCGCGAATCGGTCGACCCCGAACGCGCGCAGTCAGGGCTGCGAAGAGCACGTCGATCGCCTCGCCGACTACGGCGCCAACGAGCGACGCGGCTACTAGCTCTCCAAACTCGGACGGCACCGCGGCGAGGGTCGCTTGCGCAGCAATACCCATGAGGGCGCCACCGATGAAACGCGTGCTCGTGTACGTAGCCCACTTCAGACGCGGCGCACGATCTGGATCACGAGGCGCTACGAGCTCAGGGTCGCCCAGCATTGACGCTGCTCCGACTGCGCCTGCTGCGAGCGGGCCGAAAAGCACTGCCGCGAAGAGTGTGGGGAGCAAATGGATTGACTGCTCCTCCGTGCGCGTCAGGCCGCGCTGCGCGACGGTGAAGCGCACACTGATTCGCTCCGCACACGCGGCAGCGAACGCGAGAGCGAGAACCGTTGCGGGCGCTTCAAGTGAGTTACCTATGGCCACTAGCGCGACTGCGAGAATTGATGCAGCGACGAACAGCGCGGCTACGTACGCGAGCGTTCCTCTCTGAGGATGCCGCCGGGCGCCTTGAACTATCCCTCTAACGGGGTATACGATGCGGCTGCCGTCAGTTCCCAATCGAGGAGTCATTGCCTATGACCAGAGGCGCGAAGGTCTGGTAGTCCGTCGCATCCTCGGTTCTCCGCCGAGGGTGGGCATCCCTCTTTCGGGTACCCCGAGGGAGGGCAAGGCTCGGAGGGGATGTGGATGCAGACGGACTGTGTTAGCCAATGAGCCCACGCCGGAAGCCAACCGCTACGGCGTGGGCTCTGCTTCTTGCCTGAAGCTTCGCCAGCAGGTGCCGGACGTGAGACTTGACGGTCTCCTCCGAGAGGAAGAGACGCTCGCCGATCTCACGATTGACGAGGCCGTCCGAGACGAGCTGAAGAACTTCGATCTCTCGAGCCGTCGGATCCTGGCCGACCTCCCGCGCCGCAGGCGGCGCGAACGGGATCACCGCGCCGCGACGAGTCGAGCTACGCCGCGCCGCGGCGGCCTCGAATCGCCGGCTGTGATCGCGGTACCGGTTCAGGATCTCTCGGCGCTCAGCAGCGTCCACGTGTCCGGTATCGGCGCTGTGGCTGTACCCCTTTAGATGACCTGACTGCGATTGGCTCGAATGGGGGAGCCGTGCTTGCAGACTCGCTCGCGGGCCGGCTCTCGTGGCAGGTCACTATCACGTAGGCTGCGCCGCCGGAAGTGCATGAATCGAGCATCGCGCCGAAGGCATCGGACGTGGGTTCGCCCGACTTTCGGGGGCCGAAGGCGTCGTATTGTTGGGGGACTCGGAACCTTCCGGTCCTGATCGTGGGTCGGAGAAAGGGGATTTACATGAAAGGAAGACGGATGAGTTGGCGCGTCGGGGCTCTCAGCTCCGTCGTCGCCCTCGTCGTCATCGCACTCGGCGCAGGCGCAGGCCAGTCGGCATTCTCGGGGCCGTCGGCGACCACCCTCGTGGACGGTACGACCGACACGGTCACGAACCTCGATCCTGCAGGTTCGTACGACTACGGGACACAGACGCTCATGGGCAACGTCTATGAGCATCTCCTCGACTTCAAGCACGGCCCGAAGCTCGAGCCGTCACTGGCCACGAAGTGCTACTCAGTCGGAACTCTCGCGGTATGGCGCTGCAACCTGCGCCGCGGCGTGCAGTTCAGCGACGGCTCGGCGTTCGATTCGGCGGACGTGAAATTCTCGTTCGACCGGGTCTCGAACAAGACGATCGTCAAGGAAGCGGCGGCGAACTCGCCGTCGTCCCTGTTCGGGAACCTCAAGAGCGTCACGACGAACGGTAAGTACGCGGTCACCTTCCGTCTCAAGTCACCTCAGGCCACGTGGCCGTCCGTGATGGCGACGCAGGCGGCGTACATCGTGTCGTCGGACACGTACGAGCCGAACCATCTCCGTAGCAACTCGGAGTCGCAGGTCGGGACGGGCCATTACGTGCTCACGAAGTATTCGCCCGGCCAGCAGGCCGTGTTCGTGAAGAACGACAAATACTGGGGCACGCCCGCGAAGTCGGACAACCTCATCATCCGGTACTACTCGAAGTCGTCGACGATGAAGCTCGCGCTTCAGCGTGGCGAGATCGACATGTCGTACCAGTCGTTCACGCCGAACGAGATCACGTCGCTGCAGAAGCAGAAGGGCGTTCGCGTCTACAACGGCGCGGGCGGCCGGATTCGCTACCTCGTCATGAACGTGACTCGTCCGCCGGCGAACAACGTTGCCGTGCGGCGCGCAGTCGCGTACCTCATGCCGCGGCAGACGATCGCCGGTCGCGTGTATCACGGCCAGGTGAAGCCGCTGTTCTCGATGGTGCCCGCGGGCTACCCCGGTCACATCGACGCGTTCGCGGCCCGCTATGGTCGGACGCCGAGCCCGGCGAAGGCGAAGGCAGCGCTTACGGCTGCCGGTCTCGACACGCCGCTTCCGATCGAGATCTGGTACACGCCGACGCACTACGGCGACTCGTCGGCCGACGAGTACGCGGAGATCAAGCGCAGCCTCGAGCGTGGCGGCGTCTTCTCCGTGACGCTGAAGTCCAGTGAGTGGGCACAGTACTCGAGCGTCCTCGGAAACCAGTACAACGTGTACCAGCTGGGCTGGTTCCCGGACTATCCGGACTCCGAGAACTACCTCGTTCCGTTCTATCGGAGCGACACGTTTACGGCAAACGGCTACAACAGCCCGGCCATGGAGAAGCTGATCAAGGCCGAGCTCGCGTCGAAGTCGCTCGCCCAGCGGATCCGGGTCATCAAGGCGATCCAGGTGCTCGCGGCGAAGGACGTGCCGATCGTTCCGTACTGGCAGCAGTCGATGATCGCAGTCGCCCGGAACAACGTGCGCGGTATTCCGAGCACGCTGGACCCGACTGTGCTCATGCGGTTCTGGCTGCTCTCGAAGTCGTAGGTCGGAGCGAACCAATGGACGAAGGGGCGTCGACAGGCGCCCCTTCGTACCTCTCCCTGCGGATAGCCTTGACGAGTGGCTGAGGGGCCTGCAGCGATCCGGTAGCAATGGCCAGCAAGGGAACCTCGCTCAGGAAGTACGCACTGGTGCGTCTGGCACTCGTGATCCCGATGCTGTTCATCCTGCTCACGATGGTCTTCCTCCTGATGCGCGTGGCGCCAGGAGACCCGATTTCGGCCGCACTCGGCGGCCACGCGCCTCAGAGCCAGATCGACGAGATCAAGGCCCAGCTCGGCTACGACGAGCCGATCTGGAAGCAGTACTTCCAGTACCTGGGACAGATCGCGCGCGGGAATCTCGGCACCACGATCACGGATCGGCGCCCGGTCACCGACGTCGTGCGCGAGAACGGCGCTGCGACGCTCGAGCTGACCTTCTACGCGATGCTCGTCGCGCTCATCGTGGGCGTCACGTTCGGCCTGCTCGCGGGGCGCTTCCGAGACACATGGATCGACGGGACGGGGCGCCTCTTCGGGATCGTGATCTACGCGATGCCCGTCTTCTTTCTCGGCCTCATGGCGCAGCTCTTCTTCGGCTCGTACCTCGGCTGGCTGCCGACGTCGGATCGGGCGAGCCCGATCGTCGAGGCGACGATGGAGACCCACACCGGGCTCTTCACGGTCGACTCGCTGATCAACGGCGACTGGGACGCGTTCGTCGACTCCGTCAAGCACCTGATCCTGCCGGCGGTAACGCTCGGCCTCGTCACGGCAGGCGTCTTCATCCGGCTGATCCGTGTCAACGTGATCCGGACGATGAAGGACGACTACATCGAGGCTGCACGCGCGCGTGGTATCGACGAGCGCTCCGTCGTCTACCAGCACGCATTCCGCAACGCGCTCGTGCCCGTGATCACGGTCGTCGGGCTCACGGTCGCGCTGCTCCTCTCGGGAGCGGTGCTGACGGAGACGACCTTCAACTGGCCCGGGATCGGGAAGACGCTCGTCGTGTACCTGCAGAATCGCGACTACGCGGCCGTGCAGGGGCTGATCGTCGTGTTCGCCCTCGTCGTGGTCGTCGCGAGCCTCGTCATCGACTTCGTGAACGCGTACATCGACCCGAGGATCCGCTACTGATGGCCGTCACGACGCCGCCCGCCGAGGCGAATCAGCGGACGAGCCGGCTCACCGGCGTCCGTCGCGCGTTCGCACCGGTGGCAGAGGCGCGTGGGATGACGCGGACGATGCTGTGGATCGGAGCCGGAATCACGCTCGCATTCGTGCTGATCGCGCTCCTCGCACCCGTCATTGCGCCCTACGACTTCGACACGTTCCAGGCGAACGGAAAGCGGTTCCCGCAGCTGGCGCCGCCCTCGCGCGACCATCTGATGGGCACGAACGTCCAGTCCACGGATGTCCTCTCGAGGGTGATCTGGGGCACCCAGACCGAGCTGAAGGTCGTGATCGTGTCGCTGATCATCTCGATCGGCGTCGGCGTGCCCCTCGGGCTCTTCTCCGGCTACTTCGGCGGGAAGCTCGACCGCATCCTCGTGCTGATCATGGACGCGCTCCTCGTCTTCCCCTTCCTCCTCCTCGCGATCGTCATCGCGTTCCTGCTCGCCGACAAGGTCGGCCAGGGGATCCTGACCGCGGCCATCGCGATCACCGTGGTCTACATACCCCTCTACTTCCGTGTGGTCCGGAACCACACGATCTCGATCAGGGAGGAGCCGTTCGTCGAGGCGGCGCGGGCGTTGGGCGCGAAGCCCATGACGATCATCCGCAAGTACGTCTTCTTCAACGTGGTCCAGAACGTGCCGCCGCTCGCCACGCTTAACGCGGCCGACGCCATTCTCACGCTCGCCGCGCTCGGCTTCCTCGGCTACGGCATCCAGCCGACGGAAGGGGCCGAATGGGGCTACGACGTGAACCGTGCGGTCTCGGACGCAGCGTCCGGTATCTGGTGGACGGGTCTCTTCCCGGGGCTCGCGATCGTCCTCCTCGTGACGGGGCTCACGCTGTTGGGTGAAGGGCTGAGCGAGACCGTGAACCCGGTTCTGCGCAAGCGGCCGGTGGCGCCGGTCGACCTCGAGGCCACGCGGTCGATCGAGATCGAGGAGCAGTGACCACCGAACCCGTCGTCTCCGTGCGCGATCTGCGCGTCTACTACGGAACGCCCCGCGGCACGGTGCGAGCCGTGGACAGGGTCTCGCTCGAGATCGGCGAGGGCGAGGTGCTCGGCCTGGTCGGCGAGTCGGGGTGCGGGAAGTCCACGCTCGGACGGGGCATCCTCGGGCTCCTCCCCGATGGTGCCGTCTCCGACGGCGAGGTGCTCTACGGCGGTCTCAATCTCGTGGGCATGACCGACCGGGAGCTGCGCAGGTTTCGCGGCCCGGATCTCGGGCTGATCTTTCAGGAGCCGATGACGCGGCTGAACCCGCTCATGCGGATCGAGCAGCACTTCGAGGAGACGCTGAAGCAGCACGAGCCGGGACTCGGGTCGGCCGAGATCCGCCGCCGCTCGCTCGAGACGCTCGGGCGGATGGGAATCCCGCCGACGCGCTTCAACCAGTACCCGCACGAGTTCTCGGGCGGCATGCGTCAGCGCATCATGATCGCGCTCGCGCTCGTCCTGCGCCCGAAGCTCCTGATCGCCGACGAGCCGACGACGTCGCTCGACGTCATCGTCGAGGCGCAGATCCTCGGCATCCTCGCCGACCTGCGCCGGAACTTCGGGACGGCGCTTCTCCTCATCACGCACAACCTCGGGATCGTCGCCGAGGCGTGCGACCGTGTCGCCGTGATGTACGCAGGCCAGATCGTCGAGGAGGGCGATGCGCGGGACGTGTTCGCCGAGCCCGCGCATCCGTACACGCGTGCGCTGCTCCGGTCGACGATCTCCCTCGATACCACCGAGCTCCACTCGATTCCGGGAGCGCCGCCGAACCTCATCGCGCCGCCGACGGGCTGCCGGTTCCACCCGCGCTGCCCGGACGCGATGCGGGTCTGCCCCGAGAGGTACCCGCCGCGAGAGGACCTGGCCGACGGACGGCGCGTCTACTGCTGGCTGCACACGTCCGACGAGCATGCCGGCGGGCGGGTGGATCGCCGTCCGCTCGAGCGCGAAGAGCTCGCTGTCGCGGAGGAGGCGTGAACGTGGCCGCCGTCGAGACCCCTCCCGACGACGTCCTCGTCGCCATTCGCAACCTGAAGACGTACTACGGCCTCCGCGGCAGCTTTCGCCAGCGCCTGGTCGGGCGGGAGGCGGGAAGCGTTCGCGCCGTCGACGACGTGAGCCTCGACATCCGGCGCGGCGAGGTCCTCGGGCTCGTCGGGGAGTCGGGAAGCGGAAAGACGACGCTCGGACGAACGCTGCTCGGTCTGGTGCCGGCGACGGAGGGCAGCGTTCGCTTCGAGGGCGAGGAGATCACCGGGATGTCCGAGCGCGAGCTTCGGCGGCTACGGCGCCGGATGCAGATCGTGTTCCAGGACCCGCACGCGTCGCTGAATCCCGCCATGACGATCGAGCAGTCGGTCGGGCATCCGCTCGAGATCCACGGGATCGCCAAGGGTGCCGAGCGCCGGCGTCGCGTTGCCGAGACGCTCGAGACGGTGGGGCTCGCTCCTGTCGAGCAGTTCATCGACAAGTACCCCTCCGACCTGTCCGGCGGACAGAAGCAGCGTGCCGTGATCGCGCGGTCGATCATCCTCAACCCCGTCCTGCTCGTCGCCGACGAGCCCGTCTCGATGCTCGACATGAGCGTGCGGGCGAAGATCCTCGAGCTGATGCTCGACCTGAAGCGGCACTTCGGGTTCACGTATCTCTACATCACGCACGACCTCGCGACCGCGAAGTTCTTCTGCGACCGGATCGCCATCCTCTACCTCGGGCGGATCGTCGAGATGGGGCCGTCGGAGGCGATCTACGAGGACCCGAAGCACCCCTACACGAAGGCGCTCCTCCGAGCGATCCCAGAGCCCGACCCTCGTCGCAGCGTCCCGCGCGACCTTCCGCGCGGCGAGGTCCCCGACGCCGCACGGCCTCCGCTCGGATGCTCGTTCCACCCGCGCTGCCCGGCCGCGTTCGAGGTCTGCGGCTGGGAGAGCCGCGATCTGCGCGACCTGCTCGAGCTCCGCTGGTCGGTCATGTCCGCGAGCGAGTACGAGGCCGAGCAGGCGATGCTGGGGGATCTCGCGCAGCTGGACGTCTCCTCGACGTCGTTCCGGCTCGAAGCCCGGGGCGGGCACAGTGGTGAGGATGTCGCCGGCCTCCTCGAGCGAATGCGAGACGAGAGCCCCGACGAGCCCTTCTGGCGCGGCGTGCGCTCGATCACGACGGATAGCAGATACGTCGACGTCGAGCTGCACGAGCCGTACGCGCCTCGTCTGCTCCCCGTCGACCGCGTTCAGGTCGAGTGCAACCTCTTCGACGAGCAGGCGCTCGAACGAGCAGCCGAGGCGGTTCCCGCCCCAACGTAGACGAAGAGCCGCCCGGAGGCGGCTCTTCGTGACTCACGACGTGTCGTTCGAGCTCAGGCGGCGAGGCCTGCGAGGTCGCGCAGTGCCTCGAGGCGCTTGAGCGCCTGACCCTCGAGCTGACGGACGCGCTCGCGGGTGAGATCGAGCTCGTGCCCGATGGCCTCGAGCGTCCACGGCTCGCCCTCGAACCCGAACCGCAGCTCGAGGATGCGCCGCTCGCGCTCGGGAAGGGCGTCGAGTGCCCGACGGATGCTCTGGCGCCGGAGCGACTCCTCGGCCTCGTCGAACGGGTCGGCCGCCTCGCGGTCCGCGAAGAGGTCACCGAGCTCGCCCTCGTCGTCTGCGCCGACCGTCTGATTCAGGGAGACGGACGCGTGGGCGGCGCCGAGCGCCTCGTCGACGTGCTGGAGCGGAAGCCCGGTGGCCTCGGCCAGCTCCTCCTTCGTCGCCTCACGGCCCAGCTCCACCTCGAGCCGGCGGGCTGCGCGCGAGAGCTTCTGCTGCCGCTCGACGACGTGAACCGGGACGCGGATCGTCCGGGCATGGTTCGCCACGGCGCGCTGCACCGACTGGCGGATCCACCACGTCGCATACGTCGAGAACTTGAAGCCACGCCGCCAGTCGAACTTCTCGACCGCGCGGTTGAGGCCGAGCGTGCCCTCCTGGATGAGATCGAGGAAGGGGACGCCGAGACCGCGGTAGCCCTTGGCGATCGACACGACCAGGCGAAGGTTCGACTCGATCATCACGCGTTTCGCGACCGGGTCGCCGCGCTCGATGCGCTTCGCGAGTGCGACCTCCTCGGCCGCGGTCAGCAGCTTGTGACGCCCGACGTCGGCGAGGAACAGCTGCAGGCTGTCGGCGGCGCCGGAGACCGGCCCGGCCTCGTAGCGCTTCTCCGCGACGGCCTCCTCCTTCTCGGTGTCGGCGTCCGGCTGCGTGACCTCGATGTTGTGGGTCTCGAGCTCGCGCTGAAGGAGCTCGGCGTCTTCCTCACCGATGTCGTGCTCCAGCACGAACGCCTCGAGCTCGGGCGCCTCGAGCTGGCCCCCGCTCTCCTCGGCGCGCTCGATCAGCGCTTTCACGTGTTCGGATTCGAAGAGCTCTATGAGCTGATTCTGCGTCGTCAACGTCGTGTGTCAGTCCTTTCGGTTCCGTCCCGGGAGTGCAACAAACTTTCGAAGTCTATGGAGTGTTTTTGGCGAAATCCAGGGTGATCTTTGCTTGCGGCGGTGTCACAAGCTCGTAAACGTCCCGCTGTCTTCTCTGTATTCCGATACTCGTCGATCGGCGGTTCACGGGGGACGTCGTGGAGCATGGACGACAAGGGCCGTAGCAGCCCTCGTACCTGAGACGCTGCCGTCTCGGGCTGGTTAGATCATGACCGCTCGGACGGACGTCGAAAACCCCTTCGCGGCAGGCTTTACTCGCTCTTAGCGCGCCTTTCCGCGAGGAGCTCGACGGCGCGCTCCAGCGTCACCCCCTCGACGGTGTCTCCGCGACGCAGGCTCGCGTTCGTCTCACCATCGGTCACGTAGGGGCCGAAACGGCCGTCACGCAGCACGATCGGCTTTCCGCTGGCCGGGTCCGAGCCGAGCTCGCGCAGCGGACCCTTGGCGGCTCCGCGCCGCCTCCGGCGCGGGGGCTCGGCGAGCAGCGCCTTCGCCTGCTCGAGCGTGACGGTGAAGAGCTGCTCCTCGCTCTCGAGCGACCGCGACTCCTCCCCGCGCTTGATGTAGGGGCCGTAGCGTCCGTTCAGCGCCGTGACCTCCTCGCCGTCGAGCTCGCCCACGACGCGCGGGAGCGAAAGGAGGCGAAGCGCGTCCTCGAGCGTGACCGTCTCCGGGGACATCGACGACAGGAGCGACGCGGTCGGCGGCTTCTCTTGCGCGCCTTCGGGCATCACCTCGGTTACGTACGGCCCGTAGCGGCCGGAGCGCACCACGATCTCGCGGCCCGTCTGCGGGTTCGTCCCGAGCGGGCGGTTGTCCGGCTGGGAGAGGAGCTCCTCGGCGCGTTCCGGCGTCAGCTCGTCCGGCGCGAGGTCGGCAGGCAGGCTCGCTCGACGCTCCCCGTGCTCGAGGTACGGCCCATAGCGACCGACGCGCACGACGGCCTCCGAGCCCGGGATCTCGATCGAGTTCACGGCGCGTGCGTCGATCTCGCCGAGGTTGTCCGTGACGAGGTGGTGCAGTCCGGGGCCGTTGCCGTCTCCGAAGTAGAAGTGCTCGAGCCACTCGTCTCGCGCTTGCTCGCCCGCAGCGATGCGATCGAGGTCGTGCTCCATGCGGGCCGTGAAGTCGAAGTCGACGAGCTGCTCGAAGTGACGCTCGAGCACGTTCACGACGGAGAACGCGACGAACGTGGGAACGAGCGCGGTCCCCTTCTTGAACACGTAGCCGCGGTCGACGATCGTCGACAGGATCGCCGCGTACGTCGACGGCCGCCCGATGCCTCGCTCCTCGAGGGCGCGCACGAGCGTCGGCTCGGTGTACCGCGCGGGCGGCACGGTGGCGTGGCCGTCCGGCTCGAGGCTCGCGAGCGTCACGTCCTGCCCGACGGCGAGCGGCGGTAGGACGCGCTCCTCCTCGTCGTCCGTCGGCTCGTCCTTGCCGGGCTCGTAGGCTGCGAGGAAGCCGCGGAACGTGATGACGGTGCCCGACGCGCCGAACTCGACGTCCTCACCGCTCGAGCTCGCGCCGCCGATTCGCAACGAGACGGTCTGTCCGCGCGCGTCCTCCATCTGCGACGCGAGCGTGCGCTTCCACACGAGGTCGTAGAGGGCGAGCTCGTCGCGATTGAGCTCACGCCCGAGCTCCTTCGGGGTCCGAAAGCGGTCGCCCGCCGGGCGGATCGCCTCGTGCGCCTCCTGGGCGTTCGCGACCGCGCGGCCGTAGAGCCGCGGCTTCGCGGGGACGAAGTCGTCGCCGAAGAGCTCCGCGACCTGGGCCCGCGACGCGGCGATGGCCGACTCCGACAGCGTGGTCGAGTCGGTCCGCATGTAGGTGATGTAGCCCGACTCGTAGAGCCGCTGTGCGACGCGCATCGTCGTCTGGGCCGAGAAGCGGAGCTTCCTGCTGGCCTCCTGCTGGAGCGTCGCTGTGCGGAACGGCGCGGCAGGCTTGCGCCGATACGGGCGCTCCTCGACGGAGCGGACGGCGAACGACGTGTCCTCCAGCCGCTCGGCGAGCCCTCGCGCGGCCGCCTCGTCGAGGTGGACGACGCCACTCTCGCGCAATGCGCCCGTCGTCGGCTCGAAGTCACGGCCCTGCGCAACTCGAGCGCCGTCGACCGAGACGAGGCGGGCCTCGAACGTCCCGGGATCGAAGGTCGCGAGAAGGTCCCAGTACTCGGCGGACCTGAAGGCCATCCGCTCGCGCTCGCGCTGGACGACGAGACGCGTGGCGACCGACTGCACGCGGCCGGCGGAGAGGCCTCGCGTCACCTTCTTCCAGAGGACCGGCGACACCTCGTAGCCGTAGAGGCGATCCAGGATTCGCCGTGTCTCCTGCGCGTCGACGAGACGGTCGTCGATTGCGCGCGTGTCGTCGAGCGCCCTCGTGATCGCGTCTTTCGTGATCTCGTGGAAGACCATCCGTCTCACGGGGACCTTGGGCTTCAGCACCTCCACGAGGTGCCAGGCGATCGCCTCGCCCTCGCGGTCCTCGTCCGTCGCCAACAGCAGCTCGTCCGCCTCGGACAGGCGCTTCTTGAGATCGGCGATGATCTTCTTCTTGCCGGGATCGACGACGTAGTACGGCTCGAATCCTTTCTCGACGTCGACGCCGAGCGCGCCGAACCGCTTGCGTTGGGCCTCGGGAACGTCCTTCGCGCGGTTCGGGAGGTCCCGGACGTGGCCGACGCTCGACCCCACGGCATAGTCTGCCCCCAGGTACCCGGAGATGGTCCGCGCTTTCGCGGGCGACTCGACGATGACGAGGCTCTTGCCCATTCGGCGCGACACCTTAGCGCCCGATTCCGCGCGCGCCAGGACGCGATACTGCTCCGTGGCCATGTCAGCGCCCCGGGTCGCATGAGATCGCTGCTCGTCGTCGACGGCGATTCCTACGCGCATCGCGCGTACCACGCGCTGCCGAAGCAGATGCGCCGCGACGACGGAGGGCCTGCGAACGCGCTCGTCGGAGTCACCGACATGCTCCTGCGGCTCTGGCGTTCGCAGAGCCCGCGGGCCGTGCTCGTCGGCTGGGACACGCTGGAGGTCCCCACGTATCGGCACGAGGCGCTCGAGGCCTACCAGAGCGGCCGTGAGTTCGACGACGAGCTGCTCGAGCAGCTCGCGCTGCTGCCTTCGCTGGTGGAGTCCGTCGGATTCGTCAGCGCCAAGGCGCCCGGCTACGAGGCGGACGACTTCCTCGCCGCCGCCGCCACGCGCGAGGAGCGCGAAGGCGGGACCGCCCTCGTGGCGACCTCGGACCGAGACGCCTTCCAGCTCGTCACCGATCGGGTCACGATCCTGCAGCCGGCGAAGGGAGGGCCCGTCCGGATCGGGCGTGACGAGGTGCGAGAGCGCTACGGCGTCGAGCCCGCACAGGTGCCGGACTTCATCGCGCTGCGCGGCGACCCGTCCGATCGGATCCCCGGCGCGCGCGGCATCGGACCGAAGAAAGGGGCCGACCTTCTCGCGCAGTACGGGTCGCTCGACGCCATGCTGGACGACGGCCGGTTCGCGAGCGAGGCGGAGGCACTGCGCCTCTACAGGCGGATCGCGACCATGAATCGTGACGCGCCGATTCCACCGACGCCCGACGTGGCTCCGGACTGGTCGGCGGGCGTCCGGTACGCGACGGAGCTCGGCGCGTCCGCGGTCGCGCGCCGCTTCGAGGAGGCGCTCGCATGGACGTGATCAGCCACCCCGCATTCGCCCACCTCCATCCGACGGGCGGGCATGTTCATCCCGAGTCGCCGCGTCGGCTCGCGCGTCTGCAGGAACGGTTCCCGGGCTACGTGCACGGCGTGGCGGCCGAGCGTGCGCAGATCGAGCGCGTCCACGACGCGGAGTACGTCGAGTCCGTCGATGCGATTCTCGCCGACACCTGGCTCGACCCCGACACGTACGCGTGCGCGTCGACCTGGGAGGCCGCGCGTCTCGCGGCGGGCTGCGCGATCGAGGCGGCCCGGTCCGGCGGATTCGCGCTCATCCGGCCGCCGGGACATCACGCTCTCCGGGCGGCGGCGATGGGTTTCTGCATCTTCAACAACGTCGCGATCGCGGCCCGTTACGCGCAGGAGGAGCTCGGACTCGCACGGGTTGCGATCGTCGACTTCGACGTGCACCACGGCAACGGGACGGAGGCCCTGTTCGCTGGCGACCCGACGGTGCTCACCGTCTCGCTTCACCAGTGGCCGTTCTGGCCGGGAACGGGCGGGCCGGGATCGAGTCGCGAGGAGCTGGTGAACGTTCCGCTGGCCGCCGGCTCGGGCGATGCGGACTACCGCGCCGCGTTCGAGTCCGTCGTCGAGCCGGCGGTGCGCGCGTTCGAGCCGGACCTCATGCTCGTCTCCGCGGGCTTCGACGCGCACCTCGACGACCCCCTCGCCGAGATGGAGGTAACGGAGGCCGGGTTCAGGGAGCTGGCGGGCCGCTGCGCGGCGCTCGCGCCCCGCGTCGGGGCCGTGCTCGAGGGCGGCTACAACCTGGAGACGCTTCCCGGCCTCGTCGAGGCCGCTCTCGAGGGGCTCGCGTCGGGCCGCTAGGCCGCGCGCGCCGACTCGAGACGTTCCAGCGCCTCGCGGCGCGAGGAGACGCCCAGCTTCTTCAGGAGGCTCTTCACGTGCGAGCGCACGGTGTGCTCGGAGATGAACAGGCGCTGTGCGATCTCGTCGGTCCCGAGGTGCTCGTCGAGAAGCAGCAGCACCTCGACCTCGCGTGCGGAGAGGACGCGGGTCACCTCCTCCGGGACGCCGCCGAGCCGGCCGCCTTCGCGCACGCGCTCGAGGAGCCGGCGTGCGACGCCTCCCGAGAGAGCCGCGTCGCCGCGCGCGACGCCGCGCAGGAACGCCGCGATCTGCTCCGGAGGCTCGGTCTTGAGGAGGTAGCCGGACGCGCCGGCTCGAATCGCAGCGAGGAGGTTCTCCTCCGCGTCCGACGCCGTGAGCACGACGACTTCCGATGACGCGGCCTGCTCGCGGATCCGGGGAAGGGCGGTGAGCCCATCCATGCCGGGCATCGTCAAGTCGAGCAGGACAATGTCGGGCTGCAGCCGCGCGGCTTCCGCGATCGCTTCCTGCCCGTCCTCGGCCTCGCCGACGACGTCGAACCCCTGCTGCGTGAGCAGTGCGGCGAGGGCGTCGCGGGTGAGCGGATGGTCGTCCACGATGAGGACGCGTTCGGTCACCTCCCTCTTATCGGCAGGACATCCGCTGCCGACAAGTGAGGCGTGGACCATCCGCGGTCCCAGTCGTATCGGTCCTGGCTCCTCGGCGAGATCCTGCTCGTCTGCCTGCTCGCGGCCGGAACCGCGCTCTTCACGGTGAGCGACACTTTCCACTCGTCCTACGAGCTGCACGATGCGCGGCTCGCGTTCGACACCGCCGTGGCCGTCGTGGCGGCATTCGTCTGCGTGCTCACGAGCGTTCGCTTCCTCGTCGAGGGGCGCATCCTCGACCTCTTGCTCGCCGCCGGCTTCTGGAGCATCGCCCTCGGAACGTTCGCCTTCGGGCTCGTGCCGGTGCTCGGTGGCGGGACGATCGGCTCGTCGGCTGCGTGGAAGCTCATCGGAGCGAGGCTGCTCGGCGCCGGACTCATTGCCGTCGCGCCGTACGTCGACGGGCGCCTGGCGGCTCGGCGCCGTGCGCTCCTCGCGGTCGGGCTCGGTGTCGCGCTCGTGCTGGCCGTCGCGGCAGTCGTACTCGATGCGGCGGTGCGTGGCGGAGATCTCGATCCCGGCCGCGTCGAGGGCTCGTACGTCCGCTTCGCGGCGATCCTGCTCACCGGGCTCTGGCTGGTCGCGCTCGTCGGGTTCGCGCTGCGTTACCGGCGGTACGGACGCGACCTCGACAGCTGGATGTGCCTCGCGGCGACGCTCGCGCTCTTCGCCGACCTGCACCTCGTGCTCACGCCGGTCGTCTCCAGCAATCTCGTCCTGCAGGGGGACTTCCTCCGCGTCGTCGCGTACGGCGTTCTGCTCGTCGGCGTCTGGCGGGCGATCAGCGAGGCGGAGTTCGGCCGGGCGGTCGCCGACGAGCGCGCACGGGTTGCACGGGACATCCACGACGGGCTCGCGCAGTACCTCTTCGCGATCTCGACGCAGGTGAGCATGCTCGAGACGGGCGCGCCGCTCGAGGAAGTTCTCCCACGACTCAAGCGAGCGGCGACATCGGCACAGCAGGAGGCGCGGTTCGCCGTGCTCGCGCTCTCGTCGGCCGGTGGCTCGGCGCGCTTCGATTCCGCGCTCCGCCGGTACGTCGAGGTGCTGACCGCGGATGGTGCGCTCGACGTCGAGCTCGATGTCGATCCGCAGGTCAGGCTGGCGCCCGACGAGCAGATCGAGGTGTTCCGCATCGTCCAGGAGGGGCTCGGGAACGCACGCCGACACGCGGGCGCGAGTCACGTGGACGTCTCGATCGGCCAACGCGCCGGCCGGCGGACGGTGACCGTCTCGGACGACGGCGTCGGCTTCGACGAGTCGGCCGTCATCGAGGGTCAGGGCGTCGCGAACATGCGCTCGCGCGCCCAGGCGATCGACGGAGCGCTCACGCTCAGCACGCAGCCGGGCCGCGGCACGGCGATCGAGGTCGTCCTCCGACCCGCCTGAGCGAGCGTTCCTCCGACACGTTCCGGCTGATCGCGGCGAGAATCGTCGCGTGAGCCAGGACGTCGTCGATGTGATCCTCCGTGGAGGCGAGACCCTGCGCCTCCGTCCGCCGCGCGCATCCGACACGGACGAGATCCTCGAGTTCTTCGGAGCGCTCTCGACCAGGAGCCTGTACCTGCGCTTTCACGGCTTCCCTCAGCTCGGCCACGAGATCGCGGAGCAGCTCGTCGACCCGAACTGGACCGACCGGGGCGCGCTCGTCGGGACGTTCGCCGAGAACGGCCGCGAGCGCATCGTCGCGGTCGCGAACTACGTGCGTCTGCGTGATCCGGCGGTCGCGGAGGCGGCGTTCGCCGTGGCGGACGAGTACCAGCGCCGCGGCATAGGTACGCGGCTCGTCGAGCAACTCGCCGAACGTGCCGGGCGGCACGGGATCGAGCGAATCGTCGCGGAGGTCCTCGGCGACAACCGTGGAATGCTGGGGGTCTTCGAGGCGCTCGGCTTCGAGCTGACGAGGGAGCTGGCAGGGGGCGAGGTCGAGATCACCTTCCCCGTCAAGGCGACGGAACGCTACGAGGCGCGCGTCGACGAGCGCGACCATGTCGGCGTCACGGCGTCGCTTCGCCCCTTCTTCGAGCCGCGCAGCGTCGCGGTCGTCGGTGCGTCACGGCGAAGGGGCTCCATCGGCGGGGAGCTCTTCCGGAACGTCCTGGAGGCCGACTTCGTCGGCGCGGCGTACCCGATCAACCGGGACGGAACCGCCGTGGCAGGCGTACGAGCGTACCGCTCGATCGCGGAGGTCCCCGACGAGGTCGACCTCGCGGTGATCTGCGTCCCGGCCGCCTCGGTGCTCGACGCGGCCGGGGACGCGCTCGCTCACGGGACGCGCGGGCTCGTCGTCATCTCGGCCGGGTTCGCGGAAACGGGGCACGAGGGCGAAGAGCGCCAGGAGCAGCTCCTCGCACTCGTTCGCTCTCACGGAGCACGCATGATCGGCCCCAACTGCCTCGGCATCGCCGTTGCCGGATCGCACCTGAACGCGACCTTCGCCGGGCGCGCGGCGGCACCGGGGAACATCGGCTTCTCGTCCCAGAGCGGCGCGCTCGGGCTCGCGTTGCTCGAGGCGGCCGTGACGCGCGGACTCGGCCTCTCGGCGTTCGTGTCCATCGGCAACAAGGCCGACGTCTCGACGAACGACCTGCTCGAGTGGTGGGAGGACGAGGACGAGACCGATGCGATCCTCCTGTACGTCGAGTCGTTCGGGAACCCGCGCCGGTTCGGACGGCTCGCGCGCCGCGTCGCGCGGCGCAAGCCGATCCTCGCCCTGAAGAGCGGGACCTCGCAGAGCGGTCAGCGGGCGGCGAGCTCGCACACGGCGGCGCTCGCCGGATCGGAGGCGGCTGTCGGCGCGCTCTTCCGCCAGGCCGGGGTCATCCGTGCGAGCTCGCTCGAGGAGCTGATCGACACCGCCACGCTCTTCTCCAGCCAGCCGCGTCTCAACGGGCGGTCCGTCGGCATCCTCACGAACGCCGGTGGCCTCGGGATCCTCTGCGCAGACGCCTGCGAGTCCGTCGGGCTCGAGGTACCGGCGCTCGCGCCGGAGACCGCTGAGGCGCTGCGCGCGGTCCTCCCCGCCGAGGCGAGCGTCGCGAATCCGGTCGACATGCTCGGCGGCGCGACCTCGGAGAGCTATGCGCTGGCGCTGCCGCACCTGCTGGCCGATGCGCACGTGGACGCGGTCATCGTCCTGTTCGTCCCCGCGGTGAGCGCGACGGCGGACGAGGTCGCGGTCGCCGTGGCCAGCACGGCTCGCGCGGTCGGCGCCGAGAAGCCGACGCTTGCGGTCGTCATGTCCTCGGAAGGGATTCCCGAGGCGCTGCGTGCGTCGACCGCCGTGGCCGCCTTCGCCTACCCCGAGTCCGCCGCCCGGGCCCTCGGGCGTGTCGCCGAGCGCGCGGACTGGCTGAGACGGCCGCAGGGGGCGGTCCCCGAGCTCGACGGCCTCGACCGAGCCTCGGCGCAGGCCGTGGTGGAGGCGGGCCTCGCACGGTCGGAGGACGTCTGGCTCGAGCCGGACGAGACGCGCTCGCTCCTCTCGGCGTACGGCGTCCCGGTCGTGGCGGAGCGAACGGCGAGCTCCGCGGACGACGCCGTGGCGGCCGCCGCTGAGCTGGGCTACCCGGTCGTCGTGAAGACAGCCGCGGCCGGCGCGCACAAGACCGAGTCGGGCGGGATCGCCCTCGACCTCGGAGACGAGGAGTCGGTGCGGGCGGCCGTCGACCGGATCGGAGCTCCGGTCATCGTCCAGCCGATGGTCGGCGGGGGGGCCGAGCTTCTCGCCGGCGTGGTCCAGGACCCGGTCTTCGGTCCGCTCGTCGCCTTCGGGCCGGGAGGCGTCTACGCCGAGCTGATCGGCGAGGCGGGCTTCCGGATCGCACCGCTGACCGACATCGACGCAGACGAGCTCGTCACCTCCGGGAAGGCCGGGCGTCTCGTCGCAGGCTTCCGTGGCGCACCCGCGGCGAGCACTGCGGCCCTGACCGATCTCGTGCACAGGCTGGCCCGACTCGGCGAGGACTTTCCCGCGGTCGCGGAGCTCGATCTCAACCCGGTGCTGGCACTCGAAGATCGGTGTGTCGCCGTCGACGCTCGCGTCCGCCTGCGGCGTCCCGAGCTTCAGGCACGTCTGAAGACCTGGTAGCGACTGCGTAGTTCTCCGCACGGCACCCGCGGCCGGCGGGTAGCAACGCGGCGCGCTATCACCGATGGCGCTGGCGTCCCACTTCGCGAGCCTGAGCGCAATACAACTGCTCGGGAGGTGGAGCACATGAAGGGTAGAAAGTATTGGGAGATCGGCGGATTCCTCGCCGGCGGCGTTCTGATCCTCTTCGGGATCGTTGCGATCTTCATGGGCGCGAATGGTCTCAGCACGACCAGGGACGCGATCAAGGGCGAGGGCATCACCTTCGGCGAGTCCAGTGATCCTGCAGTTGCGAAGTACGCGGATCAGTGGGCCGGGCAGCAGGTCACGAACGGCGACCAGGCCAGAGCGTTCGCGAAGATCATGCGCATGCACACGCTCGAGTCGACGGGTGACCTCACCTACGCGCAGATGGGCCGCTACCAGTCGGCCGCGAAGCCGGACGACCCGGCCGGCACGAACGACGAGGCCGCAGCCGCCAAGGACGCCTCCGGACAGCCGGTCGCGAACGGCGCACGGAACATCTGGGTCACCGAGACCGCGCTCACCACGGCGCTCAACATGAGCTACATGGCCGAGCGGCTTGCCGTCTTCGGGATCGTCGTCGGGGTTGCGCTTCTGCTGACCGGCATCGGACTCGCGATCGTCGCGTTCGCAGTCTTCGGGAAGCGCCAGGAGGCGGCAGAGATCGACCGCCAGCTCGCAGCGGCGACTCCCGTCACAAGCTGATCCGGAGCTCGCGGGAGGCCTCCGGATCGCAGAGGCTCCGACCTCCCGGAGAGCAAGAGGGCGGCGCGAGCCGCCCTCTTTGCGTCTCGGGGCATCCGTAGTCCTCCGCGCCGCGATCCGAAGCGCCTCGGACGTCGGGCTCGCGGCCTGCACCCATGATGCGCGGGTGGCAGCTCGACCCAAGCGCATCCTTCTCGGCTTCGACGGGACGTACGGCGCCCGTCGCGCGCTTGCTGCAGCGGCGCAGCTGATGGGCTACGGCTCCACGATGACCGTCGTCCGCGTGCGACCGGACGGCGCCTCGCCCGACGAGACGAATCCGCTCGACACTGCGCGGGATCTCCTGCTGCGCGAGCTGGTCGCGGCCCGCTACCTCGAACGGGTCGGTGACCCTGCGGACGAGATCGTCGCGCTCGCGCGCGACATCGAGGCGGACGTGATCGTCGTCGGGCGGCGCGGGCCGAGCGAGCGAAACGGTGCCGGCCCAGGCTCGGTCAGCGCCGACGTCGTCGCGGCCGCCGCGTGCGACGTGCTCGTGGTCGGTTGAAGCTCAGGCTTCGAGCAGGCCGTGCTCGAGCGCGTAGCGGACGAGCTCGGCGCGTGTGGAGAGGCCGAGCTTCTGCAT
>DASUFC010000136.1:0-37072 GCA_036274755.1 Gaiellaceae bacterium
GAGGCGCTTCGCTCGCAGCCGCGGCGCTTCGAGCGCGTCCAGGTGACGCATGCGGAGATGCGTGACCTCGTGCTCTCGGCCGGTGTTCCCGCAGAAGCCGTGCACGTCATCCCGATCGGCATCGACATCGACAACTTCGACCTGGTGACGCGCGAGAGCCGTTCGGCCGCGCGCAGGCACCTCGGCGTGCCCGAGGGCGCCTTCGTCGTCGGCTCGTTCCAGAAGGACGGCGTAGGGTGGGGAGAGGGCCTCGAGCCGAAGCTCGTGAAGGGCCCGGACGTGCTCGTCGCGGCGCTCGAGCGGGTGAGGGCTGCGGTTCCCGAGCTCCACGTCCTCCTGACGGGGCCTGCGCGCGGCTACGTCCGGCGTGAGCTCGACCGCATCGGGGTGCCCTACGTGCACGTCCTCGTGTCGAGCCGGACAGAGCTGGCCGCTGCGTACCGCGCTGCCGACGTCTGCCTCGTCCCGGCGCGGCAGGAGGGAGGTCCGAAGTCCGTGCTCGAGTCGATGGCGGCCGGCGTTCCTCTCGTGACGACCCGCGTCGGCCAGGCGGCCGAGCTGGTCGAGGACGGATCGAACGGCTGGCTCGTCGAGGTGGAGGACGTCGACGCGCTGGCGGGACGGACGATCGAGATCCACGCGGGCACGTCGGTGAGCACCGTCGTGCACGCGCGCGCGACGGCCGAGCGCTATGCGCTCGAGCGCCTCGATCCTCTCTGGGGGAAGCTCCTCGACGGTTTCGTGGCACGAGGCGCCTCATGAGTGTCTCGCGGCAGCCCGGTCGGTACCTGCGGGCCGCGGGCCGTCGCGTCCCGCGGCGCCCGTTCCGCCTGCTCATGCCGCTGTGGCTCTGGCGGCCGCTGTCGCGCTTCTGGCTCTCGACCCTTCGTGCGGACCCCGACCGTCGCCGAGCCGTGCGCGAGCTCCTCGTCACCTACGACGACGTGTACCGCGAGGTCGATCTCGCCGCGCTCGCGTATGAGGAAGGCGTTCACCCCAAGCATCGACTGACTCGGTACCACGACTTCTTCGTCGAGCGCGTGGAGCCGGGAGAGCGCGTGCTCGACATCGGGTCGGGAAAGGGCGAGCTCGCCCACGACCTCGTCGTCCGGGCCGGGGCGAAGGTCGTCGGGGTCGATCACGATCCGAGCCACCTCGCGTTCGCACGATCGCACTACGGCGGCCCGGATCTCGAGTTTCGCTCGGGGGACGTCCTCGAGGCGCTCCCGGACGGGCACTTCGACGTCGTCGTCCTCTCGAACGTCCTCGAGCATCTCGGACCGCGGGTGGACTTCCTGCGGCGTCTGACGCGCTCGGCCACGCCGCGTGCGCTCCTGATCCGCGTCCCCCTCTACGAGCGAGACTGGACGGTCCCACTCAAGGCGGAGGTCGGCCTCCCCGCGTACTGGGACCCGGACCACGAGACCGAGTACGACGAGGAGTCGTTCAGGCGCGAGCTCGCCGAGGCCGGGCTCGACGTGCCCGAGCTCCTCGTCAGGTGGGGCGAGATCTGGGCCGTCGGGACGCCACGATGAGCACGCGGGAGCGTGTCGGTCGCTATGCGCGCGCCGGGTCGCGCTGGGCTCGCCTCTTGGCAGCGGGTCGTCCGGATCCGGGCGTCCGCGTGTTCTACGGCCATGATCGCGTTCCCGGTCCCGGCGAGCCCGTCGCGGGTGGGACGGCGAAGTTCCAGCGGCTCGCGACGCGCTTCCCCAACCATCCGACGGACTTCTCGCTGCTCTACATCGGGTCGACGTGGATCCCACGCGATTTTCGTCCCTTGCTCCGGCTGGCGCGGAGACGGGACATCCCGCTCCTCCTCAACCAGAACGGGGTCGGCTATCCGGGATGGGCCGGCGACGGCACCGAGGCGTTCAACCGGCCGTTGCGGACACTTCTCGGCGAGGCGGCCCACGTCCTGTACCAGAGCGAGTTCTGCAAGCGCGCGGCGGACGAGTGGATCGGTTCGCCCCAGGGGACCTGGGAGGTGCTCCACAACGCGGTCGACGTGCATCACTTCACGCCGGCCGAGCGCCCGCCCGAGGGCGGCCCGGTCCTGCTCCTCGGCGGCGACCAGTACCAGGCGTACCGGCTCGAGCTCGGCCTGGAGACGCTCGCCGAACTCGTCCCGAGGCACCCCGATGCTCGTCTCCTCGTCACCGGCCGGCTCGTGACGCCGATCGAGCCGCTCGTCGATCGGCTCGGGCTCGAGGGCCGAGTGCACGTCCTCGGCCGCTACGCGCAGGCGGAGGCGCCCGCGATCTTCCGCCGAGCCCACCTGCTCCTGCACACGAAAGTGAACGACCCGTGCCCGAGCCTCGTCGTCGAGGCGATGGCGAGCGGGCTTCCCGTCGTCTACGCGAAGAGCGGAGGCGTGCCGGAGCTCGTCGGTGACGACGCCGGCATCGGCGTTCCCCACCCGGACGGCTTCGAGCGCGACGAGCCTCCGGCGCCGGACGAGCTCGCGGACGCGGTCACTCGGGTGCTGGAGGCGTTACCGGGGTATGCGGAGGCGGCCCGCCGAAGGGCCGTCGAGCGATTCCCGCTCGAGGCGTGGCTCGACCGTCACGCAGCGGTGTTCGAGCGCTTCGCTCCGCGGTAGCCGCGCACGCGTCCAGTGAGCGTCGCCAGGTGGTACCTGCTCCTGGCGAGGTCGCGCTGGAGAAGTGAGGCGCCCGCTCCTCCGACGGGCCGTACGAGCATCCGCCCGAGGACGCGTCGCCCGTAGCGGTGCTTGCGGAGGAGGTAGCCGACGCTCGCTCCGTCCCTCGCACCGATGCCCGCATCGTCGGCGCGGACGTCGTGCGTGACGACGAGGGACGGGTCGTACTCGATCCTCGCACCACCACGGATTGCGCGGACGAGATAGTCGATCTCCTCGCCGGACGACCACGGGGTGCCCGAGCCGAGCCCGAGCTCCTCGTCGAAGGCGCCGACGGCCTCGACGACCCTTCGGCGGAGGAAGATCGTGAACGAGATCGCGCGATTCCAGAGGTTGTCGTCGGTGAGGACGGCTCGGTCGCGCTTCCACGAGGCGGCGGAGCGCCCGCCAGCGTCCTCGGCTCGCCCGGTCAGGCCGTCGAGGGCAGGCTCGGCAGCGAAGCGGGCGGCGATGCGCGACAGCAGCCCGGGCGGGTACGTGCAGTCGTCGTCGGGGAAGGCCACGAGGTCGGCCTTCAGGTGAGGGAGCGCGGCGTTGCGCGCGCGAGACAGGCCTCTGCTCGAGCGAACGCGCTCGATCGGGAGGCGCGTCGCGTCGAGCACGCCGTCGAGCCGTTCGTCCTCGTTCTGGTCGACGACGATCACGCGAACGTCCGCTTCCTGGGCCGCGATCGAGTCGAGCAGGCGGCCAAGCGCGTCGTCCCGGCCCACCGTCGCGACGACGAGGTCGAACGACGAAGGGCGCTGCGGCACGCGCCGTAGGCTACGGGACGTCCGTGCCGACCGCCCCGCTCGTCACCGTGCTCCTCGCCGTCCACGACGGCGAGCCGTATGTCGGAGCGGCGCTCGCGAGCGTTCTCGGTCAGACGGTCTCCGATCTCGAGGTCGTCGTCGTCGACGACGCGTCCGGTGACCGCACTCCGGAGATCCTCGAGGCCGTACGCGACGACCGGCTCCGGATCCTCCGCAACGACGTGCAGCGTGGCCTGGCGGCGTCCTTGAACCGCGGTCTCGACGAGGCGCGCGGCACGTACGTGGCGCGCCTCGACGCCGACGACGTCGCGATGCCGCGACGCCTCGAGCTCCAGGTGGAGCGCATCCGCTCGACTCACGAGCTCGCGATCGTCGGATCGGCCGTCATGGAGATCGACGCGGCCTGGCGGCTCGGCCGTGTGCACGCCATGCCCGCAGGGCCGGACGAGGTTCGCTGGGCGGCCCTCTTCAGCTCGCCGTTCTTCCACCCGAGCGTGCTCGTCGAGCGTGATCTCCTCGAGCGCCACGGGCTGCGCTACGACACCGACTTCCGCGAGAGCGAGGACCACGAGCTGTGGTCGCGTCTCCTGGACGTCGCGGACGGCGACAACCTCCGGGAGCCACTCGTCCTCTACCGCGTGCACGAGCAGCAGGCATCACGCCGCCGGCAGGAGCTCCAGCGCGAGCTCCAGCTCCGCGTCGCGCGGCAGCGGATCTCGGGCCTCGTGCCCGCCCTTGACGGCGAGGACGTCGATCTCGCATGGGCCGTGGGCGCAGCCGCGCCGATCGAGCGTGACCACGCGAGCGCGGCCGCGGACGCCTATCTCGCGCTCGTGGAGGCGTTCGAGCGGTCGGGATCCTCCGCGCGCGAGACCGCCGCGCGCGATCTCATGCGTCTGGCGCGGGCCGCCGACAGCCCGCGTATCGCGCGCGAGGCGCTCCGCCTCGACCCGGCGCTGCCGGTCCACGTCGCCGCGCGCCGGCGAAGCAGGGGAGCCACGTCCAGCCGCGCCGAGGCAGGGGAGTGGATCGAGCGGGTCGCGGCCGCGAACGGCGGCGGGGGACGACCCATGCGTGTCGTCGCCATCTTCCCCGAGCCGACGCCCTACCGCGCGCCACTCCTCGACCGCATCGCGGCGAGCCCGGGAGTCGACCTCGCTGTCGTGTACGCGGCAGGCACCGTGGCGGGGCGGACCTGGCGGGTCGAGCCACGGCATCGCGCGACCTACCTCCGCGGTCTCCGTCTTCCGGGCGCACGCAGGCTGCTCCACCACGACTACCCGGTGACGCCCGGTGTCGTGTCCGCGCTGAGCGAGCTCCAACCCGACGTCGTGGTCGTTTCCGGTTGGAGCACGTTCGCCGCCCAGGCCGCCATCGCGTGGTGCGGGCTCAGGGACGTGCCCTACCTGCTCGTCGTCGAGAGCCACGACGAAGGCCCGCGGTCGGGCTGGCGGCGGACCGTGAAGGGAACCGTCGTCCCCCCGATCGTCGAGCGTGCCGCAGGTCTGCTCGTCACGGGCTCGCTCGCACGCGACTCCATGGTCGCTCGCGGTGCGCACCCGGAGCGGGTGCGGATCTTCGCGAACACCGTCGACGTCGAGGAGTTCGGCCGGCGCGTCGACGAGCTCACTGCCGATCGCCCCGCGCTGCGGAGCGCGCTCGGGGTGGGAGAAGAAGACGTGATCGTCCTCTCCGTCGCGCGACTGGCACCGGAGAAGGGCCTGGAGACCCTCGTCCGCGCTGTCGCGCGCGCAGGCGACTCGCGCATCGCTCTCGTCGTCGCGGGTGAGGGAAGCGAGCGCGCCCGCATCGAGGGGCTCGCGCGCGAGCTCGGGGTCAGGCTCGTCCTCGCGGGCGACGTCGACTGGGAGCGGATCGTCGAGCTTTATGCGGCAGCCGACGTGTTCGCACTCCTCTCCGAGCGTGAGCCGTGGGCGGTCGTCGTCAACGAGGCGACGGCCTGTGGCCTTCCGCTCGTCCTGACGGACCGGGTCGGCGCGGCGCACGACCTCCTGCGCGACGGGGAGAACGGCGCGCTCGTCGCGGCCGGCGACGTCGACGGCGCGGCGACGGCGCTCCGCGCACTCGCCGGCGACCCCGCC
This sequence comes from Gaiellaceae bacterium, assembly GCA_036274755.1. GTDB lineage: Bacteria > Actinomycetota > Thermoleophilia > Gaiellales > Gaiellaceae > GMQP-bins7. The sequence continues at coordinate 5,517 of DASUFC010000136.1, forward strand.
CTCAGGCGCAGGCAGGGAGCCCGGTCACGCGAGCTCGCGCGCGACTGGGGCTACGGCCCGAGTGTCGACGGCTTCCTCGAGGCGGTCCGCGAAGCCGCCCAGGATCGCGGCTAGCCTCTTCGCGTGGCCCGGCAACGGATTCTCGTCCTCAACCAGTACTACTGGCCCGGCGTCGAGGCGACAGCGCACCTGCTCACGGAGCTGTGCGAGGCACTCGCGGAGGACTACGACGTCGAGGTCGTGACCGGCGTCCTGCGCGGCCACGAGGACGCGCCGCGGGACGTGGAGCACAACGGGGTGAAGATCACGAGGGTGTCGTCGACGTCGTACGAGCGCTCAGAGCTCGGACGCCGCGCGGCGAACTACGTCTCGTACCTCGGATCGGCGCTCAGGCACGCGCTCTCCGGCCCGCGCCCCGACCTTGTCCTGTGTATGACCGACCCTCCGATCATCGGCGACCTCGGCGTCGTCGTCGGACGGCGGGTCGGTGCTCCCGTGCTCGTCATCAGCCAGGACGTCTTCCCGGAGATCGCGACCGAGCTCAATCGACTTCGCAACCCGGCCGTGATCGGCGTGCTCCGAGGGCTCGTCGGCGCGTACCTCCGGAGAGCCGACCGCATCGTCGCCATCGGCGAGACCATGCGCGAGCGGCTCGAGGAGAAGGGAGCACCGGCCGAGCGCCTGCGGGTCATCCCGAACTGGGTGGACACCCGCGCGATCACGCCGCAGCCACGCGACAACGAGTGGGCGCACAAGCACGGCCTCGTCGGCCAGTTCGTCGTGATGCACTCGGGCAACGTGGGGCATGCGCAGGACCTCGACAGCCTCGTCCGTGCCGCGACGTTCCTGCGGGATCGCGACGACATCCGGATCGTCATCGCCGGGTTCGGAGCCCGCCATGCAGAGATGCTGGACCTGGCGGACAGGCTCGAGGTCCGCGGAATGGTCCGGTTCCTCCCGTACCAGAAGCGCTCGCGGCTCTCGCTCTCCCTCTCGACCGGGGACGTCCATGTCGTGGGATTGGCACGGGGCCTCGCCGGCTACGTCGTGCCGAGCCGGCTCTACGGGATCCTCGCGGCCGGGCGCCCCGTCATCGCCGCTGCCGAGGACTCGAGCGAGACGGCACGCCTGGTTCGGGAGATCGGATGCGGAATCGTGATTCCGCCGGCGCGACCCGATCTGGTCGCGAGAACGATCCGGGAGGCCGCGTCCGGCGGCTTCGATCTCGACGAGATGGGGAGGCGCGGACGCGCATACGTCGAGGACGAGGCCGATCGCGTCGTCGCCATGGAGCGATACCGGGCTCTCGTTCGCGAGCTGCTGGCCGCGTGATCGGGCGCGCGACCTTCTGGGGCTCGCTGGGGGCGCTCGCGTGGACGCACGCCGGGTATCCGCTCGCGATGGGCGCCCTCGCGCGGGCTCGGCCTCGGCCCGTGCGCAGGGCGGAGCAGACGCCTACCGTCGCTCTCGTCGTCTCGGCGCACGACGAGGAGGGGGTCATCAGGCGCCGCATCGAGAACGCGCTCGCGCTCGACTACCCGGAGGACCGCCTCGAGATCGTCGTCGCCTCGGACGGATCGACCGACCTCACGGACGCCATCGTCGGCGAGCTCGCCGCCGTGAACCCGCGCGTGCGTCTCCTGCAGTGCCCGCGCGAAGGGAAGGTCGCCGCGCAGCACAGGGCCGTGCGCGAGACGTCGAGTGACGTGCTCGCCTTCACGGACGCGAACAGCGAGTGGAAGCCGGATGCGCTGCGGGCGCTCGTCCGCAACCTCGCCGACGACGAGGTCGGCTACGTGTGCGGCCAGCTGCGCCTCGAGACGCCCGACGGCGCGAACATGGAGGGCGCGTACTGGCGCTACGAGATGTGGGTGCGCGAGCAGGAGTCGAACGCGAGCTCGATCACCGCCGGCAACGGCGCGATCTACGCGGTGCGGCGCGAGGCGTACGTCGAGGACCATCCCAAGTTCGGCCACGACTTCGGCTTCCCGTACCTCATGGAGCAGCATGGCCGCCGTGCCGTCTACGAACCGGAGGCGCTCGCCGTCGAGAAGCCCGCTGCCGAGCCCGAGGACGAGTACGGCCGCAAGGTTCGCACGATCTCCCGCGCGCTCGGCCACATCCTCACCGGGCGTGCACTGCGCCCGACGAGACCGCTCTACCTCGCGCAGCTCGTCTCGCACCGCGTGCTCCGCTACTCGACCGGGATCCTGCACGTCGCGTTGCTCGTCTCGAACGTCCTGCTCGTCGCGCGGGCGCCCTTCTACCGGCTGTTCCTCGTCCTCCAACTCGTGGGGCTCGCGCTCGCGGCAGCCGGCAAGGCCCGCCTGCCCGTGCCGGGGGCACGCCTCGCCTACTACTACTACGTCGTGACCAAGGCGACGGCTGCGGCACTCGTCCGCTACCTGCGCTCGGGGACACCGCAGACCTGGGACAAGGCGAAGGGGACGCGGTGAACCGCGCCGCCGACGTCGCCATCGCGGGCGCGGGGCTCGTCCTCACGAGCCCGCTGCTCGCGCTCGCGGCGCTCGCGACGAAGCTCGAGGATCCCGGTGGCCCCGTCCTCTACCGGCAGACGCGTGTCGGCAAGGACGGCGTCGACTTCGACGTCCTCAAGCTCCGGACGATGGTCGTCGGTGCCGAGCGTATGGGTGCGGGATACGCCGTCGACCAGGGCGATCGGCGGATCACGCGCGTCGGCCGCATCCTTCGCCGCACGTCGATCGACGAGCTTCCCCAGCTCTGGAACATCCTGCGCGGAGACATGAGCGTGATCGGCCCGCGGCCGACGCTTCGCTACCAGGTCGAGCAGTACGACGAGCACCAGCGCCACCGGCTCGACATCCGGCCGGGGCTCACCGGCTGGGCCCAGGTGCACGGCCGCGCGGAGCTCCCCTGGTCGGAGCGGATCGAGCTGGACGTCTGGTACGTCGAGCACCGCTCGCCGAGGATCGACCTCGAGATCCTCCTCCGCACACCGCTCGCCCTCTTCCGCGGGACCTACCGCGGAGCGACGGGCGGCTGGCGCCCCAAGACCTAGCTGAGCCCTTTGGCGGCGAGTAGGGAGCGGTACAGGCGGTCGACGTCGTCGACCAGGCGTGCCACCGAGTAGCGCTCGCCGACGTTCGACTGCCCCGACTCGCCGAGCCGCGCGCGGAGAGCAGGGTCGGCTGCCAGCTCGCCGAGACGCTCCGCAGCCTCCTCGATGTCGCCCGGCTCGAAGAGGAACCCGTCGACGCCGTCGCGCACGACGTCGGGTACCCCGCCGACCCTCGTCGCGACGACCGGCGTTCCCGAGGCGAGCGCCTCGATCGCGCTCACCGGCGTCCCCTCGTTCACCGACGGCAGCAGGAAGGCGTCGAAGAGGCGGTAGTAGCCCGCGACGTCCTCCTGGTAGCCGACGAAGTACGTCGATCGCGCGATGCCGAGGTCGTGGGCGAGCTGCTCGAGGCGCTCGCGATCGGGCCCGTCGCCGACCATGCAGAGCACCGCGTCGACGCCGTGCGCCCGCGCCGCGGCCACGATCTGCAGGACGGCGTTCGTGTCCTTCACCCCGGTCATGCGCCCGACCCAGCCGACCACGAACGCATCCCTCGGGATGCCGTACAGCTCGCGGTAGTCGAGCTCGGCGGTCCCGTCACCGAGCCGCTCCTCGAGCGGGATGCCGAGACGGATGACGGCGAACTTGTCGTACGGCGCGATCCCTTCGGCGACGAGCTCGTCGCGGACCTCGGGGCTCACCGCTATCAGCACGTCCGACGAGCGCGCGAGGTTGCGCTCGACGTGGCGGAAGAACGACGTCCGGCCGCTCCCGAAGTAGCCCTTCAGGACGTGTCCGTGGAAGGTGTGCACGACGATCGGCGGCCTGGCGTTGCCGGCCACGAGTGCGGCCGCGCGTGCGAGCGCGCCCGCCTTCGCCGTGTGCGTGTGCAGGATGTGCGGCCGCTCCTCCCGGATGATCGCGGTGAGACGCCGGATCGACTTGACGTCGTGGATCGGCGCGACCTCGCGCTGGATCTCCGGGACGCTCACGACGGACACCCCGAGTCGCTCGGCGACGTACGCCATCGAGTCCTCTCCGCGTGCGAGCGAGCCTGCGACGAGGGTGGTGTGGTAGCCGCGCGTCTCGAGCCCGGCCGCGAGGTTGGACACGTGGATCGCCGGCCCACCCATGTTCAGCCGTGCGATCACGCGGAGGATCCGGATCGGCTCGGGCACGCGCGGAACTTAGCGGCCTCGCCGCCGAGTCCTCCGAGTACGCTCTCGCGTCGTGGTCGTGATGCTCACCTCCGTCGGCCAGCGGGTCGACATCGCACGCGCGTTCAGGGCGGCGGGTGCGACGACCCTCGGGGTCGACGCGGACGCGCTCGCCCCCGCGCTCTACCACTGCGACCGTCGCGTCATCGTGCCGAGAATCGCCGACGCCGAGTACGTGCCGACGCTCGCCCGCCTTCGGGAGGAGCACGGGGTCGAGCTCGTCGTGCCGCTCAACGATCTCGACTTCCCCGTCCTCGCGCGGGAACGCGACAGCCTCGCGCCCGCGCTCGTCCTCCTGCCCGACGTCGAGGCCACGGCGCGGATGTCGGACAAGCTCGAGGCGCATCGCTTCTTCGTCGCGAACGGCATCCCGTCGCCGCGGAGCTGGGCGCCGGAGGAGGTGCCCGAGGACGTCCGCTTCCCCGTCCTCGTGAAGGCCCGCGAGGGCTTCGGCTCGCGGAACATCCATCGCGCTGCCAACGCCGGAGAGCTCGCGTTCTTCCTGTCGTACACCGAGGTGCCGTCGTTCGTGCAGGAGGTCTGTCTCGGCGAGGAGTTCTCGATCGACGTCTTCTCGGACATGGACGGGCGCTGCCTGAACGCGATCCCGAGGACGATGCTGCTGTCCAAGGGCGGTGAATCGATCAAGGGCGTGTCCCTGAAGGACAGCGAGCTGATCGAGCACGGCGCTCGGGTCGCGGAGGCAGTGGGCGTCAAGGGTCCGGCGAACGTCCAGTGCTTTCGCGAGCCGGATGGCTCCCTCCCGGTGACCGACGTGAACACCCGCTTCGGCGGCGGCTTCCCCGTGCCGTTCGCCGCCGGCGGGCGATACCCGGAGCTCGCCCTCGCCCTGGCCCGCGGCGAGCGCCCGGAGCCGCGTCTCGGCGACTTCGTCGAAGGTGTCGCGATGACGCGCTACTTCTCCGAGGTCTGTCTCTCGCCCGACGCGAACGGCACGCTCCAGCCGATCCTCCCGCTTCCCTGAGTCTTCCGCAGCCCGGAATCTCGCTCGCGCGAGGATTCCGGGCGCGAAGACCCCTGAAGGCGGTCGCTTCGCGACCGCAGGTCGGCGAAGGTGCAGGGCGGAATCTCGCTCGCGCGAGGATCCCGGGCGCGAAGACCCCTGAAGGCGGTCGCTCCGCGACCGTAGGTCGGCGAACGTGCGGTGCGGAATCTCGCTCGTGCCAGGTCCGGCCACGTAGACCCCTGAAGGCCGTCGCTCCGCGACCGCATGTCGGCGATCGTCCGTCGTCCGTAGCATTCCTCGGCCATGCGCTATCTCGTCACGGGGGCGGCCGGGTTCATCGGATCGCGGCTGCTGCAGACGCTCCTCGAGCGCGGCCACGACGCGGTCGGCTGGGACGCGTTCACGGACTACTACGACCCGGCTCTCAAGAATGAGAACGCCCGTGACCTCCCGGTGACGCGCGTCGACCTGGCCGAGGACGCGCTCGACCTGGCCGGCTTCGACGGGGTCTTCCACCTCGCGGGACAGCCGGGCGTCGCCAGCTTCGGCGGCGTCTTCCCCGTCTACGTGCGCCAGAACGTCCTGGCGAGCCAGCGCCTCTTCGAGGGGGCCGCGGCGTCAGGGACGCGCGTCGTGCTCGCCTCCTCGTCGTCGATCTACGGAGACGCCGAGTCGTACCCGACGCCGGAGAACACGACGCCGCGACCGCTCTCGCCCTACGGGATCACGAAGCTCGCCTGCGAGCATCTCGCTCGCGCGTACGGCCTCGAGTTCGGTCTCGACGTGGCGACGGTCCGCTACTTCACGATCTACGGCCCGCGTCAGCGTCCGGACATGGCGTTCACCAAGATCGTGTCGTGCCTCGCGGAGGGACGCCCGTTCGAGCTCTACGGCGACGGCTCGCAGTCGCGCAGCTTCACGTACGTCGACGACGCCGTGCAGGCGACGATCGGGACGATGGAGAAGGCACCGAGCGGCTCCGTGTTCAACGTCGGTGGCGGGAGCGAGGTGTCGATGCTCGAGGCGATCGAGACGCTCGGGCGCATCGCGGGGCGTCGGCTCGAGCTCGTCAGGCAGCCGCGCAGGCACGGTGATGCCGCCCGCACGGCGGCCGACACCACGAGGATTCGCTCGGAGATCGGCTGGACGCCGCAGACGCCGTTCGACGAGGGGCTCGCTGCTCAGTGGCGCTGGGCCGCTGCTAGGGTCGCGGCCGCATGACGGACATGTCCACGTCCCCTGCCCTCGAGGAAGAGCAGGAGGTCGACCTCTCCTCCGGTTGGAAGCGCCTCAAGGCGCGCTGGTGGCTGCCGGTCGGCGGCCTCGTCGTCGGAGCGGTGATCGGTATCGCGCTCGCCCTCTCCGGTGGCACGGTGTGGCGTGCGCAGTCGATCGTCTACCTCGGCCAGCCGTTCGCGCCGCTCGGCGGCGGGCAGATCCAGAGCCTTGCGACGAATCCGCGCACCGTGGGCGAGATCATCCGCTCCGAGTCCGCCCTCAAGCGCGCGTCGGCGATCAGCGGGATCCCGGTCTCGCGCCTCCGGTCGGCGATCTCGACGCGAGAGCTCACGGCGGCCGGTCAGGTTCGGGGCATCAACCCGCTCATCGAGATCTCGGTGAAGGGCTCGGGCAAGCGGAAGGTGGAGCTCGCCACGGACGCGCTCTCGCGTCGCGTCACGCAGCGCGTCTCGGTCTACGTGGCCGAGAAGGTGCGGCTGCTGGAGGAGCAGGTCAAGACGAACGAGACGCAACTCGAGGAAGCGAACGCGCGCATCCGGGCGGCACAGCAGCAGCAGGCCGAGATCCTCGCCGACCGGTCGATCCCGCTCGACCAGCGTCTCCTCGTCACCGCGAACCTGAACTCGGTCATCACGACCGCCGACGCGCGGCGGGCAGCGTTGCAGGAGTCGCTCTCGGAGTCGCAGCAGCTGCTCAACCTCGCAGACACCGTCGAGTCCAGTCGGATCGTCGAGCCTGCCGCCGCGAGCAAGACGACGGCGCGCTCGAGTCGCTCGTCGCTCCTGATTGGCGCGCTGATCGGTCTCATCGTGGGAGCGATCGCGGCGCTCGTCGCAGACCCGCTCGCCGCTCGCCGGCGCGGGACGGCCGAAGCCGCGAGCTGATGCTCGACGGCAAGCGGGTCGCGGTCGTCGTGCCCGCGTTCGACGAGGAGCGTCTCGTCGGCGAGACGATCCGCGGGATCCCCGCGTTCGTCGACCGGATCCTCGTCGTCGACGACGCCTCACGGGACGGGACCGCCACTGCGGCCGAACAGGTCGGCGACGCCCGCGTCGAGATCCTGCGGCATGAGCGGAACGCGGGCGTCGGTGCCGCGATCGCGACGGGCTACCGGCGCGCCCTGGAGGAGGAGATGGACGTCACGTGCGTCATGGCGGCGGACAATCAAATGGATCCGGAAGAGCTCGAGGAGCTCGTCGCGCCCGTCGCACGCGGAGAGGTCGAGTACGCGAAGGCGAATCGGCTCGTGTCGGGTGAGGCCTGGAAGGTCATCCCGCACACGCGCTACCTCGGCAACGCTGTCCTCTCGCTCCTGACCAAGATCGCGTCGGGGTACTGGCACGTCGCCGACTCGCAGGCCGGCTATACGGCGCTCTCGTTGAGAGCGCTCCGGCGCCTCGAGCTCGACGAGCTGTACCCCCGCTACGGGTTCCCGAACGACGTGCTCGTGCATCTGAACGTGCAGAACGCGCGCGTCCGGGACGTGCCGTCGCGCCCGATCTACGACGTCGGCGAGCAGTCGGGGATCAAGCTGCGCTCCGTGGTGCCTCGCATTTCCTGGCTCCTGCTCAAGGGCTTCTGGTGGCGCATGGGGCAGAAGTACGTCATTCGCGACTTTCACCCCCTCGTGTTCTTCTATGCCTTCGGTGCGCTCATGCTCACGGTCGGGTTCGTCCTCGGCGCGGTCGAGCTCGTGCTGCGACTCGCGGGCAACGCGATCACGCCGGCGACGATCGTCCTCGTGGCGGTCCTGCTCATCGGTGGTCTGCAGATGACGCTGTTCGCGATGTGGTTCGACATGGAGGCGAACAAGGAGCTGCGCTGAGCGGGTCGCTCGAACGGGTGATTGCATCCCTCGGGCGAGGGCCGACGATGAACAGATGCGGCACGTGGTCTACCTCTGCGCCATGCTCGCGCTCGCCGCGGCGACCGCGACGTCCTCGGTCGCGGCGCCCTCCACGAGCTCCTCGCAGCTCACGAAGCGGTTCAAGGCAGCGACCGGGATGAGGCTCGTCCCGTCGTCGCCGCAGTCCTACGCCGGTCACTACAGGGCCTACGACCTCGGTCTCCAGACGGCGACCAACCGGGCGCGCTACGGCACGTTCACGATCTTCCTCGTCACGGCGGCGGACGTCGACGGCGAGGTCACGGGCCTTCTCTCCGATGCGCATACCGGCATGCTCGGCAAGCCGGCTGCAGGCGGGATCTACTGGGAGCAGGGGGTCTCGCTCCACGGCGACCCGTACTGGCAGGCGAAGCGCCGGTACGGCCAGAACGTCGTCCTGAAGTGGATCGGCCCCAGCGGCACGAAGAGGACGGACGCCACCTGGAAGCGCCTGCACACGGCGCTCACGGTCGCAACGAAGTAGGAGCGAGGTGGAGGGCGTCGTAAGGATGTGGGCCGGGCTGGATCTACCCGGCTAGCATCGCGACATGCCGACCTCACTCGTCACCGGCGGCGCCGGGTTCCTCGGCTCCCATCTCTGCGAGGCGCTCCTGGAGCGCGGGCATCGCGTGATCTGCGTCGACAACCTCGTCGTCTCGTCGCTCGAGAACATCGACCACCTGCGCGACGAGGCGTTCGCGTTCGTGAACCACGACGTGATCCAGCCGATCGTGTGTGACGAGCCCGTCGACTTCGTCTACCACCTCGCCGCGCTCGCGAGCCCCGTCGACTACCTGCGGATGCCGCTCCACTCGCTCAAGACGGGCTCGTACGGGACGCATCACGCGCTCGGGCTCGCCAAGTGGAAGCGTGCGCGCTTCCTCCTTGCGTCCACGAGCGAGGTCTACGGTGATCCCGAGGTGCATCCGCAGCCCGAGACGTACTGGGGGAACGTGAACCCGATCGGTCCGCGCGGCGTGTACGACGAGGCGAAGCGTTATGCGGAGGCGCTGACGTTGGCGTACCACCGCCAGCAGGGCCTCGACACGAGCATCGTCAGGATCTTCAACACCTACGGGCCGCGGATGCGCGCCTACGACGGACGCGCGATCCCGACCTTCCTCCGGCAGGCACTCGACGGCAAGCCTCTGACCGTGTTCGGCGACGGGTCGCAGACGCGGAGCTTCTGCTACGTCGACGATCTCATCCGCGGGATCGTCCTGCTGGCGGAGTCGGAGGAGCACCTGCCCGTGAACATCGGAAACCCGGACGAGAAGACGCTCCTCGAGCTCGCCGAGGTCATCCTCGGGCTCACCGGATCGTCGAGCGAGATCGTCTACGAGGCGCTGCCGGTCGACGATCCGCAGGTGCGCCAGCCGGACATCACCCGGGCGAAGCAGATCCTCGGGTGGGAGCCGGAGATCGCGCTCGACGACGGGCTGCGCAAGACGATCGAGTCACTCGGGCACGAGGCCGTCGTCGGCTCCTCGTGAGCGACCTCTCCGAGCGTTACGAGCGACACCACCGCGAGCGGCGCGACGACGGCGACTTCGTCTTCGTGCCGGAACGCATCCCGCTCCTCGTCGCGGCCGTCGGCAGCGGCAAGCGCGTGCTCGACCTCGGCTGCCGCTCCGGTGCGCTCACGCGGCACTTCCTCGAGGGGAACTCGGTGGTCGGCCTCGACGTCGACGCGGCCGCGCTCGACAAGGCCGCAGCGCTCGGGATCGAGCCGGTGCAGGCGACCGTCGAGGAGCCGCTTCCCTTCGACGACGCGAGCTTCGACGCCGTCGTCGCCGGCGAGCTCTTCGAGCATCTCCAGTTCCCCGACGCACTGGTCGCCGAGATTCGCCGTGTCCTCAGATCCGGCGGCGTGCTTGCGGGGTCCGTCCCGAATGCGTTTCGCGTTCAGAGCCGCTTGCGCTTCCTGCTCGGACGGCCGCCCGAGGACGATCCGACTCACCTGCGCATGTTCTCGCCCGGCTCGATCCGGGAGCTGCTCGACGAGTTCCGCGACGTCCGGCTCGACTTCGTCGGTGGCCGCTACGTGCGGCTGAGCGCGCGCCTCTTCGCGCGCGACCTGGTCTTCAGCGCCCGCCGGACGTAGTCATGGCGCCGGCGGGCGCGGCGAACCCCGCGAGTGCTGATCCGCTCCTGGGCGTTCAGGGGCGGCCGTCCGCCAGAGCTCGTATCGAGCGTCCCGCCGCCCAGCGCAGCTCCCGGTAGCGCCGTCGGAAGCGCTTCGAGGCGGTGAAGAGCTCCGGGTACGTCTCCCTGCGATTGGCCTCGTAGCTCGGCGGTACGACGTTCGTTCGGAGGTGATCCGCGTTGCGGAGCACATACGCGGGCGTGTTCCTCCGGCTGAGCCTCACCTTCTTGAACCACGACGTATGCGACATGAGATCCGGCCCGCGGCCCCGGAAAGCAGAGACGGGGACGTGGTTGCAGGAGATGCTGCGAGCGATCTCCTCCGGTGCGTACACGGCGTGTGCGAACGACTGGAATTTCCGCTCGATGTGCTCGGTCGGATAGCAGTACGAGTACTCGTACACGACTGCCCTCGGCCAGGCCAGCGGTCGCATCGTCCACTTCTGTCGGTGGTGACCGAGGGATTCACCGCGGCTCCGAATCTCACCGAGCCGGACGAGTGTGGTCGCGCGTCGGTCGAGCCAGAGGTTGTCGATGTCGTACCAGTAGCGCGTCCTGGGGAGCGGGACGACCGGGCTTCCGAGCTCGGTGACCTTCCGGCGCAGATAGTCGTAGTCGCGGTCGCTGGAGAGCTCCAGCGCCTCGTCGGCGTCCGAGACGAGTATCCAGGTGTCGTCGCCGTATGTCTCGAGCAGGTACTCGCGGGCAAGCTCCCGTTGCGCCCGATCGGCGGCGAGCCCCTGTTCGTCGACGTCTCCCGTGCGATCGACGGGCGGAAACCGGTGGCTCCCCGAGATGACCGTGAGGCGATCCTTGAACGGCTCGAAGCGCGAGTCGCCGTCGATCATCGCTCGGGCGTAGAGCTGCTTCGGCTCGGACTGGTGTGTGAACGCGTTCTCGACGAGCACCCACTCCACGACGTGGGGCGCCTCGAGGTTGAGCTTGATGAGGAGCACCTCCTTCTCGTGCGGCTCCGAGAAGAGGAACGTGTCGACGATCCTCATCTCTGCCCGTCCATCGCCCCTGTCGATCCGTGCGCAGCGAAGGTCGCCCGCAGGCGCACTCCCTACGTGCTCTCCGATCGGCCGAACGAAGCGCGTCTCTCGACGTCGGCTTCGTCGACCATGTGGCCGTCGCGCTCGACGTAGCCGTCCTTGCCTCCCACCACGATGAGAACGAGGTCCTCCGTCGCGCTCGCGTTGGAGACCCTGCGGGGCGTGGTCGACTCGACGTGCATGAGCCCGCCCGGCCCGAGCGTGCGAACCTCGCCGTCCGCCTCCATGCGCGCCTCACCGGAGTGGACGAAGTACAGCTCGTCCTGCAGGTCGTGGAAGTGGTGGAAGCCCTCGTACCCGGGCGGGTAGACGATGGCGTTCACGCCGAATGCCGTCACTCCGAGCGGCTTGCGGACCTTCCGGAAGCCGTAGCCGTCGCCGAGCTCGTCGAGCGAGCCGAACGCATGTCCCATGTCAGGTCCTTTCTCCGAGGAGGTAGTCGGCCGTGCGGCGCAGACCGTCCGAGAAGTCGACGCGAGGCTCGAAGCCGAGGAGGCGCGTCGCCTCTCCGACGTCGGCCCAGGAGGCGCGGACGTCGGCTTCGCGCGCAGGCTCGTAGGCTTTCTCGACCGTCCTGTCGAGGAGCGCTCCGATTGCGTCTGCGAGGGCGTTCACGGTGATCGATCCACCCGTGGCGACGTTGAGGATCTCGCCGCTGACGCCGGCGGCGTCCGCCGCGAGGAGATTCGCGCTGACGACGTTGTCCACGAACGTGAAGTCGCGCGACTGCTCGCCGTCGCCGTAGATCGTCACGGGTGCGCCGTCGGCGACCGCGCGGATGAAGCGCGGGACGACCGCGGCATACTGCGACGTCGGGTCCTGCCGGGGACCGAACACGTTGAAGTACCGCAGCGAGACGATCTCCATCCCGTACACGCGCGTGAAGCTGGTGCAGAAGCGCTCGGCGGCCAGCTTCGCGACGGCGTACGGCGAGATCGGGTCGGGCGCCTGCGTCTCCACACGCGGGAGGCTTCCCGTGTTGCCGTACACGGAGGACGACGACGCGTTGACGATGCGCCGCACTCCTTCGTCGCGGGCGGCGAGGAGCACGTTGAGCGTGCCCTCCACGTTCACGGCAGTCGTCGTCAGCGGGTCCTGGACGGAGCGCGGGACGGACGGGAGCGCGCCCTGGTGGAAGACGACCTCGGCGCCGCGAACGGCGGCGTGCACGCGCTCGTACGAACGCAGGTCGCCCTCGACGAGCTGCACCTCGTGCTCGAGCCCCGCGAGGTTGGCGCGGCTCCCCGTCGCGAAGTTGTCGAGGACACGCACGTCGTCACCGCGGGCCAGGAGTGCACGGACGAGGTTCGAGCCGATGAACCCGCCGCCGCCTGTGACGAGCGCTTTCACCGCGCCGTCTCCGTCGAGGCAGCACCGGCTGCCGCAAGTCCGAGCAGCAGGCAGCTGGCCGCCTGCAGCGGGATGCCGGGAACGATCCCCTGCGACGACCACTCCCCGGCGACGGTGAGGAGCGCGCAGAGGACGAGGAGCCCGGCTCCTGCTGCCCATGGGGTGGGAGCGCGTATCGCCGCTCGCCACGCGAGCGTGAGGCCTACCGCTCCCACGAGGAGCAGCAGCACGAGCCCGACGATGCCTGCGTCCGCCGCCATCTGGATGTAGAGATTCTGAATGCCCCACTCACGCCCTGCGGCGGGGAACGCGAGGTCCACGACGTCGGGGAACCGCCGGTGCGCATCCTCGAGGTACGGCTCGAAGACGTCGGGCCGCGAGGAACGGAGCCAGCCGACCCCCGCGACCGGGTGGTCCTCGAAGATGCGCAGGCCGATGTAGGCGAGCACGGTGCGCTGCGAGTACGACTCGACGCCGACGGGTTGCTGGTGGCCGCGGATGCCCAGGAACCGGACGAAGTCGGCGAGCGTGTCGCCCCGGACGGCGACGACCCCACCGGCCACGATCGCGACCACGCCGGCGAGAGCCAGTGTTCGGCGGGCACCCGGCACGAAGCGCCTGCGCGAGGCGATCCACACGACGAGCGCACCGATCGCGAGGCCGCCCACCGCGGCCACCGACCCTGCGACGATCAGCCCCACGATGCCGGTGACGGCTGCGACTGCGAAGAGCGACTGCGCCGGGAGCTCCCGACGACGCGCCACGATCCCCGCTGCCGCGAGCGCGAGCGCGACGGCGGAGAGCGCCGCGAGGTCGTGGTGGCCGAGGAACGACGGCTGACGCCACCCCGCACTCCAGGCGCCGAAGATGTCGACGCCGAAGAACTGCAGGAGCCCCACGGCTACGGCCACCGCGCCCCAGAGCACGAGCGCACCGAGCAGGATCACAAGATCGACGGTCCGCCGGACGAGCAGTGGGACTGCCACTGCGAGGACGGAGTACTCCACGAGCTTCGCGAAGCTCACGAGGTGCTCGTCGAAGAGCGGGTCGTCGCGCGACGCCGGGCGGAGCGTCTGGAAGGCGAGCCAGACGAGAAGGGCCAGCCCCGTGATCCAGAGCCAGCGTCCCGCGCGCAGCCGGGCGAGGCCAAGCCGTGCGGCGAATCCGATGGTCGTGACGAGCACGGCGAGCAGCGCGAGGTCCGAGAGCCGTACGTCCAGGGTGGTCGACCCGGCGGCAATGCTCAGGTCCGGCTGGTAGCGCTCGTGCAGGAACACGAACGGAACGGCCGCTGCGAGCACGCACGCTCCCACCGCATCGCGGTCGACGAGGTTGCGAACGCTCGCGGGGGAGGAACGTACGCCGTCGACCACGTCCGTCGCCACCCGCGCCACTATAGGGCTGGGTCCGCCGGGCAGGTCCGAGCGGCGGCCTCCCTACACTGACGCCCCGATGTCCTCTCGGCTCCTCCGGCGCCGGTCCGCGACGGCTGCGTGGATCTACGCCGCCGTCGCATGCGGGATCCTCGGGAGGATCGTCGCCGCGCGACAGCTCGGGCTCGAGGAGTTCGGCGTGTTCGCGACGGCGCTCTTCGCCGTCGGCTTCTTCCAGATCCTGCTCGACCTCACCGTCGAGGAGTCGCTCACGAAGTACGGCTTCCGGTACGTCGCGTCACAGGACTGGGGTCGGCTCCGTCGCCTGTTCCGGCAGGCCCTGCTCATCAAGATCGTCGGCGGTGTCCTCGCGACCGTGCTGCTCGTCCTGATCGCCCCCTTCGCGGATCGGATCTTCGACGAGGCGGGGGTCGAGCAGGCACTGCTCGCGGCCGCGCTCCTCCCGCTCGTCCAGTCGTCCGAGAACGTCGGTGCGACCGCGCTGCTCCTGCACAGCCGCTACGACCTGCGGGGGGTCTATCAGGCAGGGTCCGCGGCGCTCCGACTGCTGGCGATCCTCGTAGCCGCTCCGTACGGGGCGACCGAGACGCTCGTCGCGATCGTCGTCGCACAACTCGTCTCGACGATCGCGATCACGCTCGTCGGCACGGTGGCGTTGCGCCGGTTTCCCGCCGCGCCCCCACGGCCGCTCGCAGAGGACGTGCCCGGCATCCGGTCCTTCGTCGTCCAGTCGAGCATCGCGACCGGTGTGATCTCACTGCGCACGACGCTCGTTCCGCTCGTGCTCGGCATCGTGACCGGTCCGACCCAGGTCGGTCTCTTCAGCATCGCGCAGACTCCGCAGACAGGGCTCGCCGCGGCCAGCTCCCCCGCCCGGCTCATGCTCATGACCGAGCAGACGCGCGACTGGGAGAAGGGGGAGAGGACACGCGTCCTCGCCGGCGTGCGCAGCTACACGAAGTGGGCTGCCGCGCTCATGCTCGTCGCCGTCCCGGTGTTCTTCGTCTTGATGCCGTGGCTCGTGCGCGTCGTCTTCGGCTCGGAGTACGACGGCGCCGTGACGGCCGCGCGGATCATCCTCGTCGCCGCGGCGGTGCAGTTCGCGCTCGGCTGGACGAAGTCACTGCCGGTGACGGTCGGCCGTCCGCGTTTGCGGATCGTGACGCACGGGATCGAGGCGCTCGTCGCGATCCCCCTCGCGGCGCTCTTCGGCCTCGAGTGGGGAGCCACCGGCGCGGCGGTCGCCGTCCTGCTCTCGACGATCGCGTTCGCCCTCGCGTGGGCCGTCGTGCTCGTGCGGCTTCGCGACGAGGTGCGCGCCACCGAGCCGCTCCGGAGCGAGGCGCTTCCCTCGTGAGGGTCGTCGTCGTCTCGGGGATATGGCCTCCGGATCCCGGCGGCCCGGCGAGCCACGCGCCCGCGTTGGCCGACTTCCTGGCGGGCCGCGCCCACGAGGTCGAGGTGGTGACGACCGCGTCCGTCGCTCCGGCCGCGCGCTCGTACCCCGTTCGCTGGGCCTCGCGTGGATCTCCGCTTCGCCACCTGCGAGCGGCGCTGCTCGTTCGCTCGGCGGCGCGTCGCTCGGACGTCGTCTACGCGACGAGCATGATCCGGCGATCCGCCATGGGCGCACGCCTGGCTCGGCGTCCGCTCGTCGTCAAGCTCGTCTCCGACGAGGTCTTCGAGCGCGCGACACGATCCGGTCGGTACGCGGGGACGTTGGACGAGTTTCAGCGCGTTTCCGGCGACGTGCGCACGCGGTTCCTGCGGGCGACGCGGAACGCCGCGCTGCGGAGCGCACGGCACGTCTTCTGCCCGAGCGCGTACCTGCGTGACGTCGCGCTTCGCTGGGGCATCGATCCCGCGCGCTCGTCCGTGCTTCCGAACCCTGCGCCCGCGGTTCCGCAGCTACCCGACCGCGAGGTGCTGCGAGCCGAGCTCGAGCTCGTCGGGGACGTGCTCGTGTTCGCGGGGCGGCTCGGGCCGCAGAAGGCCGTGGACACCCTGCTGGCGGCGATCGCGAATGTCCCCGAGGTGACCCTGCTCGTTGCCGGCGACGGCCCGGACCGCGGGGTGCTCGAGCGCCGCTCGTTCGATCTCGGCCTGGACGGCCGCGTGCGCTTCCTCGGGAGCGTCCCGCGCGACACCGTGCTCCGGCTCTTCCGCGCTGCCGACGCGTCGGTGCTCTCCTCGGCCTGGGAGAACTTTCCGCACACCGTGGTCGAGGCGCTCGCGGTCGGCTGCCCGGTGATCGCCACGGCGGTCGGCGGGGTGCCGGAGGTCGTGGTCGACGGCGAAAACGGCCTCCTCGTCCCGCCTCGTGACGAGGCGGCGCTCGCGGCCGCGATCAAGCGGTTCTTCTCCGACGCCGAGCTGAGAGCGAGGCTGTCCAGTGCGGCGCCTGGGTCGGTCGAGGGCTACTCGGAGGACGCCGTCTTCACGGCGATCGAGTCCGCGCTCGAGAAGGAGGCCGCCGCGTGAGGAAGCGGCTGCTCATGGTCGGGCGGTCTCGCTATTCGCTGCCGCTGTCCGCGTCGCTCGCGCAGAAGTTCGACGCGCTCGAGGCGGAACTCCACGTGCGGGTGCTCGGCACCGCTGCCGGCGGTCGTGGCTCCGATCCTCGTTTCAGCCTCGCACGGCCGATCCGCCCCCGTGTCCTCGACGGCCCCGTCTACTACGCGCTGCTGCCGTTTCGCGTCGCGCGTGAGCTGCGCACGTTCCGACCGGATGCCGTCCTCGCGCAGGGCGCGCAGGAGGCAGCCCTCTGCCTCGTCGGTCGTAGACTCGCCCGCGTGCCGACGAAGGTCGTCGCGGACATCCACGGCGACCCGGCCGCTCCCACGCGTCTCTATGGCTCGTCGCGGCGCAGGGCGCTCGCCCCGCTCGCGGACGCGCTCGCCCGCTACGGGTTGCGGCGAAGCGACGGCGTGCGGACGATCTCCGGCTACACGTCGCGGCTCGTTCGGGAGGCCGGCGCCGAGCCGACCGCCGAGTTCGCCGCGTTCATGGACCTCGAGGCGTTCGTCGAGCGCGACGTCGAGCCGATGCCGGAGCGGCCGGTCGCGCTCTTCGTCGGAGTCCTCGAGCGCTACAAGGCTGTGGACGTCCTCGCGGACGCATGGCGGCTCGCGGCACCGCGCGTGCCCGACGCGAAGCTCCACCTCGTCGGCCGCGGGACGATGCGCGCCGTGCCCGAGCGGCTCGTGGCGGAGCTGCCGGGCCAGACGAGGTGGACCGAGTCGCTGCCGACGCCCGAGGTCTCCCGCGCGCTGGACGAGGCGACGGTGCTGGTGCTTCCTTCCCGCTCGGAAGGGCTCGGCCGCGTCGTCGTCGAGGCGTTCTGCCGAGGCCGCGGCGTCGTCGCGAGCCGCGTCGGTGGCATCCCGGACATCGTGGAGGACGGCGTCACCGGTCTCTTCGTGCAACCCGGCGACGCGGGTGCGCTCGCCGATGCGCTCGTGCACGTCCTCTCTGATCCCTCGGTTGCCGAGCGGCTCGGTGCAGCCGCGCACGAGGCCGTCCGGCCGTGGCTCGCGACGCCGGAGGACTACGCGCGGCGCATTCACGACCTCGTCGACGCGGTCACGGCGTAGCGACCCGTTCGTCGCAGGTCGCCCGCCTACACTCAACCGATGCGCGCGGACAGGGCCAAGCAGCTGCTGAAGAACGGCGCCTACCGCGCCATCGGCGAGACGGTCAGCGGTGTGGGCGCGCTCGACGGAGAGGGTGAGCAGCGCACGCTGCGCGTGCTCATGTACCACAAGGTCAACGACCTCCAGCCGAACAGGACGACGGTCCCGACGCACG
Organism: Gaiellaceae bacterium; assembly: GCA_036274755.1. Lineage (GTDB taxonomy): Bacteria > Actinomycetota > Thermoleophilia > Gaiellales > Gaiellaceae > GMQP-bins7. The sequence goes on from DASUFC010000136.1 coordinate 23,616, forward strand.
TGTTCGCCGAGCAGATGGAGCTCCTGGGAGAGCTCGGGTACGTGCCCGTCTCCCTCGATCGGGTTCGTGACCACTACGTCGACGGAGCCCCGCTTCCCGAGGGGGCGGTGCTCGTCAGCTTCGACGACGGCTACCGCGACAACCTCGAGAACGCGCTTCCGGTGCTGCAGCGCCACGGCTTCCCGGCCGTGATCTTCGTGCCCATCGGGTACCTGGACGACGACCGGCCGCTTCCGCACGAGGAGGCGCTGCGCGCGATCGGCGTGCGGAACGAGACGGTCGGTTGGGACGACCTCGCCGCGCTCGAGGCGGGTGGCATCCGCGTCGAGTCGCACGGGATCGCGCACCGGCCCGTCTCCGAGCTCGACCCGGCCGAGGCAGCTCGCGAGATCGCGCTCTCGAAGCTGCGCCTCGAGGAGCGGCTCGGCAGGCAGGTCGATGCATACGCCTTCGTCAAGGGCTCGCTCGCCGACTACCGCCCCGAGCACGTCTCGCTCGTGCAGCAGGCGGGGTACTCGCTCGGCTTCACGTCCGTATCGGGGGCCAACGGCCCGCAGACGGATCGCTTCCGGCTGCGGCGCTACAACGTCGAGCCGTATCCGCCGCGGACGTTCGAGCTGGTCCTGTCGGGTGCCTGCGACCTCATCTCGATGAAGGACACCGTTCCCGGGACGTACGCCCGCCGCGCCTTCAACAAGGTGCTCGGAACCGCCACTCGATGAGCTTCGAGGTCGTTCGCTACACGCCGGAGTGGCGGGCGTCGCTCGTCGCGCTGCTCGCGCGGGTCGGGACGACGCAGCTCTCCGACGAGGAGTTCACGTGGTGGTTCGACCGCAACCCTGGTGGGGAGGGGATCGTCTCGCTTGCCGTCGACGGCGGCGACGTGGTCGGCGTCGCCGCGATGAGCTTCTTCTCGACGCGCCTCGAGGGAGTCGAGACGCGCCTCGCGATCCCGGTCAACGTCGCGACCGACGAGCGCTATCGCGGTCAGGGCGTCTTCTCGACGCTCGAGGACGTCAACGAGGCCGCCGCCGCGGAGTCCGGGTCGCCGCTGACCGTGACGTTCCCGAATGCGAACTCGCATCCGATCTTCGTCGGCAGGCTCGGTTGGATCGATCTTCCGCGCCTGCGGCTCTGGGCGCGGCCGCTGCGGCTCTCGGGTGTCGTCCGGTACGCGCTCGGGCGCGAGGGCGGTCGCGGCGGGATGCGCGCGCCCGACGACAGGATTCGGGCGGTGCACGGCCTCGAGGTGCGGCCGATACAGCACTTCGACCGGGAGATGGACGCGCTCGGTGCGCGAGCAGCTGAGGCGTACGGCAGCCACTTCGTGCGGGATGCGGCGTACTTCGAGTGGCGCTACGTCGAGTCGCCTCGCGACTACCGTTGTTTCGGCGCGTACCGCGACGGGAGGCTCGCGGGCGTTGCGGTCGTGGGCCATACGTACAAGCACGGAGTCTCCGCCGGGTTCCTGGCCGACCTCGTCGCGGCCCCGGACGACGGAGCGGCCGTCAGGGCGCTCGTCTCACGTGCCGTCGCCGAGGTCGACGGGGGCGCAGACGCGCTGGTGCTCCTGCCGCCGCGCGGCCCTGCGCAGCGTCGCGCGCTCCTCCGTGCAGGCTTCGCGCCCACCAACAAGAAGCTGCGCTTCATCGGCAAGCCCCTTCACGACGACGCTCACATCGACGAGTCCCCCGACGCCTGGCACTTCACTCTCGGCGATTTCGACTTCTTCTAGGGCGCAAGCCCGGGGATCCGCTAGCGCGGGCTCCCCGTGCGCGCGAAGATCCCTGAAGGCGGCCGCGTCCGCGGCCGCATCGCCACTACTCCGCAGCCCGTGCGAAAACTCGTCTTCATCACCCAGCAGGTCGACCCTCGCCATCCGGCGCTGGCGGCGACGGTGCCCAAGATCCGCGCGCTCGCGGAACTGGTGGACGACGTCGTCGTGCTCGCAGACGGGGCCGTGCCCGGGGTGCTACCGGAGAACTGCCGCGTGCGGACGTTCCGCGCCGGGCACAAGGCGCTGCGCGGGGCGCGGTTCGAGGCGGCGCTCGTGCGCGAGCTCCCCGGGTTGCGCGACGGAGCCGTCGTCGCGCACATGTGCCCGATCTACGCAGTGCTCGCCGCGCCGTTCGTCCGTCCGCTCGGCGTCCCGCTCGTGCTCTGGTTCACGCACTGGCGCCGCAGCCGTCTGCTCGAGGCGGCCGAGCGCGCAGCGACCGCGATCGTCAGTGTCGACGAGCGGTCGTTTCCTCTCCCGTCGAGGAAGCTTCGCGCCATCGGGCACGGCATCGACCTCGACGAGTTCCCCTGCTCTCCGCCTCGGGCGGGCACCGGGACCCGGCTCCTCGCGCTCGGCCGCTACTCGACGGCCAAAGGTCTCGACGTCGTGGTCGCCGCCGTCCCGCTCGCCGGCGACGACGTCGAGCTTCGCGTCCACGGTCCGGCGCTGTCCGAGGAGGAACGAGCGCATCGGGGCGAGCTCGAGCAGGTCGTGGCCGAGCTCGGTCTCGAGGAGCGCGTCACGATCGGCGACTCCGTCCCGCGAAACGAGCTCCCGGCGCTCTTCGCCGAGCACGATGCCCTCGTCAACAACATGCGCGCCGGTGCCCCGGACAAGGTCGTCTACGAGGCGTCGGCTGCGTGCCTTCCCGTGCTCGCGTCCAACCCGATCTTCGACGAGCTGCTCGGCGCCGAGCAGCGCTTCACGCGTTGGGACCCCGGATCCCTGGCCGACCGGATCACGGCGCTCGCGGCCATGACGTCGACCGAGCGCGCCACCCTCGGGCAGACGCTCCACGCACGCGTCGCCGAGCGTCACTCGGTTCGGTCGTGGGCGCGCGGGGTTCTCGAGGCCGCGGGGATCTCGTGATCGACGGCGTCGTCCTGCACACGCAGAAGGTCGCCGGGATCTCCGGCTCCGAGGCCCATTTGCTCCAACTGCTGCCCGACCTGCGAGAGCGGGGCTGGGACGTCCGGTTCCTCATGCTCCACGAGGACGAGCCGGGAGCGTGGGACTTCGCCGAGGCATTGCGCGCGAAGGGCGTACCGGTCGACGATGTGCGACTGCGGGCCGACGTCGACCCGATCGCCTTCGGCGAGGTCGCTGCGTATCTCGCACGGGCTCGCCCGCGGATCCTGCACACGCACCTCGTTCACGCCGACGTCTACGGGCAGCTCGCGGGAGCGGCGGCGCGCGTTCCTCTCCGGCTCTCGACGAAGCACGGTTTCAACGAGTTTCGGGAGGGCAGGTGGTTCGGGTTCGCGGATCGCTCGGTCGGATCGCTCGCGCACGTCCACATCGCGATCTCGCAGGGCCTCGCGAACTACCTCGCGGAGACTGAGGGCTTCTCCGTCGAGGACTTCCGGATCGTGCACTACGGCATCTCCTCCGGCGGGGACGCTGCGCCCTACTCCGGCTCGGAGCCGCGGCTCGTCTGCGTCGGCCGTCTCATTCCGATCAAGGGCCACCTCGTCCTGCTGCGCGCGCTCGCGCAGGCACGCGCGCGGGTGCCGGGGATCACGCTGGACGTTGCGGGTCGCGGCCCGCTCGCGCCCGCGCTGCAGGCGTACGCGCGGGAGCTCGGCGTCGAGGACGCGGTGCGCTTCCTGGGATTCGTGTCGCCGGTGGCCGGAGCGTTCGAGAACGCAGCCATCGCGGTCGTCCCCTCCCTCGGGGAGGGCTTCGGGATGGTCGCCCTCGAGGCGATGGAGCGCGCGCGGCCGGTCGTCGCCAGCGCGGTGGGAGGGCTTCCCGAGATCGTCGACGACGGTCGGACCGGTCTCGTCGTGCCGTCCGCCGACGCCGAGGCGCTCGCCGACGCCATCGTCGAGCTCGCATCCGATCTCGGGCGCGCACGGGCCATGGGGATGGCCGGCCGCGAGCGCGCGCTCGCCGAGTTCACGCCCGAGCGGTGCGTCGAGCGGACCGAGGAGCTCTACGTCCGCGCGCTCGAGCCCGCGCCGACGTAGTACCGCCGCCGCCGGCTCTGGATGCGCTCCCAGCCCCACGAGAGCGCGAACGCAGCGAGGAGCGCGAGCAGGAAGTCCCACGGCGTCCGGTAGCGGGCGGACCCGGCGAAGACCATCGCCGCCAGCGTGTTGTACGCGAGGAGCACCGCTGCGAGGCCGACGAAGTACGCCGGCGCGAGGAAGACGCCGGCGAGGGCGAGCACGTACAGGGCGACGACGAACGCCGGCTCGACCGTCCGCCGCGCCAGACGCGCGCTGCCGCTTCCGCTCTCGTCCGACTCCCGCGGGAACGGGCTCCAGAGCATCCGCGTCGCCTGGACCGCGAGCAATCCCTTCTCGCTCGGGTGCTCGCGCCAGAAGTCGACGACCTCGCGCCGGTAGAGCGTCATCTGAGCGCACTCGTCGACGGAGGTCGGCTCGCCCGCGAGCGTCAGATCCGCGGCGAGCTCGGGCCACGGCGGCGCGCCGGGGAGCGCGGGCACGTCGTCGATCCAGCCGCCTCGGTCGAGCACTGCGCGCGTCTTCTCGTTGTTCGCCTTCCAGAGAGCCCGCGCGTCCGTCGTGATCGCGTAGCAGCCCACCTGCACCTTGTTGCGGACGACCCACGGCGCGACGACGAGCGCTGCGATCCCGACGACGAGCGCGGCGGCGGTGAGCGCGTGACCCAGTGGCAGGCGCCAGGCCAGGTAGACGGCGAGCGCGACGGGCAGGAGGACGAGACGCGCGTTGCCGAGGATCGCGATCCCCGCGAGCGCCCCGGTCGTCGCCGCGAGTGGGAGCGATCGCCGTTCGTACGCGGCGAGCGCGGCGAGCGTGAGCGCCGCGAGGACGAGCCCGTCGAGGAGCTCGCGGTTCAGATGCACGTCGTGCCAGATCACGTACGGATGGAGAGTCGTGATCAGGGCAGCGACGAGCCCGACGCCCGTCGAGCGGAGCCGCGTGCCGATCTCGAAGACGAGGAGCGCGGTCGCGACGGCGACGACGACCTGGGCGATCCCGACCGCGAGCCACGAGCGCCCGAAGGGGAAGTAGATCGCGGCCAGGAACCAGCCGTACAGCGGCTGTGTGTAGGCGGACGGGACGCCGGGGAGGAACCCGAACGTGCCATGATCGACGAGGGTCGTGGCGAAGCGGTCGCTCTTGTCGACGAACTCGTCGAGGATCGTGCCGCGCTCGCGCATCAGCACCAGGAGACGTGGAAGCGCCGCCGCGACGACGACCACGACCGCGCCCGTGGAGCGCTTCATCTAGGGAGCCAGCGATACTTCGACGACGATGGGCGCCACGTCGCGGGAACGGTACGCGGTCGCGTCCTGTCACGTTGAGCGACTGCTCGACGACGACGTCTGGGCCAGGTTCTGCACGGTGCAGGCATCGGCCCCCGGTGGGTTCCGCATCGCCGCGCTGATCCGGCCGCCCGATCCGGCGTACGACGAGGACGAGACGACGTGGCTCGCACGGGCGCGGATCGCAGCGACGCAAGGCCCGCTCGGCCATCACACGCACTGGACGGCTCCGGACCACGCGCGTCCGACCGGCGGGGAAACGGCGGCGCGTGTTCGCGCGGAAGGTGAGCATCTGCGCGAGCTCCGTCTTGGGCCGACGCTGTTCTGTGGCGGCGGCTGGTACACGGACGCAGAGGTCGCGGGAGCGTGCGCAGAGCTGGAGTACGTCGACTGCACGCCGCGGGCGTCCAGGCCGTCCTATCTCGCGCCGGGCGAGCGCTGGGCATCCCTCGACGCGCCGGCTCACGTCGAGCTTCCGTCCGGTTCCGTGCTTCGCGCGATCCCGACGACCCATACGCTCGGCGACGTCACGCGGGCGCTGCGATCGCGCGACCTGCCGCCGCTCCTGCACGTGTACTTCCACGATACGGACCTGCTCGACCGACGGCGACGAGTGCTCCTCGGCTTCGTCCTACGCCTCCTCGCGCGGCGCGCGACGGTCACCGATCTCGTCGAGCTCGCCGCGCGCGCACTCCCCGAGGCGCCCCGCATCCGGTGGGACGACGTGGCCCGGACTTAGACTTCCTGCGTGCCCGGCAAAGTCGCTCCGCAGGCAGAGATGTCGCGTGAGGCGCCGGGGCCGCCGACGACGGAACGCGACGTCCGCGCCTCGCGCCTGTACCTGCTCTCCCGCGGGCCGATCAGCACTGCGCTGCGCCGGGTCGCGTCGATCGGTGCGCTCGTTGCCCTCGACGTGGTCGGCCTCGCGCTCGGGATCTACCTCGCCCTCGTCCTGCGGGAGGTCATCGCCGGCGGCGGCGACATCCTGTGGGGTCTCCTCTGGCGCGAGGGCCCGGCGGAGTGGCTCAAGTTCGCCGCTCCGATCACGATCCTCGTCTTCGCCCAGTCAGGCCTGTACCGCCAGCGTGAGCTTCGGCCAGGCGCCGGGCGCATCCTGGCCTGCCTGATCGTCGTCGCGCTCATCGTGCTGGCGTTCGGGCTCGGAACGGGCTACGACTTCACGACGTCCGGGCTGATCCCGACGTCCGTCGTCGTCAGTGCGATCGCGATCTCGCTGCTGCGGGCCGCGTACGAGTCCGTCTCGCTGGAGATCATGCGCGCTGCCGGGATCAGGCGCCGCGTCGTGCTCGTCGGAGCCGGCGACAGCCTCTCGAGGCTTCGGACGTCGCTCGCGAGCGCGCGAGGTGGGCTGAGCTACGAGTTCGTGGGAATCGTCGCGCCCGACGCGGTACCCGGCTTGGTGCTCCTCGGGCCGCGGGAGGAGCTCCCACTCGTCCTCGCCCAGGTGCGGCCGGACGAGATCATCCTGACCGAGGCCGACTTCGACGAGCGAACCGTGCTCGAGGTCGTCGAGCAGGCCCACCGTCAGGGCATCAAGGTGCGACTCGCTCCCGACACGACCGAGTTGCTCGTCCAGCGCGGCGAGTACGTGCCCGGACAGGGAGCCCCGCTCTTCGAGCTGCGGCCGCCCGTGCTCACGGGCTGGGACTGGGCGGTGAAGCGCGGCTTCGACCTCGTGGTCAGCCTCGTCGTCATCGTCGTAGGCCTTCCGATCTGGCTATTGATCGCGATCGCGATCAAGCTCGGGTCGCGCGGGCCGGTCATCTTCGTCGATCGCAGGGTCGGGGTCGGCGAGAAGGAGTTCGGGATGCTGAAGTTCCGGACGATGGTGGCCGGCGCCGACGAGCTGCAGGCCGAACTCGAGGACGCGAACGAGGCCGAGGGCGCGCTCTTCAAGATCCGTGACGACCCACGCGTGACCGGTGTCGGCCGCTTCCTGCGCCGATTCTCGCTCGACGAGATCCCGCAGGTGGTCAACGTCGTGAAGGGCGAGATGAGCCTCGTCGGCCCGCGGCCCCTGCCGCTTCGCGACTACCGGCTCCTCGAGGACTGGCATCGCACGCGCTATCGCGTACTGCCGGGGATGACGGGCCTCTGGCAGATCTCGGGCCGGTCGGGTCTCTCGTTCGACGACCTCGTCCGTCTCGACTTCACCTACCTCGAGAACTGGTCGATCTGGCTCGACATCTCGATCATCGCCAAGACGATCCCGGCAGTCCTCACGAGGCGCGGTGCGTACTGATGCGGACGACGAAGATCCTCGCCGCGGCTTCCGCGATCGACCTCGACTTCCGGTACGGCTGCACGCCGGCCTGGTGGCAGCTGTGGAAGGGGATGTACGACGCCGGCGTCGACCTGGTGGTCACGCCGTATCGCGGTCGTCCCGTCGAGTCGCCGTGGTGGCGCACCGCGCCGAACCCGACGTTCCGCGAGGGCGAGTCCTACCAGGCCGTTCGCGATGTCGTCGCACGGCTCAAGGGCGACCGCTACCTGCGTCGCGACGAGTCGCACCCGGACGAGTCGGCGCTGGACAAGCTCACCCGCGAGACGATCGCGCGCTGGGTCACACCGCGCTGGAAACGGCACCTCGAGCAGCTCGTCGAGCGGGAGCGGCCGGACGCCCTGATCGTGTTCACGATCCCCATGGCGCATCTGCGCGGCATTCCGAACGACCTTCGCGAGAAGTACGGGATCCCGGTGGTCTTCTACGACGGCGACGTTCCCATGAGCCTCCCCGAGTTCGGCGGCATGGACACGGGCTTCAACCCGTACCACGGCGCCGATCCGTGGGAGTACGACCTCCTGCTGTCGAACTCCGAGGGTGGGCTCGGACGGCTGCTCGAGCTCGGGGCGCGGCGCGCCGAGGCGCTCTACTGGGGCGCCGACCCCGAGTTCTTCGCGCCTCAGGCCGTCGAGAAGGAGGTCGACGTGTTCTTCTACGGCTACGGCGACAAGTTCCGTCGCGACTGGATGAGGACGATGGTCGGCGATGCGTCGCGTCTCGCGCCGGAGCTCGACTTCGCGCTCGGCGGGCTCGACTTCCAGGGCGACACCGGCTCGGCGCGGATGCTCGGCGACATCCCGTTCAACGTCTTCGCTCGCGCGATCTCGGCGGCCCGCGTGAACCTCAACCTCACACGGCGACCGCACGCGACGGTTCCGCGCTCGTCCACCGCACGGCCGTTCGAGCTCGCCTCGTCGGGCGCGGCCATCGTCTCGAACCCGCACGAAGGGATCGAGCGCTGGTTCGAGCCGGGACGGGAACTCGTCGTCGTCTCCTCGACAGAGGAGGCGGTCTCCGCGTACCGGGAGCTGGTCTCCGACCCGGGCCAGGCCGAGGCGATGGGCAGGCTCGCCCGCGAGCGCGTGCTCGACGAGCACACCTACGCACATCGTGCGCGCCGTCTGCTCGAGCTCGTCGGGCTCGAGGCCGGGGTCGCAGCGTGACCCGGGTCGTCGCGGTCGTGCCCGCCTGGAACGAGGCCGGCGCGATCGGCGGCGTGGTGGACGACATCCGTGCCTTCGACGCGGCGATCGAGGTCGTCGTCGTGGACGACGCCTCGACCGACGACACGGCCGACGTCGCCCGCGCGCATGGCGCGACCGTGCTCGAGCTTCCGTTCAACGTCGGCATCGGCGGAGCCGTGCAGACCGGGTTTCGGTACGCGCGTGACGAGGGGTACGAGGTCGCAGTCCGCCTCGACGGCGACGGCCAGCACGAAGCCGGCGAGCTGGGGAAGCTGCTCGCGCCGGTAGGCGCCGGCGAGGCCGATCTCGTCATCGGGTCGCGATTCGTCGACCCCGACGGCGCCTACCGTCCTCCGTTCGGCCGTCGGATCGGCATCCGCGTGTTCGCGCGTCTCGTCTCGCTCCTCGGCGGAGAGAAGGTCACGGACACGACGTCGGGGTTCTCCGCGCTGAACCGGACGGCGATCGACCTGTTCGCAGCCGAGTACCCGCACGACTACCCGGAGGTCGAGGCGACGCTCGTCGCACTGCGGAGCGGGTTGCGCCTCGTCCAGGTCCAGGTCGACATGCGGGAGCGCCAGGCGGGAACGTCCTCGATCACGTTCGTCCGGTCGCTCTACTACATCGTCAAGGTCATGCTCGCCCTGCTCGTCGCCAGCCTGCGGCGCTACCCGCGGCTCGAGGTCGCCCGGCGTTGACGCCGATTCGCGTCACCATCGTCGGCGCGATCGCGTCGATCGTCCTCATCCTCGTCGTGGTCGAGCTCGTGCGCGGACGGCGGCTGAAGGAGCGCTACGCGCTCTTGTGGCTCGCGACGGGGCTCGTGCTCCTCGTGTTGTCGGTCTGGCGAGGCGGGCTGAACACGATCGCGGGCTGGCTCGGCGTCACGAGCTATCCACCTGCGGTGCTCTTCGCGGTCGCCACGCTGTTCATCTTCCTCGTGCTCCTGCACTACTCGACCGTGATCTCGCGCCTGACCGACGAGAACGTCGATCTCGCGCAACGGGTCGCGCTGCTCGAGGAGCGGCTCAGCCGCTCACGGCCACCGGAAGGCTGAAGGCGAAGACGTCGCCGGCCTCCGGGTCGTCGATCCAGTTCGTCCCGACCCCGATGCGGTACGTCGCGGTCTCCGGCGCCGAGGGGTCGACGTAGGACAGGCCCCGCGTCGTCGCGATCGGGTTCCCATACAGATTGCAGTACCAGGCGACTGCGCCCGACTGGAAACAGGTCGTGTCGGAGCCTTCGTCGTGGCGGTAGACACGGTAGAACACCTTCGCTCTCCACGGCCCACCGCCCGACCACTCGAGACGTGCCGCCGAGCCCTCGCGGCGCACCGTGAGACGCACCCCCCCGTCGACCGGCGTGAGGATGTTCCCGCTGTCGAAGGTCTGTACGACGGTCTGCGCCCGAGCCTGCTCCCTGGTGAGCGGCGAGGAGGCTGCGATCGCCACGCCGGGGACGAGCACGAGGGCGATCGCCGCGACGGCGATCCAGTGCCTGGACACGACGCCGCTCGTCACCGGTTGGACACGCGCGCCGAGGCGGTGGGCGAGCGTCGGAACGAGCAGGGGGATCGAGGCGAAGAGGAGCAGGTACGCCGGCCACGCGGGCATCAGCAGACGCCAGAACGAGCCGGACTCGATCGTCGCCCGCTCCGAGAACCCCTTCACGACGAGGAATGCGGCGAGCCAGCCGCCGAGCAACGCCGCGATCGGGCCGCGCCGCACACGGAGGACGGCGATCAGGCCGGCGAATGGAGCCCACTGGACGAGGCGCTGACTCCAGAAGAACTCGCGCAGGTCGTCCATCTGCTTGCGCCAGTGTTCGAGATCGAGATCGAAGTAGCGGTCGAGGTGCGCGTCGATCGCGAGCGGCTGGGACCCGGACGCGAGATGGGTCCCGTCGAGAGCGAATGCCGGGATCTGCCCCAGACCGCGCACCTTCCACAGGAGGAGGACGAGGAGGCCGGGCGCGATCGCGATCATGCACGCGAGGCCCTCCCGCCATCGGCGTGCAACGACGTACGCGAGCACCACACCGGCTGCGACGAGGAGGTTCGGCGGCTTCAGCCCCGCGGCGGCGCCGATGAGGACACCGGCGAGCACGGCATCCGGCATGCGGTCCTCGTCGAGCGAACGCGTGACGAAGAGTGCGCCCGCGAGCACGAGCACCATCGACGGGAAGTCGGCCATGGCGGTGAGTCCGAGCGCCTGCGGCAGGAACTGCTCGATCCAGCGCTCGTGGTACCGATCGACGAAGAGCGGGATGACCGCGAATGGCGCGACGACCCAGAGGAGCGACGCCCAGTAGCCGAGCAGGCGGCCCCCGATCCGGGACGCGATCCCGTATACGCAGAGGAGCGCGATCGGCCCGAGCACGAGGACCTGAGCGAGGATCAGCACCGGAAGGGGCTGGACGTACGTCGGTCCGGTCACCCACGTGACAGGTGCCTGCGCGGCGGGCCAGAGGTAGCCGATCTCGGTCGGTGGCAGCTCGCGCTGGCCGAGCAGCCAGCCCGACGTCGTCATCCAGATCTGGTCGCCGCCCTGGAACCAGACCCACCCGTTGTGCGCGATCGAGAGCGCGAGAATCGCGACCGCGGCGACCTGGGCGACCACGAGGGCTCCGAGGACGACGCGCGGTCGGGCGAGGAGCCAGTCGACAGCCCTGCCGCCCGCCGCGGCGGCCGAGGCCCCTCTACGTCGTACCGACACCGGCGACCGCCGACCGATACCAGGCGACGGTGCGCTCGATGCCCTCACGCAGCGACGTCTTCGCCTCGAACCCGAACAGCTCGCGCGCGCGGCTCGGATCGACGCTGCGTCGCGGTTGCCCGTTCGGCTTGTCGGTGTCCCACACGATCCGGCCTTCGTAGCCGACGACCTGGCCGATCAGCTCGGCCAGCTCCCGGATGGAGATCTCGCGCGCCGCACCGAGGTTCACCGGATCGGGGCCGTCGTAGCGTTCGGCCGCGAGGACGAGACCCTCGACGCAGTCGTCGACGTAGAGGAACTCGCGGGTGGGCGAGCCGTCTCCCCACAGGACGACCTCTTCGTCCGCCTCGACCATCTTGCGGATGAGCGCGGGGATGACGTGCGACGTCTCCAGATCGAAGTTGTCGCCCGGCCCGTAGAGGTTCGTCGGCAGGAGGAAGATCGCGTCGAGGCCGTACTGCGCGCGGTACGCCTGCGCGCCGACGAGGACGGCCTTCTTCGCGACGCCGTACGGCGCATTCGTCTCCTCGGGGTACCCGTCCCAGATCGCGTCCTCACGAAATGGGACGCTCGCGAACTTCGGATAGGCACACACGGTCCCGACGATCACGAGCTTCGGTGCCCCCTGGATCCGCGCTTGCTCGAGCACGTTCGCTCCCATTGCGAGGTTCGCGAACCAGTAGCGGCCGGGATTGGCGCGGTTGGCGCCGATGCCGCCGACCTCGGCCGCCAGGTGGTAGACGAGCTCCGCGTTCGCGTCTTCGAACATGCGAGCTGTGTCGTCCATCGACGTGAGGTCGTAGTCCGCCGAGCGCGCGACCACGACGTCGTGCCCGTCCGACTCCAGGCGTTCGACGAGGTGCGAGCCGAGGAAGCCCCCGCCGCCGGTGACGAGCACGCGCACCGGGGCAGGGTATCGCGGTGCCCGGCTTCCGCGGCTCACTCTACGATCGCCGATGTGCGCTCGATCGTCGAGCGGCCTACCGTCCTTCTCGCGTTCGGCGCGATACTCGCCGCGGTCGCGTTCCAGCTCTGGATCACGCCCTCGAACCCGCCGGGCTACCACCGCGACGAGGCCGCGCTGTCGCTCAACGCCTACACGCTCTCGACGAGCCTGCGCGACGAGGACGGCGCGCGGCTCCCGCTCTTCTTCCGCTCGTTCGACGACTACAAGAGCCCGGTGTATCCCTATCTTCTCGCCGGCGTGTTCAGGGTGACCGGCCCGAGTCAGACGGCCGCGCGCGGACTATCGGCGGTGCTCGTGCTCGCGGCGGTCCTGCTGCTCGGGGTCCTCGCCCGGAGGCTCAGCGGCAGCTGGGTCGTCGGAGTCGTCGTGCTGCTCCTCGCAGCCTTCACGCCGTGGCTGTTCGAGCTCGGGAGGTTCGCGATCGAGGCGACCACGCAGCCCCTCTTCGTCGTCGCCCTCCTGCTCGTCCTCGAGCGCGTCACGCGCCTCGAGCGGTACGCCATCGGGCCGGGCGCTGCATCGGGAGCGCTCATCGGCCTCGTCACGTACTCGTACACGGGGAGCCGCTTGCTCGGGCCGCTCTTGGCCGTCGCACTCGCCGTGTTCGCAGGCGATGGCCGGTGGCGCTTCCTGCTCTCGGCGTGGGCGACCTTCCTTGCGACGCTCGTGCCGCTCGGCGTCTATCGGCTGCGACACCCGGGGAACCTCACCGCCCGCTACGACGCGACCACGATCGCGCGGGACGGCCGCTCCGGCGCCGCCCTCGTCGTGCACGCGATCGGGGACTGGCTCCGCGACATCAATCCGTGGCACTGGACGACGGCGGGCGATCCGGCGCCGTACATCCACAACGGCGGCTATGGCGCGCTCTATGGCGCAGTAGTCGCTCTCGCGCTCGTCGGGATCGTCCTCGTGCTCGTCCGGGAACGGCAGAGCCTCTTCTGGCGCTACGTCCTGCTCGCGACGCTGCTCGTGCCGGTCCCCGCCGCGCTCACGGTCGACCGCTACAACGCGATCCGACTCGCGACGCTG